>SHVU01000013.1 GCA_009691105.1 Rhodospirillales bacterium
GCCACCGGCCGACCCTGCGCCGTTAGCACATCGACCTGCCGAAGCTTCGCGACGATCTCTTCCCCGCTGTGTCTTTTCCTTGCCATGTACCCAGTCCTCCTCCGTTAAAACTATACTTCAGGGAGGACCACTTCATAGGGGGCAGGTCACTCATGGCGGGGGCGCTTAAAGTTGTTGCCTCTCGGTTAGAAAAGTTTTTTCGCTGGGTTGCAATTAGCAAAGAGTATGGCTTTTGCCTTATCCTGAACCATATTAGACAGCGTCAGCTCGCCGCTATACCGATTTACAGAACCGATGTAGCTGGCATTGTTTGGTGGCGAGAACGTAATTGTCGCCGCGTCTTCTCTCGTAACTTGCCAGTCGCCATCAAACCACATGCTGCCTGCGACTTTGACCGCAGTATTTCGAATTTCCAGATACAGACCGGCAATCGGAATATTTCTTAGCCCCTTGTCGTAGAAATCAGCCCGGCCTTCGCATTGCAGGCTTATCAGACGTTCTTGCGCAAGGAGATACCGATGGCGCGCGCCGAAGGGGCTTGGTCCGGACGTCACAACCACGCGAGCTGCGTCGCCGACGCCATGACGCGGGCCGACGGTCTCAGTCGGGACCGCGGCGTACGCCTGACCGAGCTTCGCCGAAAAGTCCTGGCGCTTGTCTGGTCGAGCCATCGGCCGATCGGGGCCTACGCCATTCTCGATGCCTTGAAGCGCCAGCACGAAGCGGCGGCGCCGCCGACCGTTTACCGGGCTCTCGATTTCCTGATGGAGCAGGGGCTGGTGCATCGCATTCAAAGTCTCAACGCTTACATCGGCTGCAGCGATCCCGAGCATGCGCATCACGGCGTGTTCCTGATCTGCCGGGCCTGCGGCAACGCTCTCGAAATCGAGGACCGCACCCTCGATACGGCGATCCGTCGTGCCGCCGGCCGGCGCCGCTTCGCCATCGAGCAGCGCTCGGTCGAGGCGATCGGCCTCTGTCCGGCCTGCGCCGATACCCGCCGCGCCTAGATCGGCCGTCGACGGCCGCGACTTGACCAGAGTCCGGCCGGCGCTGATGATGGCGCCGATGCGTGACGGCGGGCGACGGTGACGGTGAACAAGCTCAAGGCCGGGGACGTCGGCCTTCCGGTGTTCGACTTCGTCGACGGCGTACCCGGCGAGACCTTCGCGCTATCGAGCCACATGCGAGCCCGCGAGGCGCTAGAGTTCGGCCTCGCCATCGACGATCCCGGCTTCAATATCTTCGTCGTCGGCGAAGACCAGAGCGGTCGGATGACCGCGACCGTCGAGTACATCAATCACAAGCTGGCCTCACGGCCCGCGCCTGACGACTGGGTCTATCTCAACAATTTCCGTCGTTCGCATCGTCCGAAGCTGTATCGCTTGCTGGCCGGCACGGGGCGGCGGTTGCGCGATCGGGTCGCGGCGCTCGTCACGCAAGTCCGCGACGCTCTCGGCCGGACGTTTAGCGGCGCCGAGTATCAGACGCTGGTTCATGCCGAGAGCGGCCGCCTCAGCGACGAAGCGGGCCGGCGCATGGACGTGCTGCGGGCCGAGATGCACACGGTCGGCCTCGACTTGGTGCGTTCGCCCGAAGGCCACATGGTCGTCGCGCGGTTGGCCCCCGAGGGCGGCGCCGAGCCGCCGCCGCTCTCGCCGGAGCAACAGCGCTCCATTGAAGAGCAGGGCGACGCGTTCAGCAATCGTTTGGGCGCGATCAGCCGCTGGGCGGCCGAAGAGCAATTGCAACTCGTCGAGGTGATTCGTCGCATCGACCGCGAGGTCGCGGATCATGCCGTCGGCTCTTTGATCGACGAAGTGGCGCGCGAATTCGCGGCGTTTCCGGGTCTCGGCCGGTGGTTCGTCGAGATGCGCGCCGACATTCTCGACAATCTGGGACGCTTTCGGCCGATGATTGGCGAGACCCGCCCGGTCGAAGTCCAGAACCGCTATTATAGCGTCAATCTGTTGGTCGATCACGGCGACGATCCGCATCCGACCGTCGTCGTCGAGGCCAATCCCACCTACGAAAACCTGTTCGGCCAGATCGAATACCGCCAGATCGAAGGCGCTGCCGCGACCGATTTCACGGCAATCCGTTCGGGCTCGCTGCACCGGGCGAACGGTGGCGTCCTGGTCTTGCGCGCCGAGGCCATCGCCGCCAACCCGATGATTTGGGATTTCCTCAAAGGCGCGCTTCGCGACGGCGAGATCCGTCTTGAGGAGCCGCACCGCAGCGGCGGGCTGCCCATCGCCGGCGCGCCTCGGCCGCGACCGATCCCGCTCGCCATCAAGCTCGTCATCATCGGTGCGCCGCACTGGTACTACACGTTCTTTTCCGTCGATCCGAATTTCCAGACCTACTTCAAGGTCAAGGCCGACATCGACGGCTACATGGATGCGACGCTGGCCAACCGCGCCTGCTACGCGGGACTGATCCGGACCATGGCCAGTCGCTATTCGGAGGCGACCCTGGAGCGGGAAGGAGTTCGCCGCCTTCTCGGCATCGCGTCGCGCTGGAGCGGGGATCGACGCAAGCTGACAGCTCAGTTTGAACGCATCGACTCGCTGGTCAGCGAGGCCTTCGCGCTGGGCCGGCGCAACAAAGCCAAGACCATCGACGCCGGAATAGTCGACACGGCCTTGGCCAATCGTCGACGCCGCAACGCCCGGATCGAGGACCGTCTGCACGAATCGATCGCCGACGGGCTGGTCATGATCGACACCCAGGGTGGCGTCATCGGTCAAGTCAACGCGCTCACCGTCCGCGATCTGGGCGACAATCGCTTCGGCACCCCGGCCCGGGTCACGGCGCGGGCGTCGGTCGGTCGTTTGGGCATCACCAACATCGAGCGCGAAACGTTGCTCGGCGGACCGATCCAGCAAAAGGGGGTCATGGTCCTGCAAGGATTCCTGGCCGGCCATTTCGCGCGACGCTTTCCGCTCTCTTTCAACTGCTCAATCACCTTCGAGCAGAGCTACGGCGGCGTCGAAGGCGACAGCGCGTCTGTGGCGGAGCTCATGGCGATTCTCTCCGATCTTGCCGGCGTGCCGTTACGCCAAGACTTGGCGTTGACCGGTTCGGTCAATCAGCGCGGCCATGTCCAAGCGGTGGGCGGCGTTCTGCACAAGGTCGAAGGATTTTTCCGGACCTGCAGCGAAGCCGGGAAGCTCACCGGAACCCAAGGCGTCGTCTTGCCGTCCGCTAACCGCACGAATCTTATTCTGCAGGACGATATCGTCGGGGCGGTCGCCGCCGGACAGTTCCACATTTACGCGGTGGATACGGTCGAAGACGCGATCGGCCTCTTCACGGGGCTCGACGCCGGCCTGCCGGACTCGTCGGGCCACTATCCGCCGGACAGCGTCTACGGCCGCGTCATGCGCGAGCTTGAAACCTTCGATCGCGTGCTCGCCGCCCGGCGCGATCGCTAGCGCGTCTACCAGCAAACGAAATCGCCGGGCTGAGCATCCCCGTCTGTTAGACGACTTTAGGCTGCGGCGGTGGCCGGTTTCTTGCCGACGGTACGGTCGTAATCGTCGGAGAGCGTGCGCGTCATCTCGCCGGGCGTGAAGCGGTGTTCGTCGATCTGTCCTACCGGCGTGACTTCGGCAGCGGTTCCGGTCAGGAACACTTCCTTCGCCTTGGCGAGTTCCTCGGGCAGGATCGCCCGCTCGACGACTTCAATCTGACGCTGACGGGCGAGATCGATGACCGTGCGGCGCGTAATTCCGTTGAGGAAGCAGTCGGGCGTCGGCGTGTGCAGCTTGCCGTCGCCGAAGCTCAGGAAAATATTGGCGCCCGTGGCTTCGGCGATACGACCCCGCCAATCGAGCATCAAGGCATCGTCGTAGCCTTGCTTCTCGGCGGTGTGCTTCGACAGCGTGCAGATCATGTAAAGCCCGGTGGCCTTGGCGTGAACCGGCTCGGTTTCCGGCGACGGCCGACGCCACTTCGCGGTCATCAGCCGAATGCCCTTGAGCTTGGCTTCTGGAGAGAAATACGACGGCCACGGCCAGGTGGCGATGGCGAGGTGGATGCGGCTCTGTTGCGCCGACACGCCCATCATCTCGCTGCCGCGCCAGGCGATCGGACGGACATAGCCGTCGACGATGTTGTTGGCGACGCAGGTCTCGCGACAGGCGGCGTCGATCGCTTCGACCGAATAGGGAATGTCGAAGCCGAGAAGTTGCCCCGACGCGATCAACCGCTCGGTGTGTTCGCGCAGCTTGAAAATATTGCCGCTGTAGACGCGCTCGCCTTCGAACACGGCCGAGGCGTAATGCAGGGCGTGGCTCAGCACATGCAGGCGCGCGTCGCGCCACGGCACGAGCCGTCCGTCGTACCAAATGGTTCCGTCGCGATCGTCGAAGGATGGAGTAGCAGCCATGGGACGGTTCTCCCGCGTTGTTTCCTGCCCACTGATGATTGCGTTTTTTATCAGCGTATGGCATATATGTCAATAAGGCTGTCCTAAAATCCAGCCTGAGGCGAGGGCCCATGGCGCAGATCAAATCAAGCGTGAACCTGCTGTACTTACGCGACGAGGAACTGCGCCAAGCCATCGAGCTTCTTTATTACGCGTATCGCGATTTCACAGCTGAGCCCGATGCAATCTTGGCGCGTCACGGCTTTGGCCGGGCGCATCATCGCGTCATTTATTTTGTCGGCCGCAATCCCGGCATCACTGTCAGCGAACTCTTGGCGATCTTGCGGATCACCAAGCAATCGCTGTCGCGTGTCCTGGGTCAGCTCTTGCGAGAAAGTTTCGTCGAACAGCGCAAGGACGATGCCGATGGCCGCCGCCGTCGTCTTTTTTTGACGGACAAGGCGATCGAACTCGAACGTCTACTCACCGCGAAACAAAGCGACCGCATCGCCAGAGCCTATCGCGAGGCCGGAGCCGAAGCGGTCGGCGGGTTCCGCACCGTGCTGCGTGGCATCATCAACGAAGACGATCGTCGGCGCGTCGCGCCCGACGATCACGCCGAAAGCGATTGAGTCCGATGGCGACGGCGCGCCGCGTCGTGCGTCTGGTGGCGATCAACCTAGGGCTGATCGTCCTTCTGCTCATTCCTGTCGAGTTCATCATGGGCTCGTGGATCGTCGGCCCGAAGTTCGGAATGCTCGGCATCCCGCGCGACATCACGCGCTATTACGACACCGCGGGTCTTTATCCGGGCGGCGGAACGATCCGGTACGTTCGTGACGCCTATGGCCTTCGCGGCGATTACGGCCGTCCTTCGGATATCGGTCTCTTGGTGATGGGCGGTAGCAGCGCCAACGAGCTTTACGTCGATGAGACCAAGACCTGGACCACCGTCTTGGTTGCCGGGCTGAAAGCCGCGGGTCTCGACGTTCCCGTCGCGAACGCTGCCGTCGATGGCCAATCGACGGTCGGTCATCTGAAAGCCTTCGAGGTCTGGCTGCCGGAAATTCCCGGCCTCAAGCCGCGCTACGTTCTGGCCTATGTCGGGATCAACGACATTATCGTCGAGGGCGCGGCGCGGGCGGACTACATGCAGCATCCGACGCTGACGATCCGGTTTCGCAATTATCTCGCCAACCACAGTGCCGTCTATGGACTGGTGCGAACGATCCGCGGCTATGTCCAAGCGCGCAACGCCCATGTGCTGCATGGCAGTGGCGTGTCGCTTCATCATCAATGGACCGAAGCCGTTCCTCAGCCTGATATCGAGGCGGCACGCCACACCTACGCGGCGCGACTCGCGGCGTACGAAAGTCGCATCGAGGCCTTGGCGTGGCACATCAGTGATATGGGTGCCACGCCGATCTTCGTGACGCAGGTCCGCTACGAATACGTCGTGCGCGACGGGCTGGTGTTCAGCGTTCCCGATGCTCGGGGGGTGTATCCGCTCGAGGCCTATGTCGCGATGACGCTGTTCAATCGCTCGCTCCTAGCGGCTTGCCGGCGAGTGGACGCGATCTGTATCGATCTCGCGTCGGAGATTGGCTTCGAGAACGGCGATTTCTACGACAATGTCCACACCACGCCCGCTGGCTCGCGGCGGATCGGCGAATATTTGACTTCCAAACTCGCGCCGATCCTTGCCGCCCGTGCCACCCCGCGCCGCTAGGCGGCCGGCCGCCGCAGGCGCTATACTAGGGGCGACGATGGACGGCGATCTCCCGCATATCCTTGTCGTCGATGACGACGATCGATTGCGCGAGTTATTGCGCACGTTCCTGTCCGACAACGGCTTTTTAGTGACGACGGCGCGCGACGCCGCCGATGCTCGGGGCAAGCTTCGCGGCGGAGCCTTTGATGTCATCGTGCTCGATCTCATGATGCCCGGCGAAACGGGTCTCAGCCTCCTCGACAGTCTCGACCGTACCCGGCCGATGGCCGTCCTGATGCTGACCGCGATGGGCGAACTCGAACACCGGATCGACGGGTTGGAGCGCGGCGCCGACGACTACCTCGGCAAGCCGTTCGAGCCACGCGAGCTGTTATTGCGCATCCACGCCATTCTGCGCCGCTTGCCGAAGCCCGGGACCCAGCCGACCCAGATCGTCATGGGCGAGACGCGTTTCGATTTGAGTCGCGGCAGCCTCGAACGGGGCGGAACGCCGATCCGACTTACCAGTCTGGAAGCAATTCTATTGAAGGCCTTGGCCGAACGTCCCGGCACCGTGTTGAGCCGCGAACAGCTCGTGACGCTCACCGGCGCGGTCGGCGGAGAACGCGCCGTCGACGTGCAAGTCACCCGCTTGCGCCGCAAGATCGAGCCCGATCCGCGCCTGCCGCGGTATCTTCATACGGTGCGTGGCAAAGGCTACGTTTTGCGCCCCGACTGATCGGACCCAGGCATGACGAAGCCCTCGATCATCAAGCAGTTCCTCCCCCGCACGCTTCTCGGGCGGTCGCTGCTCATCATCGTTGCGCCGCTGATTCTATTGCAGGTCATCCTCGGCCTGATCTTCTACGAGAACCATTGGGACAAAGTGGCGGCGCGGCTTGCCCGCAACCTCGCCGGCGAGATCGCGGCGACCGTCGAGCTGTTGCGTACCAGCCGCGTCGAGCGTGACCGCGACGCGCTCTTCGATATCGCCGCCGCCAATCTCGAAATCGTCTTCGTGTTCCGGCCCAACGAAATTCTTCCCAACACCGCCTTCGTGCCGGCCGACAGCGTCGAACGGATCTTGGCTCAAGCTATTGCCGAATACGTCGGCAAGCCCTCCCGTATTCGCACCGTCGTGGACGATCGCCTCATTCTTGTGGAAGTCCAATTGCCGGACGGCGTTCTGGGCGCTCAGGTCCCCCGCAAGCGGCTGTTTTCGTCCACGACCTATGTCTTCGTGCTGTGGATGATCGGTGCCGCCATGATCCTGTTTGGCGTGGCGACCATTTTCATGCGCAATCAGGTCAAAGCGGTTCGCCGCCTCGCCGTCGCCGCCGACAGTTTCGGCAAGGGCCGCGATGCGCCGCACTTCAAGCCAGAAGGCGCCAAGGAAGTACGTCAGGCTGCCACGGCGTTCCTCGCCATGCGCGATCGCATTCAACGCCAGATCAGTCAACGCACCGAGATGCTGGCCGGCGTCTCCCACGACCTGCGCACGCCATTGACGCGCCTTCGCCTGCAGCTCGCGATGATGCGCGACGGGACGCGGGTCGATGACATGAAGAAAGATCTCGAAGACATGGAACACATGCTCGACGGGTATCTGGCCTTCGCCCGTGGCGCCGGCGGCGAGATGCCGCGCCCCATCAACCTCACCGAACTTCTCACCGAAGTCGTCGGATTGGCGCGCCGCAAGAGCGGCCACGCCATCGATCTGCACAGCGAGGGCGACTTGGTCGTGCCCTTGATGCCGGCCGCTTTCAAACGTTGCGCGACGAACTTAATCGACAACGCCGTGCGCTACGGCAGCCATGTATCGGTCCGCGCGGGTCGGCGCGGCGACGCCATCGAAGTGACGATCGACGACGACGGTCCCGGTATCCCGACGTCGCGGCGCGAAGAAGTGTTCAAGCCGTTCTTCCGTCTGGAAGGGTCGCGCAACCCCTCGACCGGCGGTGTCGGCCTGGGTCTGACCATCGCCCGTGACGTGCTGCGCAGTCACGGCGGCGATATCGAGCTCGACGACGCACCGGGTGGCGGCCTTCGCGCCCGGCTCGTTCTCCCGCTGTAACGCCGATCGGCCTATCCCGCGAACCGGGACCAGATGGACACTCCGCTTCGCCTAGGGCAAGGTCCGCGGACCAACCGGTTTGGAACTTTTGCTCCCCCAACGCCTCTGATCGCGATGAATGCCGACGCCCCTCGGGTGCTTGTGATCGACGACAACGCCGATATGAGGACGCTTGTCCGCTTGGTGTTGGAGCGCGAGGGATTCCGCGTCGAAGCGGCCGCGAACGGCGAGGAAGGTCTGGAGGCTTTGAAGCGCTTTCCGGCCGATGTCGTGCTGAGCGATATTTTTATGCCGCGCAAGGACGGGATCGAGACGATCGAGGCCGTCCGGTCCACGTATCCCAAGATCAAAATTATCGCCATGTTGGCCGGCGCGACGGAGGCTCATCTGGCGGACTATCTTCCTATCGCCGTGCAAGTCGGCGCGGCGGCGTTTCTGCGAAAGCCCTTCAAGCCACAGGAACTAATCGAGATTCTACGGGGCATGACGGATACTGGTCTCGCCGCACCCGACGATACGCCACCGCAAAGCACGTAGTGGGAATGGGCACGGTGTGCCCCACCATGGACGGGATCGATGGATAGGGACAGCCCTGCGTTCGGATATGTCGTTGCCATCGTCGCGACGGTGGCCATGGTCGGCCTTCGCTGGGCCCTCACGCCGTGGCTTGGTGACAATCTTCCCTTCATCACTCTGTTCGGCGCCATTGCCGCGGCCGTGTGGTTTGGCGGCTACCGACCCGCTCTTATCGCCGCCATCGGTGGATACCTCGTCGTCAACTACGTCTTTGTCGCGCCGCATTGGGAGTTCGCGACCGAGTCCGATGAAAGTCGCGTCGGCTTCGTTCTCTTTTTGCTGACGTCGGCCATCATCGTCGGCCTCGGCGAGAGGATGCGGGCGGCCCAACGTTGGGCCAAAGAACGGCTCGAACTCCTGCGGGTGATCTTCGCGAGCATTTCGGTCGACGATGACGGCCAAGGTATCCCGGCCGAGCTTTTGCCGCGTCTCTTTGAACCATTCGTGCAAGGCGCGAGGCGGATCGCGCCAGCGGTGGTCTCGGTTTGGGGCTGGCGCTCAGTAACCGCCTTGCAACCATGCACGGCGGATCGCTGGCGGCGCGAAGCGACGGGCCCGGCCGGGGAAGTTGCTTCGTGGTTCGGCTGCCGCGTGTAGTCCAGGGAACTAACCCCGCCCGTTAGTCCCAAAGCCGATCCCGCGCGCTCGTTCCTGTCGCCTAGCCGAAGCGAGGACGAGCTTTAGCGGCTCGGGTCGAAGCCGCGCATCCGATCTTGCATCATGCGCTCGCCGATCTCGCAGCTCGGCGGCGTCCGTTCGGCGGGTCGGTTTTGCGCCACTTCGGTCCCGACGAAGTGGATCGGCGAAGTGGCCTCGCCGGCAATGTCGGCCATCCAGAGCGCCCGCGCCTTCGGGCTTGCGATCAAGTCTTCGGCGGACAAGCCGGCGATCTAGATGATCAGTTTTTTGCGGATGGCGTCGGCGAAGGTCGTGAAGTCCTGAGCGACGACCATGAAGGCCCGCGAGCCGCCGATGACGCAGTGCTCGAAATAGAGATCTAGATCCGGAATTTGCCGCGCCCCAAACGGCTCGGCCCGTTCGTTGATGATCGGCAGGCCGTTGATCGTAACGCCGGCGGCTACTGCGGCGTCGCGTGAAACCGTCGCCAGCGGGCCGGAATTGTTCGGCCCATCGCCCGACACGTCGATGACCCGGAGTGTTCCTTTCAGGCCGTTGCCGTTGAACATCGGCAGGCCGAATTCGATGGCGCCGGCGATCGACGTGTAGCGACCGCGGGCGACGGGAATATCGGCGAGGCGCTGGGCAAAGGCTTTGGCCGAGGCTTCGCCATCAATGATGGCCCAATCGGCGACGAGCGTGTTCTGGCCGTTGGACGACCATTCGAAATACGAGACGGCAATCCGGCCCAGCATGCCGGAGCGGACGGCGGAAATGATCTGCGGATGGACGAGGGCGGCTAGGTAGCCCTCGCGTTGCAGCTTGCCTTCCTCGTAGTCGACGCTTCCCGAGACGTCGACGGCGAAGATGAGCTCCAGATCGACGTCGATTTCTTCGTTGGCCGGGGCCGGCTAGGATGTGGCGAGCGCCGCCGCGAATATCAGTGCTAAGCCCAATCGGAGTGTCCGCATGGAAACCCTCCCTGGAAGCTACCCGGCGGCGTCATGCCGGTGTCAAACGATACCATCGCCGCCCGATGGGTGGCGAGGCGCAGCCTGGCTATTTCGCGGTGGTTTTCTTGATCGGCGTCGACTCTTTCTTGCGCCAGTCGCCCCAATTCGATTGGCCCTGCTTGCGGCCCATGAGCTCGTCGGCCATGGCCCGAACGCGCCAGATCAGCACATAGACCAGCCGCCGAATGACCGGATCGATGCCGTCGAGGCGTCTGAGGAGCGCATCGCGAGGAATTTCAAGGGCTTCGACTTCGGTAATGGCAACCACGGAGGCCATGCGTGGGCGGTTATCGAACAGCGCCATCTCGCCGATGATGTCGCCTTTGCCGACCGTGTTCAGCCGCTCCGGGTGCGCGCCGCGGACGCCTTTACGGATTTCGGCCGAGCCGCGACTGATGAGATAGGCCGTATCCCCGGGAGTCGCCCTCGAGGAAGATCGACTGATGCGGCGCGAAGATGACGCGCTTGTACTGCTTTTTGTTGGTTTCGCTCATGGCTGCCGAGTGCCGGCGCGTCTCCCGAACTGCCGCGTGTCGGCCGGCCTCGGCCTCACGGATAGGTCACCACTATAAGGGAAAACCTGGCCTCGGGCCACGCGCGGACCGACCCGGTGGAACTAGAAGAGACGACCGCCGTTCGGTACAGCTCGGTCGGGGCCGATGAGGGCGACCCGGTCGGTACTATCGGGAAAACCAAGGACCAGGCATTCGGACATGAACGGTCCGATCTGACGCGGCGGAAAATTGACTACGGCCGCGACTTGGCGACCGACGATTGCATTGGCCTCATAAGCGTCAGCGATGCGGGCCGACGATCGCTTGGTTCCAATCTCTGGACCAAAGTCGATCCACAGCTTGAGAGATGGCCGCTTTGCTTCGGGGAAAGGCTCGATCCTGATGATAGTGCCGACTCGGATGTCGAGCTTGGCGAAATCGTCGTGGCTCGCGGTCATGGCGCCGACTCTCGCCTCGGTCCGGTCGGTCCGACAAGCCCAAAAGAAAAAGGGCCGTCGTTACGACGGCCCTTTAGCAGGATCAGTCCGTGACCGTCGGCGATTAGCGCTTCGCCTGAGCAGCCGGGTTCGTCTGATCGGTCCAGGTCTTGACCTCGTCGAGGCCTTCGAGGAAGCGCCGGTTGAGCGGCTCGGCGGCTTCGCGGCCCGACTGGGCGGCGAGCTCGATAAGCTCATGGGCGTTCGACATGGCCTTCGCACAGGCCCCTTTCACAAACTCGGCCTGACGAGTCTGGGCGTCGGTGACGTTGCCGGACTTGGAGAGCGCGTCGAGGGCAGCGGTCATGCCGCTCAGGCCTTCCTCGATCATTTCGCCTTGGCGGCGGGCGATGGCCTGGGTCGCCTCAAGGGCGGCACGGCTCGCGCCGGAAAACGCGTCGATATTCTTGCGCTGGGTCTCGACCAGATAACGGACGTCGAGGCCAGGCCACTTGTAGGCGCTGGCGAGCTTCGCAAAATCGCCCATCGACTTGAGCGGATCGAATCCGCCCATCGCCTTGCCGAAATAGCCTTCGAACATATTTTCCGTCGGTTTCGCCATGGACAGTTCCTTCCTCTCGGGTCGCTGAATTGGTGTTTGTTGCAGTGCAACAAAAGAGAATATGGCCCGCGATATGTGGTTTGTCAACACGGGTGCTGCGCCGCACCAATAAATATTGAAAAACTCATAAATTATCTATTTAAATCAATGAACTGAGAGAGTTTCTGCGCTTGCAAAAGGGCGTTATCCAAGGCCGCCATGGTCTTGGTCATATCGGGCGTGTCGTCGTCGAGCCAAGCCCGAAGGGCGACGGCATTGACGATCCCGAGGCCAGCGGCGCGAAGCATTCCGGCCATGCCCTCGGCCGGAACTCCGGCGACGGTCAGCATTGCAGTCATGGCCTTCGGAACGGCCGCCAGCACGCAAAGACCGGCCATGCGATCCTGGCCCAGATCGCGGGCAATGGCTTTGATCCCGGCCTTATGGCGGCTCAGGGCGTCATAGCGGCGCATCATAACCTCGAACAGACGGTCGCGGGCCGAGCCGCCAACCGCCGGGCCGGCCGCGACGACCGTGTCGTCGATGTCGCGCATAAATCCAATCAGGAGAGCGGCCTTGGACGGGAACAGCGCTTCGGCCGTGCCGATCGCGACGTCCGCCTTGGCGGCGATATCGGCGAGAGAGGTCGCGGCCCAGCCTTTGGTCTCAGCCAAGGCGAGTGCCGCCGCGATCAGGCGCTGCGCCGGATCGGTCTCGGGCGCGGCGGTCCGGCGGCGGGTCTTGCCGCGGTTCGCTGCCCGCTTGGACGGGTGCGCCGTCTTCGCCATGATTTCGCCTCGTCAGTTTCCGATAACGGCTAACGACAACGCCGGTTTTCGCGGCTATGGGTTTGAGTATACTAACGAACGGCAATCGGCGCTGACAGGAACGAGACCTCATGGCGCGCGCCTTCCTCTTTGACACGGCCCAGCAACCGTTCCTCGACCGCGACGAGGAACGCAGCTTGGCGCTTGGCAACTTGGCCGGCGATGCCCGCGCCGCCCACCGCTTGATCGCGAGCCATTTGCGCATGGTGGTCGTGGTGGCCAGGCGGTATCGCTCCTCGGGCGTGCCTATGAGCGATCTTGTCCAAGAAGGGATCGTCGGCCTCATTCAAGCCGTGCGGCGCTTCGATCCCGATTATGGCGTCCGGCTGTCGACCTACGCGCTTTGGTCGATTCGCGCCGCCATGCAAGACTACGTCGTCCGATCGTGGTCGCTGGTGCGGATCGGAACGACGACGACCCAGAAAGCTTTGTTCCTTCGCCTTCGCCAGATGGCCGCCGAGCTTCGCGACGGCGCCGAAGGCCTGAGCGACGATCTGGTCGGCAAGCTTGCGGCCCGTCTCGGCACCACGGCGACGGAGGTCCGGTCCGTGGCCCGGCGTCTCGCCGGTCGCGATCAATCGCTGGACCAGACCCGGGGTGGCTCGGCGGAGGGGCAAGCCCTTGTCGACACCATCGCCTGTCCGAATCCGACGCCCGAGGACGCGGTGGTTGCCGCGCGGCAGAGTTCGTTCCTGAGTGGCGCTCTCTCCCGCGCCATCGCGGCTCTGTCGCCGCGCGAGCAAACGATCATTCGGCGGCGCTATTTCGAAGAAGTGCGCGAAACCTTCGAAGCGATCGGCCGCGATATTGGCGTCTCGAAGGATCGCGTTCGCCAACTCGAGATCCGGGCGCTGGCCAAACTACGCGGCCTGTTGGCCCCGGTCGTCGGCGACGCGTCTTAAACAATCGATTGGTAGAGAAAGGTCTCGGCGTTAGCCGCCGAGTTCGCGGGAGCGCTTTGCCGCGGCAGCGACAGCGCGAGTCATCAAGGGCTGCAATCCGTCCGGCGCCATCAGAATCGCCAAAGCCGCGGCTGTCGTACCGGCCGGACTGGTCACGTTCTGGCGCAAGATGGCGGGCGATTCGCTCGACTGCGCCAAAAGCTCGCCCGAGCCGACGATGGTGGCGCGGGCCAAGCGTTGGGCGAGTTCTGTTGGAAGCCCGGCAGCGATTCCGGCCGCCGCCAAGCACTCGACCAAAAGAAAGACATAGGCCGGGCCGCTGCCCGACGTTGCGGTCACGGCGTCGATCAATGATTCGTCGTTGACCCAGGCGACTTCGCCCACGGCTTCCAGAAGATTCCGGCACCGCGCGATCTGGTCTGGCGTGGCCCGACGATTGGCGCAGGCCACCGACATACCGCGACCGACGGCGGCCGGCGTGTTCGGCATGCTGCGGACGATTGCGGCATCGGCGCCCAGCATAGATTCGAAATAGGCGATGGATTTGCCGGCGGCAATCGACAGGAACACGGTTTCGGGACGGGTGAAGCGCCGGTAGGCCGGTGCGGCGCCGTCCATCATCTGCGGTTTGACGGCAAAGACGACGACGTCGGGTCGCGCCGTTGCGGCAATCGCCTCGGGCTTGTCGACAACGATGACGCCCAGACGCGCACCGATGGCGCGTGCCGTTTCGGCGGTAGTTTCGACGACAGTGATGGCTTTGGGATGGAGGCCCTTGGCGATCCAGCCTTGGGCCATCGCTCCCCCCATCTTGCCGCCGCCGACGAGCAAGATCTCGGCGGCGGCTTCGGTCACGCTTCGCCCACTGTTTCGAGAATCGCCGCGGCCAAGGCGTCGCTCGCCGACTTCCCGCCCCAGATCACGAACTGGAATGCGGGATAGAAGCGATCGCATTCGGAGATCGCCGTCTCGACCAAATCTTCCAATTGATCGCGGCCGAGCCCGGCGGCGCCGCGCAACGGCAACGAATAGCGGAACATCGGCAGGCCTTCTTCGGTCCAGAGCCCGAAGTGGCCAATCCAGAGCCGCTCGTTGATGAGGGTCAGAAGCTCATAGAGCGGCCGCCGCCGCCCCGGCGCGACGCGCATGTCGAAGGCGCAGCTAAAGTGGAGAGCGCTGACGTCGGCGTTCCAACTGAAATAGAGGCTGAAGTCACACCATTCACCGCGGACCTGGGCGGCGAGCTCATCATCGCCGTGCCGGTCGAACATCCATTCGCGGGCACTTAAAGACTGTTCGACGATGTCGAGAGGGTGGGGATTCCGGGCCGGCTGCGAACTGTCGGCGAGCCTCATGGCCGTGTCTTCCTCCATTGGGCAGAGCGGCCCGGCGAAAATCCGCGTCGCGGTGCGGGTTTCATAAGTGCCCCCATATGTAGCGAGTCCCGATCAAGGACGCCCAACTAATAGCCTGCCAAAAGCGGTCTACCAGCGCAAGAAAGAAGTCGTGTCGCGGCCAAAAAACTACGGCGATGGGACTCGAAACGGTGCGCCCGTCGCATGTCGTCAGGACTTCATATCAATGACAGTTCGTATAGGATGCGCCAGGCCTGGAACCCGAGCTTGGAGACTGATCCCATGAAGTTGTTCGGAACGATGGCGTTGGCCGTATCCGCCCTCGCGATTTCAGCGGCGGCTTTCGCCAAGCCCATACAATTCGTGAATGCAACCAAAGTCGCTTGCGCGATTCAGGGGCCGGGTCTGGACCTCACCCTGGATCCGAGCGCGAGCAAAACAGTCGAATACACGCACCGGTCCGGCACCGTCACCGCGACGTGTAAAGGCGGCGGGTACAGCAACGCCAACGAGCAGTCCGTTTGCCTCAAGCCCGCCGACAACATCGAGTTCTCTGAAGTGCGGATGCGGCCGTGGCAGTTCGGAGCTTTCGTCTGCGCGCCCAACTGACGCGTTATCGCCCGACCGATTCGAAGCCGGCGTCGCGCCCTCAGGGCCCGACGCCGGTTTTGTTTTAGCGGCGCGGCCGGCTCGAGCGCGCTTTGGTCTTGGCGGGTTTCGGCGCCGTGCGGCGTTTCGCGCTGCGCGGTTTGCCGTCGAGCGCCGCGACGCGGTCTTCCAAACGTTCCTGTTCGGCACGGGCCTTCGCGGCCATCGCTTTGACGGCGTCGAATTCGTCGCGGTCGACGAATCGCCCGTCGGCGATGACGCGATCGAACAAGCCGCGGACCATGGTCGCCACTTCGTCCCGAAGCCCGAGCAACGTCGACGCCGCCCCGGTCGACATTTTGGCGAGATCGTCAAAGATGCGGTTTCGCGTGGACATGATGGAAGCTCCCGTTAGCATGATCAAAAGGATGATTATGGGCTCGGTCCGGGGCCGCGGCAACGCGCCTTGCCGGGCCGTGTCGGTCGCCTTATAACAGCCGCGAACCAGCGAGATTGAATCGATGTTTGTCGTGACCGGCGGCGCCGGATTCATCGGCTCCAACATCGTTGCTGCCCTCGAAGATCGCGGCCTCGGCGACGTCGCGGTCTGCGACAGTTTTGGAGGTGGCGAGAAATGGCGGAACTTGGCGAAGCGCGAGCTCGCCGCTGTTGTTCCGCCGGAGCATCTATTCGCGTTTCTCGAATCGACCAGCGCTCCCATCGACGTCGTCTTCCACATGGGCGCGATCTCGGCGACCACCGAGACCAACGCCGATCTCGTCATCGACAATAATTTCCGCCTGTCGTTGCAGCTGTGGGAATGGTGCGCCCGTCGCCAGGTCCGCCTGATCTACGCATCGTCGGCCGCGACCTACGGAGACGGGAGCCAAGGGTTCATCGACGACGACCGCTCCCCGGCGCTGGCCCGGCTTCGGCCGCTCAACGTCTACGGCTGGAGCAAGCATTTGTTCGACCGCCGGGTGGCGCGCCTGATCGCGACCGGCGCGCCGACACCGCCGCAGTGGGTCGGGCTCAAGTTCTTCAACGTCTACGGGCCGAACGAGTACCACAAGGACGCGCAACAAAGCGTCGTCGCCCAGATCCATCCGACGGCGGCGGCCGGTCATCCGGCGCGGCTCTTCAAGTCGCACCATCCCGAATATGCCGATGGCGGTCAGCTCCGTGACTTCGTGTGGATCGAGGACTGCGTCGACGTCATCTTGTGGCTGCTCGATCATCCGAGCGTGTCGGGTCTCTACAATCTCGGCACCGGCCGGGCGCGGTGCTTTGCCGATCTCGCCGGGGCCGTCTATCACGCGCTGGGTAAGACGCCTTTGATCGAATACGTGCCGACGCCCGAAGCCATCCGCGATCGCTATCAGTATTTCACCGAGGCCGACATGAGTCGGCTTCATGCCGCCGGCTATCCGAAGGATCGGTTTACGAGCCTCGAGGACGGCGTGACCCAATACGTCCAGGGCTTCCTCAGCGCCCCGGATCGGTATCGCTAGAGGCAACGGCGTTCGCATCGATGACGTTCGTCATTCCCTATCCGGTCATCGATCCGATTCTGTTCGAGATCGGGCCCTTCGCACTTCGCTGGTACGCGCTCGCCTATATCGCCGGGCTGATGCTCGGCTGGCGTTACGTCCGCCGCCTGATCGTCGAGCCGCCGAAGATCGGCACGCCGGTTGACGTCGATGATTTCTTGATGTGGGCGACGTTCGGTGTCGTGATCGGCGGACGGCTCGGCTACGTCCTGTTCTATCGGCCGGACTATTACTTCAACGATCCGCTCGCCATCCTGCGCGTCTGGCAAGGCGGCATGTCGTTCCATGGCGGCATCCTGGGCGTGACGGTTGCACTCATCGCTTTTGCCAAGCGTCGGGGGCTCCAGGTCGTGGCTTTCGGCGATCTTGCCGCCGCCGCCGCGCCGATTGGGCTGTTCTTCGGCCGCATCGCCAACTTCATCAATGGCGAGCTGTTTGGCCGGGTCACCGATGTCCCCTGGGCCATGGTGTTTCCGCGCGGCGGGCCCGAACCGCGCCATCCAAGTCAGCTCTACGAAGCCAGCCTCGAAGGCGCGCTACTGTTTCTCGTTCTGTGGTGGATGGTGCGACGCGGCGAGGCCCGCCGGCGGCCGGGTCTGGCGGTCGGGACCTTTTTGGTCGGCTACGCGCTGTGTCGGATGTTTGCCGAACTGTTTCGCGAGCCGGACATGGATCTCGGGTTCCTCATCGCCGGCACGACCATCGGGCAATGGCTGTCGTTTCCGATGCTGGTGATCGGCATCATCTTCCTCGTTTTGGCGCTCCGGCGCCCACGGGTCTAGAAACGTGGCAACGCTTTCCGACAGTCTCAAGCGCCGCATCGCCATCGAGGGGCCGATCACCGTTGCCGACTACATGACCGAAGTCGCGGCCCACCCGGGGCGCGGCGTCTATAGCGGCGATCCCTTGGGCGCCGAGGGACATTTCATCACCGCACCCGAGATCAGCCAGATGTTCGGCGAGCTGATCGGTCTTTGGGCGGCGATCATGTGGAAGGTCATGGGCGAGCCCAGCCCGGTGTCGTTGGTGGAGCTCGGGCCCGGCCGCGGCACTTTGATGGTCGACGCGCTGCGGGCCGCCAGCGCCGTGCCGGAATTCCGGCACGCCCTGCGCCCGTTTCTGGTCGAGATCAGTTCGGTTCTCCGGGAGCAGCAGCGCATAGCGCTGGCCACCGCTGCGCCGGACTTGCAGGTGACGTGGCTCGACGATTTGAGCCGCGTGCCCGATGGGCCGCGTCTGGTCGTAGCCAACGAATTCTTCGACGCACTGCCGATCCGGCAATTTCAAAAGTTCGCCGCCGGTTGGAGCGAACGGATGATCGACGTCGATCCGGACTCCGACGGGCTCCGGTTCATCCAGGCGCGACCTGGCGCCGTTGCGACGGCCTGGGTCGGTGCCGAAGCGCCAGAGGGCACCTGGGTCGAATTCTCGCCGGCCGGCGTGACCTTGGCCCACGCCATTGCCACCGGGATCAAAGACTTCGGCGGCGCCGCTCTCATCGTCGACTACGGCGACGAGGTCCGCACCGGATCGAGTCTCGGCGCGGTCCGGGCCCACGCCGCGCACGACGTCTTGACGGATCCCGGCAGCGCCGATCTGTCCGCCCACGTCGACTTTACGGCGCTGATCCGCGCGACGCGGGAAGCCGGTGCCTCGCCGCACGGCCCGGTGCCCCAAGGCGAGTTCTTGCGCCAACTGGGAATCGAAAAGCGGGCCGACGCCTTGGCCAATCGCAACGTCGCTATGGCGTCCGACATCCGTTCGGGTCTTCGCCGCTTGGTCGATCCCACCGAAATGGGCACGTTGTTCAAGGTCTTCGCCATCACCCGTGATCCGGCGCCTCCGCCCGGGTTCGACCCTATATAATAGTGGCGATGATTCGCTTTCAGGCCGACGCGATCACTCAAGCTGGAGCGGCTGTCCGCCACGCGTTCTTTTCGCGCCAAGGCGGCGTCAGCGACGGCATTTATGGCTCGCTGAACTGCGGGTTCGGTTCGGGCGACGCCGAGGACCGCGTTGCCGCCAACCGAAGCCGCGCTGTCACGAGCCTCGATCTTGCGGCGGAGTCCCTCGTCACCTTGCATCAGGCGCACACGACCACGGCACTTGTCGTCGACGCGGCGTTCGAACGCGGCTGCGCTCCGGTCGCCGACGGCTTGGTGACGCGGACGCCCGGCCTTGCGCTTGGTGTCTTGTCGGCTGACTGCGCGCCGGTGTTGATGGCCGACGCCGAGGCCGGCGTGATCGGCGCGGCCCATGCCGGTTGGCGTGGCGCGGTCGGCGGCGTTGTCGAATCCACCATCGACGCGATGACGAAGCTCGGGGCGAGAACCGATCGCATCGTCGCCGCAGTCGGTCCCTGCATCGGCTGGGAGTCTTACGAAGTTGGGCCGGAGTTCCGGGCCCAGTTCGTCGCGGTCTCGCCGGGCAATGATTCGTTCTTCGTGCCCGCGATCCGCGCCGGGTTCTTCCGCTTCAATCTTCCGGGCTACGTGAAGTATCGGCTCGACACTCTCGGCGTCGCGAGCGCCGAAGCTCTCGGCCTCGATACCTGCGCCGATGCAGATCGCTTCTTCAGTTGCCGCCGCAACACGCTCGGCGGCGAGAAGCGCTACGGGCGGAATCTGTCGACGATCGCCCTCGCACCGTAGTCCGGTCGTGCCCTACGCCCTTTTCATGATCGCGTTCTTCTTCATCCTGCTTCTGGGCACCTGCGTCCTGACGATGGGTTGAGCCGTGCGGCCCGTCGCGATCGTCACATCCGCGCTCTTGGTCTTATTCGTTGCGGCCTGCGGCCCGGTGCCCAAGCCGTTCCAACCGCGCACGCTATGGGATGTGAACCCGCTGGCCGTGCCCGAAGAAATGATGCGGGTCCGCGTCGAGCCGGTCGAAGGCATCACCGAGCCGACTGCCTCGCAGCTCGGCACCGCGGTCGCAGCGGCGCTGGGGGCTCT
Organism: Rhodospirillales bacterium; assembly: GCA_009691105.1. GTDB lineage: Bacteria > Pseudomonadota > Alphaproteobacteria > Rhodospirillales > SHVU01 > SHVU01. Next base: position 20,073 of record SHVU01000013.1, read on the forward strand.
CGACATTCCGTCCGCGGCCCGCCTCACCGGAGCCAGTCGCTACGTCCTGAAAGGACGCTTGGTCGATGCCCGTGAACCCGACCAACCCTGGGCGGTGGATTGGACTCTCGAAGACAGCGTCGGCGTGCCCATCGGTACGCGGCGTCAGATGGTCGATGCGGCGGTGCTGGAGGCTCCGGCGGCGGATGATGCGCCGCTTCGCGCCTCGGCGACCGTTCTAGCCCGTAGCCTTGCCGGTTGGATCGATCGCGACGACCAGCCGACGAAAGGCTTGAAGCCGGGCGGAGTAGCCATCGGTGACATCACCGGCGCGCCGGGCGACGGCAACACTGCCTTGGCCCGCTCGATCCGGCTAGCGATGAAGGCCACCAACATCACCGTGGTCGACGTGGCGGCCGAAGCGCCGCTGCGGCTGGATGGCACCGTGGCGGTCGATCCGCCCCTCCAAGGCCGCCAACGGATCAAGATCACCTGGAGTTTGGTGACGGCCACGGGTCAGCCGGTTGGCCAGATCAGCCAGGATAATGCCTTGCCTCAAGGCAGCTTCGACGGGGCTTGGGGGCGCTTGGCGGCCGAAATCGCGGCCGCGGCGGCCCCGGGGATTGCCGATGCGGTCGGCAAGGCGACCCCGAACCGTTAGAAACCGGGCTTTCGGAGCCGGTTTACAGGGCGAAACTCCACTGTTACATTCCGCCGCGCCTTCGGCCGGACGGGCGACTTTGCGACCCGAGGGCAACCCAGTCGGTGCGTCGGAAGGCGATCAATTGCCATGAAAATCCTGGCCTGCAACAGCAATCGACCTTTGGCCGAGGCCATTGCCAGTTACTTGAAGGTGCCTTTGACCAAGGCCAGTGTCCGGCGCTTTTCGGACATGGAAGTCTTCGTCGAGATTCAGGAAAACGTCCGCGGCGAGGACACCTTCGTCGTCCAGTCGACGAGCTTTCCGGCCAACGACAACTTGATGGAATTATTGGTGACGCTCGACGCGCTCCGGCGCGGCTCGGCGCGCCGCATCACCGCCGTCATTCCCTATTTCGGCTACGCCCGCCAGGACCGGAAATCGGGCCCGCGGACGCCGATTTCGGCCAAGCTCGTGGCCAACCTGATCACGGTCGCCGGGGCGCATCGCGTCCTGACCCTCGATCTTCACGCCGGCCAGATCCAGGGCTTCTTCGATATTCCCCTCGATAACCTCTATTCCGAGCCGGTGTTCACCGACAGCATCGCCGCCACCCACAACGGCAACGACCTCGTCGTCGTCTCGCCCGACGTCGGTGGCGTCTACCGGGCTCGTGCCATCGCCAAGCGCCTTCATGCCGATCTCGCCATCGTCGACAAGCGCCGCGAGCGCGCCGGCGAGTCCGAGGTCATGAACATCATCGGCTCGGTCAAAGGCCGGCGCTGCGTCATCATCGACGACATCGTCGATTCGGCCGGAACCCTGTGCAATGCCGCGGCGGCGTTGAAGAAAGACGGGGCCACCCAGGTTGCGGCCTACATCACCCACGGGGTGTTGTCGGGCGGCGCCGTGGCCCGGGTCACATCGGCCCCCCTTGACAAGTTGGTCATGACCGACAGCATCATGGCGACCGAGGCGGTCACGTCCGCCCCCAATATCACGCAGATATCGATCGCACCGCTGATGGCGGAGGCGATCCGCCGAATCAGCGAAGAATCCTCGGTGTCCAGTCTCTTTGACTGAGGCCACGATTTTGAACGAAAGCATAAGGAGCAAGACATCATGGCCGACGTAACCCCCTTGTCGAGCGAGCCGCGCAGCCAATCCGGCCGCGGCGCGTCGCGCGCTATCCGCCGTGCGGGGCGCGTCCCGGGGATCATCTATGGCGCGAAGTTCGAGCCGATGCTCGTGACCTTCAGCCCGCTGGATTTGTCCCGCGAGTACGACCGGGCCGGTTTCTATTCGCGCGTCTTCGAAGTCGGCGTCGGCGAAAAGAAAATCCGCGTTCTGGCTCGCGAAGTTCAGCTCGATCCGGTGACCGATCGTCCGATCCATGTCGACTTCCTGCACCTGACGCCGGACAGCAAGGTCAGCGTCGAGGTTGAGGTGAAGTTCATCGGCGAAGGCGAATGCCCGGGCATCAAGCGCGGCGGCGTGCTCAATATCGTTCGTCACCGCGTCGAACTGATTTGCCCCGTCGATCGCATTCCGGAATCCATCGTCGTCAACCTGGCCGGTCTCGACATCGGCCACGGCGCGAAGATCAGTTCGGTCACGTTGCCCGAGGGCGTGCGTCCCAAGATCGCCAATCGTGACTTCACGATCGCGACGATCGCCGCGCCGACGGTCCTCATGAGCGATGAAGAAGAGAAGGCGAAAGCGGCGGCGGCAGCGGCTGCGGCCGGCGAAGTTCCGGCCGAGGGCGCGGCTCCGGCGGACGGTGCGGCCCCGGCAGACGGTGCGGCTGCGGCGGGCGACGCCAAAGGCGCGGCTCCGGCCAAGGGTGCGGCGGCTGCGGCTCCGGCGAAGACCGGCGCTCCGGCGACCAAGACCGAGAAGAAGCCCGAGCGGAAAGTCGAGCGCAAGGGCGACCGGCGCTAGAGGCGTCGCGAGGCAGGCACCGGACGAAGCCGGAGTCGATCCGTGCTTCTCGCTGTTGGGCTCGGCAATCCGGGCCGCGACTACGCCGGCAACCGCCACAACATCGGCTTCATGGCGCTCGATGCCATTGCGGCGCGGTATGGCTTCCAGCCGTTCCGTCGTCGGTTTCAGGGGCGTCTTGCCGAGGGTCAGGTCGAGAACCAACGCATTCTCGCGCTGAAGCCCGAGACCTACATGAACGAGTCGGGCCTCGCGGTCGTCGAGGCGACGTCGTTTTTTCGGATGCCGCCGACTGACGTCATCGTCTTCCACGACGAGATCGATCTTTTCTCCGGCAAAGTGCGAGTCAAACGGGGCGGTGGCGCGGCGGGTCATAACGGCCTGCGCAGCCTCGACGCGCACCTCGGGCCCAACTATCGCCGCGTTCGGCTAGGCGTCGGCCATCCCGGCGAGCGGTCCTGGGTCAAGGACCATGTCCTGGCCGATTTCACCAAGGACGACGAAGTCTGGGTCAAGACGCTGCTCGACGCGGTTGCCGAGAATTTTCCGCTTCTGGTCCGCGGCGACGACGCCGCGTTTATGACCAAGATGTCGCTCGTCATGCAGCCGCTGTTTCCTGACGCCTCTCCGGACGCCAAAGAAGCCTAGTTAGGTTCGTTCGCCACTCGCGAGAGGGAAAGCCATCGGAACCACGATCACTTTGACCGCCGCCGACGGCCACACCTTCGACGCGTATCGCGCCGATCCCAAAGGTACGCCGAAGGCTGCGCTGGTCGTCTGTCAGGAAATCTTCGGGGTGAACAGCCACATCCGTCGCGTCACCGACGAATTTGCCGCCGACGGCTACCTCGCGATCGCGCCCGCCCTGTTCGACCGCACCGAGCGCCGAGTCGAAGTCGGCTACGAGCCCGCCGACATCGTCCGGGGCCGCGAGCTGCGCGGCAAAGTCACCAACGAAAACGCGCTTCTCGATATCGACGCCGCGGCCAAAGCCGTCCGTTCCGCCGGCAAGCTTGGCATCGTCGGATATTGCTGCGGCGGCCGCCTTGTATGGATGGCGGCGTGCCGACTGAAGTTCGACGCCGGGGTCGCCTATTACGGCGGCGGCATTGGCGAAACCAAGGATGAGAAGCCGCGCTGCCCGGTCATGATGCATTTCGGCGAGACCGATTCCTCGATCCCGATGACCGAGGTCGAAGCCATTCGCAAGGCTCAGCCGGGGCTCACCTATCACATCTATCCGGCGGGCCACGGCTTCAACTGCGAGCAGCGCGGCAGCTATCACGCCGAGAGTGCCCGTCTCGCCCGCGAGCGGACCCTGGCGTTCTTCGCCCAGCACCTGAAGACCGCTTAGCGCGACGCGCCGACCGTCGTTAGACGGGGCGGCTCGCCCTCACGGGGCCGAGAGGAATGCGACGCGTTGCCTTGCGGGCGTGGTCGGGCATGTCGAGGGCGGCAAGACGGCCCTTGGTATCGAAATGCGGTACGACCCGAACCTTGGTCGTGTCCCAGGCAAGATGAACGTCGAAGCCGGCGCTAATTAACGTGACGATCGCGTCGCGCACCGCCGGTCGTTCGAAATCGCCAAGACCGCTAAGCGGCCGGCCTACGGCGCAGAGTTTTCCGGCGCGCTCTTTGAGCGGACTCGGCTCGAACGAGAACATGACTTTCAGGCGATCCGGGCGAAACGCGTCCGGCAGAATATCGGCGCCGAGCCAGGCGCAGCGGTAGTCGCGGCAGACTTGGGGGCGTGTCTCGTAGATGGTGCAGCCGGCGCCGGGCTGGCAATGCGTGCACCACTGGCCGAGGGGCTTCGAGAGCTCCGGCGTCTCGATCTTGGGAACCTTGCAGCAGGCGCTGCAGCTATCGCAACTCCTCGCCACCCGCCCTCGCTTTCGATCCGACGTCGGAGACCGTGTCCGACTCGATGCTAGTCAGGCGCCGTGCGCCGCCGCAACGCGAGCCTCAGCGCAACGCCGCGGCGATATTGCCGCCGTCGACGGTAACCACGGCGGCGGTCGTCTTCGGCGATAACGCCAAATCGACGAAGGCTTTGGCGACGTCGTCGGCCGTGACCTCGACGCCGAGAAGATTGCCGCTCATGTAATCGGTCTCGGTGACGCCACGAGCCTTGGCGCGAGTTGCGATCATCGCTGGCGTCAACAATCCGCTCTGGATGCGATCGGCGTTGACGGCGTTGGCGCGGACGCCGATGGCGCCGTAGTCGAGGGCGTACTGGCGCATCAAGGCCAGGGTCGCCGCTTTCGGAATCCCATATGGTCCAAAATCCGGGCCTGGGTTCACCGCCTGTTTCGAGACGTTGAACAAGAGGGTGCCGCCGAGTCCTTGAGCTTTCAGAATGCGGACCGCGGCTTGGGCCACGGCCTGATGCGCGAAGAAGTTGAGTTCGAAACTTTGACGCAAGATGGCGTCGTCGACCTCGCCGATCCGGCCTTGCCAGGCTGCACCGGCGTTCGAGACGACAATGTCGAGCCCGCCATAGGTCGCGGCGATCCGCGCGAAGGCCTGGGCCACGTCGTCGGGCTTGGTGACATCGCAGCCAAGGCCGATCCCGCCGACCATTTTGGCGACCGCCGCCGCACCGGCTTCATCGCGATCGAGGACCGCGACCTCGGCGCCATCGCGTCCGAACGCGAGCGCCGTCGCCCGGCCAATCCCCGACGCACCGCCGGTGATCGCGACGACATGACGGGCGAGGCGCTTCTCCGATCCTTTGCCGAGCTTGGCCTGTTCGAGCGACCAGTACTCCATATCGAAGATGTCGGCTTCGGGAATGCTTTCAAAGCGGCCGATGGTTTCGGCGGCGGCAATCACCTCGACGTTGGTCTCGGCGATGTCGGCGGCGACGCGGGCGTCCTTCGCCGAAGCTCCGAGCCCGAACAACCCGACGCCTTGCACCAGGATCAGACGCGGCAGCGGATCGAGTTCGGTCTTGGGTTTCGGCTGGCGCGCGTTGTTGCGGGTGAAATAGGCCTGGTACTCGGCTTGGTAGCCGGCCAGCGCAGCGCGGGCCGCGGCGCGGAAAGCATCGAGATTGCCGGCCTCGGGCGCTGGCAGAACGAGCGGCTTCGGCTTGATCCGGATGACGTGATCGGGCGTCACCGTGCCGGCCTGGCTGTAGCGCCCGACCTCGGCACCGTTGACGAAATTAAAGACGGTGGGACCGCCGCGGTGCTCCAGGACGAAACGCGCCGTGCGGCGCTGCGCGGCATCCACGGAACTCGCGACCAGGCCGCGCAGGATCGGCGCGATCTCTCCGGCCGCGACGGGTGGCGGCGGCGCCGCGATCGCAATGGTGGGGCGCCGGCCCTTAGCGATGCGGGCTTCGGCTTGGCTGACTAGATCGATCATGCGGCCATAGGCTTCGTCGGCCGTCGCCCCGAAGCTGAAAATGCCGTGCTTCAACAGGATCAGGCCTTCGACGTTCGGATGATCGCGAAAGGCCCGATCGGCGGCCTTGGCTAACGCAAAGCCCGGCATGACATATGGCACGAGCGCGACTCGATCGCCGAAGATGTCGGCGGCGATGGCGGCGCCGTCGGGCTGGTCGGTCACGGCCAGCACGGCGTTGGCGTGGGTGTGGTCGATGAACTTGTGCGGCAGGAAGGCATGCAGCAGCGTTTCGACCGATGGATTGGGCGCGGCGCTGTCCAAGAGATTGGCGCGCTGCAGGTTCACCATGTCGGCGTCGTCGAGAGCCGGGAGTTCGACGAGATCGAGCAGGGGTTTGAGACGCACCGCCGGCAGGCCGGCCGGTTCGATGGCCGCCATGTCCCAACCGCTGCCTTTGACGCAGAGCACCTCGACCTCGCGGCCGGTGGCGTCCGTGACCCGCGTCTTGACCGAGGTGTTGCCGCCGCCGTGCTGGACGAGCTTGGGTTCGCCGCCGAGAAGACGGCTGGTGTAGACGCGAAGCGCCAGGTCGCGATTGACGCCCTGGCCGGCATAGCGCCCGACCATGGCCTCGGCATCGCGATCCGACCACAGGTTCTTCATGCGCCGCGCCGCTCGGGGAAAAGCGTCGCCAGGCCTGCGGCCGAGGCTGGTGCTATGCCGCGCTCGGTGATTAGGCCGGTGACCAGCCGCGCCGGGGTCACGTCGAAGCCGAAGTTGGCGACCGGGCTGCCGTCGGGGGCGATGGCCACGGGGACGATGCGGCCATCGGCGCCGCGACCCGAAATCTCGGTGACTTCCTTGGCTTGGCGTTCCTCGATCGGAATCGTCGCGCCGTCGCGGATCGTCCAATCGATGGAGGGCGACGGCACCGCCACATAAAAGGGGACCTTGTTGTCGTGGGCGGCCAGCGCCTTCAAGTAAGTGCCGATCTTGTTACAGACGTCGCCGTCGGCGGTCGTGCGGTCGGTACCGACGATGCAGAGATCGACTTGGCCTTTCTGCATCAGATGCCCGCCGGCATTGTCGACGATCAAAGTGAAAGGAACGCCGTGTTGCTGAAGTTCCCAGGTGGTCAGGGACGCGCCTTGGTTGCGGGGCCGGGTTTCGTCGACCCAGACGTGGACGGGAATGCCGCGATCATGGGCTTTGTAGATCGGAGCCAGCGCCGTGCCCCAATCTACAGTCGCCAGCCAGCCGGCGTTGCAGTGGGTCAGGACGTTGACGGTGCCGCTCTTGCGCGCGCCGATTGCCGCGAAGAGGCCGACCCCATGCTCGCCGATGGCGTCGTTGATGGCGACGTCTTCGTCGCAGATTTCCGCGGCGCGGGCGTAGGCCGCCGCGGCGCGACGGGCCGGTGTCTCGCGCCGGACCACGGTGACGATGTCATCGAGGGCCCAGCGCAGGTTGATCGCCGTCGGCCGCGACGCCAAGAGGCTGTCGTAGGCGAGGCGCAAATGGGCGTCTGACGGGTCGGCCCGCATCGCCAGCGCTATGCCATAGGCGGCGGTCGCCCCAATCAGCGGCGCACCGCGCACCAGCATGTCGCGGATGGCGCGGACGGCGTCGTCGAGGCTGGTCAGCTGAAGGATACGAAAGGCGTGGGGCAGTTTCGTCTGGTCGATGATGTCGACCGACCAGCCGTCGCTCCCCAGCGCGATCGAACGGGTCGGCCGTCCGTCGACTTTCATCGGGCCGCCTTGAGGACCCGGCCGGCGACGGCGTCGAGCTTGGCGATCATGGCCGGATCGCGGGCTTCGGGCGCGGTGATGATGGCGCTGTCCAAGGCCCGGTGGCAGCCGTGGGTGCAGGACTGGGTGCGGCCCTTCAGCGTGGGAGCCACGGCGGCGACCAACGAGCGGCCCTTCTCGGCGTTGGTGAGCAAGACGCGAATGACCGAGTCGACCGTGACGTGATCGTGACCGGGATGCCAGCAGTCGTAATCGGTGACCATGGCGACGGTCGCGTAACACATCTCGGCTTCACGGGCGAGCTTGGCTTCCGGCATGTTGGTCATGCCGATGACGTCCATGTTCCAGCTGCGGTACAGGTTCGACTCGGCGAGCGTCGAGAACTGCGGGCCTTCCATCGCGAGATAGGTGCCGCCGCGCTTCGCCGGGATGTTGAGCTTCATTGCCGTGGCGTGCAGGGCGTCGCCGAGGCGCCGGCAGACCGGATGGCCAAAGCCGACATGGGCGACGAGGCCTTTGCCGAAGAACGATTTGACGCGGCCGAAGGTACGATCGACGAACTGGTCGACGATGACGAACGTGCCTGGGGCCAGTTCCTCGCGGAACGAGCCGCAGGCCGAGATCGAGATGATCTCGGTCGCGCCGGCGCGCTTCAAGGCATCGATGTTGGCGCGGAAGTTGATGTCGGTGGGGGCAAGACGATGGCCGCGACCGTGGCGCGGCAGGAAGACCATGGCCTGGCCGTCGATCGAACCAGTCAGAAGCTCGTCGGACGGCTCGCCGAACGGCGAGTCGACTCGCGCCCAGAGAGCGTTCTTCAAGCCGTCGATCTGGTAGACGCCGCTTCCGCCGATGACGCCGATCACCGGTGGCGTTCCTGGTTCCGCCATCGTTTCTATCTCCGCGCGATCAGAAACCGCCGCAGTTTTTCAGGTTTCGACGGGGTGGGCAATCGGGGCCGTCATCCCCGGGATCGGTGGGCGGCGCGAGGATTAGTGCAGCGCCGCCCAGATCTGGCGCTTCAAGCCATAGAGGAGAGCGGTCAGCACGAAGATGACCATGAGCACTTTGAGGCCCATGCGCTTGCGTTCTTCCATCTCGGGCTCGGAGGCCCAGCTGAGGAACGTCGTCACGTCGTGCGCCATCTGTTGGACGGTCGATTTCGTGCCGTCCGGATACTCGACGCCGCCTTCGTTCAACGGCGCCGGCATCGCGATCTGATGGCCGGGGAAGTATTCGTTGTAGTTCATGCCCTCGAGCACCTTGAACCCGGCGGGCGGGTTCTTGTAGCCAGTGAGCAGGCCGTAGAGATAGTCGGGGCCGCCTTTGCGGGCCTTGGTAATAACCGACAGATCGGGCGGGAAGGCGCCGTTGTTCGCAGCCCGCGCCGCTTGCGGGTTGGCGAAGGGCGACTTGAAGCGATCGGCCGGCCGGCCGGCGCGCGAGAACTTTTCGCCCTGGTCGTTGGGGCCGTCTTCGACCTCGACCGCGGCGGCGATGGTTTTGATTTCTTCTTCCGTGAAGCCGACACCGGCCAAGTGACGATAGGAGACCAGGTGCAGCGAGTGGCAGGACGCGCAGACGTTGCGATAGACCGTGAGGCCACGACGCAGATCGTTGCGGTCATAGGTCCCGAGCGGTCCGTTGAAGGGCCACGCCTGCGCCGGCGCCTTCGGAGCCTCCGAGGCTTCGGCCGAGAGGGTCACGCCGAGGCCAAGCGCCGCGGCGAGGACGAGCCCAAAGCGGATCATCGGCCGGCCTCCTTAGGCATGCCCATCGCGGCGGTAATGCTCTCCGGGACCGGCAACGGGCGCTCGAAGATGCCGAGAAGCGGCATCACGATCAGGAAGTGACCGAAGTAATACGCGGTTGCGATCTGGCCGATCGGAATGTACCAGCCTTCCGGCGGGCTGGCGCCGATGTAGCCAAGCACCAAGCAGTCGGCGAAGAAAATCCAATAGACCTGCTTGTAGATCGGCCGATAGCGGGCGCTCCGCACCGGCGAGGTGTCGAGCCAGGGCAGCAGCATCAAGATCACGATCGACGAGAACATCGCGATGACGCCGATCAGCTTGGCCGGGATGAACCAGATGTCAAAGGTGATGGCCCGGAGGATCGCGTAGAACGGCATCAGGTACCATTCCGGCACGATGTGGGCCGGGGTCACCAGCGGGTTCGCCGGGATGTAGTTGTCGGGCTCCACGAACATGTTGGGCGCGAAGAAGACGAAGCACAGGAAGAAGAACAGCAGCACACCAAGCCCGAACAAATCCTTGATCGTGTAGTAGGGGTGGAAGGGAATTTCCTCCCGCGCCGACTTGGTCTCGACGCCGACCGGATTGTTCGACTTGTGGATGTGCAGCGCCCAGAGATGCACGAACACCAAACCGAGGATGACGAAGGGCAGCAAGTAGTGGAGTGCGAAGAAGCGGTTCAGGGTCGGATTGTCGATCGAGAACCCGCCCCACAGCCACGCCACGATCGGCTCGCCGATCAACGGAATGGCCGAAAACAAATTGGTGATGACCGTCGCCGCCCAGAAGCTCATCTGGCCCCACGGCAGGACGTAGCCCATGAACGCCGTCGCCATCATGGTCAGCAAGATGACGATGCCGACGATCCACAAGATTTCGCGGGGAGCCTTGTAGGAGCCGTAATAGAGGCCGCGGAACAGATGGATGTAGACGCAGACGAAGAACGCCGACGCGCCGTTCATGTGGACGTAGCGGATCAGCCAGCCGTAGTTCACGTCGCGCATGATGCGCTCGACGGAATCAAAGGCGTGATCGACGTGTGGGGTGTAGGACATCGCCAAGACGATGCCGGTCATGACCATGATGACCAGCACGATCCCCGACAGCGAACCGAAGTTCCACCAATAGCTGAGGTTCCGCGGCGTCGGATAGTCGACGAGCTGGTGATGGATGAAGGAAAAGACCGGCAGCCGGTAATCGATCCAGCGGACGATCGGGTTCTTCCACACAGGAGCCGGCGTCATAGCGCTATTCACCCGATCTTGACGGTCGTGCCGTTGAAGACGATCGGCGGCACCGCGAGGTTCTTCGGCGCGGGTCCCTTGCGGATCCGGCCCGACGTGTCGTAATGCGATCCGTGGCAGGGGCAGAACCAGCCGCCGAAGTCGCCCTTGGGCTGGCTCGGCGCGTAGCCAAGCGGAACACAGCCGAGATGCGTGCAAACGCCGACCACGATCAGCCATTCCGGCTTCGCGGCGCGAACCGCGTCGAGTTGCGGATCGACGAGATCTTCGGGGTTGACGGCGCCGGCGGCTTTGATTTCGTCGGCCGTACGGTGGCGAATGAAGACGGGCTTGCCGCGCCAGACGACCGTGATCGTCTGTCCGACCTGGATCGGCGACAAATCGACTTCGGTCGAGGCCAGCGCCCGGACGTCGGCGGCGGGGTTCATGCTGTCGACCAAGGGCCAAACAGACAAGCCGACGCCGATCGCGCCGACGGACGAGGTGGCGTACAACAGGAAGTCGCGTCGCGTCGTCGCGTCGTCCCCGTGTCCCGCGGCGTGTGCAGTCGTATCGCTCATGGCCGATCCTTTGCTGGCCCGCAGGGGGGGGCTCGAAATGTCCGGAAGTTGCGTCCGGAATCAGGACGCTGGGAACGCCCTCGAACCGATGTCTCCCCGCACCGAATCGCGGCCCCGGGTATAATGCAATTCCTATGACTTGCAAAGGGTTATGATCGCTCGACACCCGCTGATTCCAGCCCTTGGAAGCCCTCGCCAACCGCTTATGCGCCTTGCCCTTTTCGAGCCCGACATCGCCCAAAACACCGGGACGATTCTACGTCTGGCGGCATGCCTTGAGGTGGCCGTCGACGTCATCGAACCGGCGGGATTTGTTTTTTCCGATCGCCACATGAAACGTGCTGGAATGGACTACTTGGAACGAGTCGAGTGTGTGCGTCACGCCTCGTGGGACGACTTTCAAAAGGCCCGCGTCGCGAGCGGTGGGCGCCTCCTCGGTCTCGCCGTGCGCGGCGAGGCCCGCTATGTGGATTTCGCGTTCCGATCCGACGATATTCTCATGATGGGTCGCGAGACGGCTGGACTCCCCGACGCGGTCGCGGACGCCTGCGATGCCCGGCTGCGTATTCCCATGACGGCGGGCAACCGGTCGCTCAATGTGGCGGTCGCGGCGGCCCTGGTCCTTGGCGAAGCCCTGCGCCAGACCGGAACCTTTCCGACGGAGGCGGCGTGAGCACGGACGTAAAAGCCCAGCAAGAGCGTGCCGCGACCTGGTTTCGGGACCTGCGCGATCGGATCTGCGCGTCCTTTGAGGTCATCGAGACCGAGATGACTGGCTCCGAGCCGGCCCGGTTCCAGCGCAAGCCCTGGGAGCGTGCTGGCGGCGGCGGCGGGACCATGGCTCTGATGCAGGGCCAGATCTTCGAGAAAGTCGGCGTCAATATCTCCGAGGTCTGGGGCGAGTTTTCGCCGGAGTTTCGCAAGCAGATCCCGGGCGCCGACGTCGATCCGCGGTTTTGGGCTGGCGGCATTTCTCTGGTGTCGCATCCGACTTCGCCGCGCGTGCCGGCCGCCCACATGAACACGCGCATGATCGTGACCACCAAAACTTGGTTCGGCGGCGGCGCCGATCTGACGCCGGTCGTGGCGCTCGCCGATGACACGACGGCCTTCCACGGCGCGCTCAAGACCGCCTGCGACGGTTACGACGCGGCGTCCTACGCGCGGTTCAAGGCCTGGTGCGACGAATACTTCTTCTTGCCGCATCGCGGTGAGGCGCGCGGCGTCGGCGGAATTTTCTACGATCAACTCGCCTCGGGCGATTGGGAGAAGGACTTCGCTTTCACGCGCTCGGTCGGTCTCGCCTTCGCCGACATTTATCCGACGCTGGTGCGTCGTCGCATGCGCGAGCCGTGGACGGATGCCGAACGCCAAGCGCAGCTTGTCAAACGCGGCCGCTACGTCGAGTTCAATTTGCTCCACGATCGCGGCACAAAATTCGGATTGGCGACGGGCGGGAATGTCGAAGCGATCCTGATGTCGCTGCCGCCCCACGCGGCGTGGACATAATCTTCGGCGGCGCTCAGCCCCGCGCCGCGATCAGCATCCGCAAGTAGGCGAGACACGCGTCGCGGTCGGCGCGGAAGTCGCCGTCGGCCCACCAGGTTTCGGCGCGAGCCAGGATCTCACCGACGTCCGGGCCCGGCGCGATGCCGGCGGCCAACACGTCGCGACCTTTCAGCGGAAACTCGATCGATTGCCAACTCGCCGTCTGGCTGAGAAGTTGTTGCCAGGCATGGGAGTCCTCGCGCGGCAGATGCGGCGCGATGGAAAGACGTTGCGCCCACAGCATGAGCGCTTGATCACGGACCCGCTCCGCTCCGACCTTATGCAGAAGGCGTCGGAACGCCGCGTCCGGTATCCCCGGCGCGATGTCGGTCGAGGGCTCGGCGAGGGCGACGAGGTGTTCGCGCTCGGCGACCGAAAGCCGCAAGCGTTCGGCGATGGCCTCCGCTCCCGCCCGGTTGGTGTCCAGCAGCGCGGCGAGTCGGCGGATCGGCTCCGGCGAAATGTTCGACAGGCGAATGGCGCGGCTGTCGAGCCAGGCCATCATGCGCAAGCGGCCGATGTTCGTCGCTTGCGGCAACAGGTGATCGAAGACGCCCTGACCACGCATCATCACGATGGCTTCGTCAGCATTGGGGGCGAGCAGAATGCGCAGGAGCTCGGCGCGGACGCGTTCGCCGGACAGTTTCGGAAGCTCTGACGCCATCGCCCGGCATGCCGCCAATGCGTCGATGTCGGCGGGCGGCGCACCATAGGTCGCGTAGACGCGAAAGAAGCGCAGCAGTCGTAAGACGTCTTCGGCGATGCGCTCGCGGGCAATGCCGACAAACCGCACCCGGCCGTGTCCCAGATCGTCGAGACCGTTGAAGGGGTCGTAGATCGCGCCATCGACGGAACAGGACATGGCGTTGATCGTGAAGTCGCGCCGGGCCGCATCGGCGATCCAATCGTCGGTGAAGGCGACCTTGGCATGCCGGCCGTCGGTTTCGACGTCGACGCGGAGCGTCGTGATCTCATAGTGGCGATCGCCGGACAAGGCGGTCACGGTGCCGTGCTCGATACCGGTCGGGATGGCGCGGAGGCCGGCTTTCTCGAGAAGCGCGATCACCGTCTCGGGCTTCATCGGCGTCGCAAGGTCGATGTCACCGATCGGGCGCCTGGCGACGGAATCGCGAACGCAACCGCCGACGAAACGTACGTCTCCGCCCTCGGCCGTCAGGGCACGAATGACCGCGACGGTTTCCGGCGCCTGCATCCAGGGCTGTGGTCCGATCTCGCCGACCGGATCGGTGCCGGGCGTATTGCGGTTCATGCCCGACCCGCGCAAGGCGGGTAGGTTCTGCGGGTCATTCGACATGGCCGGGCACGATCTGGCCGTTTTCGACATGCGGCGCGACATAGTCGCCGCCCGCGTGATCGTCACGGATCAAGCCGGTGTAGGCGAATACGGCAATCATCAGAACGAAGCCCGACAGCACCAGCCAGAACCACGGTCCGTCGCGAAAGCGCCCCAAGACATCGCCGCTACCGCCGCGGGCGTGGGTAATCGCCACCCAGCCGACGAACAGGACGGTCGGCAGAATGAGCGGCAGAAGCAATTGCACGAGAGCGCGGCTCATGAATCAGCGAGGAGATCGGCGAGGTTGACGAGCATGCCCGCAGTCGCGCCCCAGATATAGCGTTCGCCATATGGAATGGCGTGGAAGCGCCGGTCAATCCCGTTGATGCGGTTCGTGCCGACTTGACGACTTGCCGGATCGAGGATGAACGCGAGCGGCGCTTCGAAGACGTCCGCGACCTCGAACGGATCGAGGGTAAGGGTAAAGGGCGGCGTCACCAAGCCGACGACTGGGGTCACCTCGAAGGCAGTGCGGGTCACATAGGTGTCGAGACGTCCGAGGATTTCGACATGCCGAGCCTCGAGGCCGATCTCTTCGAAAGTTTCGCGGAGCGCGCCGCTTTCGGGGTCGCGGTCTCCTGGCTCTAAGCGTCCGCCCGGAAAGCTGATTTGACCGGGATGGTGGGCAAGATGCGCGGTGCGCTGGGTCAGCATCACGGTCAATCCGTCGGGGCGATCGACCAGCGGCACCAAAACGGCCGCACGGACGAGCGTCGTCGCGGCAAGCGACGTGGCCTTGAGATCGTGATCGTCGCTGAGGTCGCCGTCGCCGCGGCGACGCGACTTACGCGCCGCGCCAAGGCACGTGACGAGCACATCGCGGCACAGGCCACGGCTCTCCTGTCGTTGCGACGAACGACTGTCTCGTTGTGTCATCTGTCCGTAGACCTTGCGATTCGTCGACGGTGGCGGCTCGTGATTCGGGCCGTTCCGAGCATTATATACCGAGTTCGGACAGGCTCTCGATGCGGCTCGTGTCCTGGGATAGAAATCCGGCGTGACAAGCCCATGACATTGCCACATTCGGCACCTAGGAGGGTCTTTGCGACAGGGGGGGGCACGCCGTGATAAGACCAACAGGCGTCACCGGCGATGCGGCTATTTGAAGTGCCTCGCTTCTGAAGATCCAGCGACGCCGGGAATTCGCGGGGCCCGCGACTGTTCTCTATCCTGAATCGCAATTTTGTCAGAGCAGGGAGCCACGCCCGTGACCGCTACCGCCCAAGATAAAAAAGACAGTATCGCGTTGGGAGAGTCCGAGAAGCTCCTGGAAGCTCTTGAAACCCTCGGCGGTCGCCTCGCTGATGTCCGGGCCGCCATTGGCCGGATCATCTTCGGTCAGCGCCAGGTCATCGAAGAAACCCTGATCACGATCTTGGCCGGAGGGCATGTCTTGCTCATCGGCGTCCCCGGCCTCGGCAAGACCCGTCTTGTGGAGACGCTCGGGACCGTGCTCGGCCTCGATGAGCGCCGGGTTCAGTTCACGCCCGACCTGATGCCGGGCGACATTATCGGCTCCGAAGTCCTGGAAGAGGCCGAGTCCGGGCGTCGTTCGTTCCGCTTCATCAAGGGACCGGTCTTTAGCCAATTGCTGATGGCCGACGAAATCAACCGGGCCAGTCCCCGGACCCAATCGGCTCTGCTTCAGGCGATGCAGGAACGCCGCGTCTCGGTCGCCGGCCAGTATCACGATTTGCCGCCGCCGTTTCATGTGCTCGCGACCCAGAACCCGCTCGAGCTTGAAGGCACCTATCCGTTGCCCGAAGCCCAGCTCGACCGGTTCTTCATGCAGGTCGACGTCGGCTATCCCGATCCCGATGACGAGCGGACCGTGCTCATGATGACGACGGGCGCCCACGACGAGAGGCCGCGCCAAGTCATGAATGGGGCAAGCCTGCTCGAAGCGCAACGGCTGGTCCGTCATGTCCCGGTCGGCGAAAGCGTCGTCGAGGCGATCTTGAAGCTGGTCCGCTCGGGCCGTCCGGAATCGACGACCATCGACGACGTTCGCAAGCACGTGTCGTGGGGGCCCGGGCCGCGCGCCAGCCAAGCTCTGATGCTGGGCGTTCGGGCCCGCGCCGTCGCCGACAATCGCTTGGCTCCGTCCATCGACGACGTCTTGGCGCTGGCGCATCCGATCTTGCGCCATCGTATGGCGTTGAACTTTGCGGCCCGTGCCGAGGGCGTCACCATCCAGCAGATTATCGACCGGCTCTGCCAGGATATCGCCTAGGAGCACGCTATCGGACGGATGATCGCACCATGATCACGCCCCAACGTCCCGAGCTCTATCACCGGGCCGAGGAGTTGGCGTCATCGTTGCCGCCGTTGTTGGTGGCGGCGGATCGTGTCGCGACGACAGTGTCCCAAGGCGTCCATGGGCGTCGCCGGGTCGGGCAGGGCGAAGTCTTTTGGCAGTTTCGGCGCTATCAGCCGGGCGAATCCATCAAGCACATCGACTGGCGGCAATCGGCGAAGTCGCAGCCACTCTATGTCCGTGAAAACGAGTGGGTGGCGGCGCAGAGCGTGTGGCTGTGGCGCGACGGCTCGCCGTCGATGGACTACGAGTCCGTCCAAACGCTTCCGAAAAAGCGCGAGCGCGCCGATCTTCTAATGTTGGCGTTGGCCTCGTTGTTGATCCGCGGTGGCGAGCGCGTCACGGCGCTCGGCAGTGGCTTGCGACCGGCATCGGGCCGCGCGGCGCTAAACTGCTTAGCGGCGATCATTGCCGAGGATCGCCTATCGCGCTCCAGCTTGCCGGTCCTCGAACCGTTGCCGCGTCATTGCCGCGTCGTCCTGTTCGGCGATTTCTTGTCGCCCCTTCCCGTGATCAAGGCGGCGATCGACGGCTTCGTCGGCGCCGGCGTGCGCGGCCACTTGCTGCAGATCACCGACCCGGCGGAAGAAGCGCTGCCCTTCGCCGGCCGTATCCTGTTCGAAGGCATGGAGGCGGACGGCGACGTTTTGTTCGGTCGCGTCGAGTCGGTCCGCAGCGATTATCGCGACACGCTCGCCGCGCATCGTCGTGGTCTCGATGCCTTGACCCAAGCCGCCGGCTGGACCTACGGAGTGCACCACACCGACCGGCCGCCGCAAGAAGCACTGCTCTCGCTCTACGTCACCCTCTCCATGCCCATCGGCGCCACCGGCGTCCGCGGCCACGCCGGTCGGAGGTGATGGCGTGCTGAGCTTCGGCGCGTTGTCCTTCGCGTTCCCTTGGGCGTTGCTGGCCCTGGTCGCGCTGCCGGCACTGTGGTGGCTGCTGCGGCTGACGCCGCCGGCCCCATTCAAGATGCGCTTTCCGCCGATCGCACTCCTTCTGCAGTTGCGGTCGCAGGAAGAAAGTTCGGCCAAGTCGCCGCTCTGGCTTCTTCTTCTCCGACTCGCGCTGGCCATCGCCATCATCTTCGCGGTGTCCCAACCACTCTGGGACGCCGGCTCGAATTTGCGGGGCGCTGGCCCGGTCGTCGTCGTCGTCGATGACGGGTGGGCGGGATCGCGCCATTGGGCCGGTCGCAAGGCGGCCCTGACCGATATCATCGGCCAAGCCGAACGTCAGGAGCGCAGCGTGGTGCTCGTGACGACGGCGCCGGACGGCGCGGCGCGCGGTCCGGCCAGCGTTCTTGTCGCGGCCGAGGCGCGTCGCATCGCCGAAGCCCTCGAACCCAAACCGTGGTCGGTCAATCGGGTCGCGGCGCTCGATCGGCTGACCGAGACGACCAATTTAATGTCGGCGCCGCCGGGTCATGTCTTTTGGTTGAGCGACGGACTCGATCATGGTGGCACCGCGGCGTTTATTCATGGGCTGCGCCGCTTCGGCACTGTGACCGTCGTCGACGATCCGATCGACATGCTGCCGATGGTTCTTCGCCCGCCGGTTGCCGAAGGCCAAGGCTTGAACGTTCGCGTGGCGCGGGCCGAAACCAGCCTCGGCGGTGTCACCGTTCTGCGCGGCTTAGACGACAACGGTCAGCCCATCCATCGCCAGACCGTCAATTTCCAGGTGGGCGAGGCCGAAGCGCGGGCGACGATCGAGGTCCCGAGCGAACTTCGCAACCGCCTGGCGCGGCTCGAACTTGAGAATGAATCGACCGCCGCCGGTATCGCCCTACTCGACGAGCGGTGGCGGCGGCGCCCCGTCGGTCTGATCTCGGCGGAAGGCGTCATCGGCGACCAGCCGTTGTTGAGCGAACTCTTTTATCTGGAGCGCGCCTTGGAGCCGTTCACCGAAATCCGGCGGGGTTCGGTGAAGGATCTTCTCGCACGGCGCATCGCTGTTTTGGTGCTGGCCGATCCGGGACCGCTCGATGCGAACGATCTTGGCCTCGTCCAACGCTGGATCGCCGACGGCGGTATCGCCGTTCGGTTTGCCGGACCGCGCCTGGCGACCGAGGCCGACGAGCTTATTCCGGTGCAGCTGCGGCTCGGCGACCGCATTCTTGGCGGCTCGATGTCGTGGTCGCGGCCGGCGTCGTTGGCGCCGTTCCGGGACGCGTCGCCGTTCCACGGCCTGGCGATTTCGGGCGATGCCAAGGTCCGCCGCCAAGTTCTCGCGCAACCGGCTCTCGATCTTCTAGAGAAGACCTGGGCGGAGCTTAGCGACGGCACGCCGCTGGTTACCGCGGAGCGCCGCGAACGCGGCTGGCTGGTTCTCGTGCACACGACGGCGAATACGTCGTGGTCGGACTTGCCGCTCACCGGCACCTTCGTCGGCATGCTGCAGCGGATCGTCGGCCTCAGCCAGGGCGTCGCTGCCCGGCCTGGCAACACACCGCTTCCGCCGGTCCAGACGGTCGATGGGTACGGCCGTCTCGGTCCGCCGCCGTCGACCGCTCTCGCCTTGACCGGCGCGGCCATCGACGCGCAATTGCCGGGGCCAGAGCATCCGCCCGGCTATTACGGCGTAGACACCGCGCGTCGCGCCTTCAACTTGTCGGCGAGCGTCGCGGATCCGAAACCGATCGGCGCGATCGCCGGCGTCGAGCGCGAAACCTACGAGCGCGCCGCCGAAGCCGATCTGACGCCGTGGCTCTATCTTGTGGCGTTGATTCTGGCCGTCATCGATCTTCTCGCCAGCCTCGCGCTGCGCGGCCACTTGCGGGTCCATCGCGGTCCGGTTGCGGCGATGCTGGTCCTCGGTCTGTTCGCGGCCACGCCGACGTTTGCCCAGACCGGTGATGCTTTCGCGATGGCCGCCAGTTTGAAGACGCGTCTGGCCTACGTCGTGACCGGCGACTTCGATGCGGATGAGACGAGCCGGGCGGGACTTGCCGGCGCGAGCGTCGTCGTCAATCAGCGAACGGCCGCCGAGCTTGCCGAACCGGTGGGCATTTCGCTCGAAACCGACGAACTGCCGTTCTTTCCGCTGCTCTATTGGCCGATCACCGGATCGCAATCGACCCTCTCGGCCAATGCCGTGGCCAAGCTCAATACGTTCATGCGCAACGGCGGACTGATTTTCTTCGACACGCGCAGCCAAGGCGGCGCTGGCCGGCCCGATGTCCTGCGGAGCCTGGCCCGCACTCTCGACATTCCACCGATCGCGCCGATCCCGGCTGACCACGTCCTGACCCGCTCCTATTATTTGCTCCGCGAATTTCCGGGGCGGTGGGCCGGCGGCACGCTGTGGGTCGAACGGCCCGGCGAGCGTATCAACGACGGCGTCTCGTCGATCCTCGTCGGCCATAATGATTGGGCGGGGGCTTGGGCGATGGACGACGCGCAGCGACCGATGAACGCCGTGGTCCCCGGTGGCGATCGCCAGCGCGAACTGGCCTATCGTTTCGCGATCAATCTCGTCATGTACGCCCTGACCGGCAACTACAAGTCCGATCAGGTGCACCTGCCCTCGATCTTGCAGAGGCTCGGCCAATGATGGTCGGGATCGATTTCTTTCCGCTCGTGCCCTGGCCGTTCGTCGCGGTCTTTGGCGTTCTCGGCGCGGTCCTCGTCGCCATCGCCGTCTGGCGGCGGAGCCGGGGCACCGTTTTGCGCGCCGCCGGCCTCGCGATCCTGGTGCTCGTGCTGCTCAATCCTGGCGTGGCGCGGGAGAGCCGCACGCCCCAGCCCGACATTGCGGTCATCGTCGTCGACGAGTCGGCCAGCCAGAAGATCGGCGATCGCAAAGCCCAAACGGAAAAAGCTCTCGATCAGGCCCGCGCCGCGCTCGCCAAACATCCGGACCTTGAAGTCAAAGTGGTTCGGCCAGGCGGCTCGGCTCTTGAGGCCGGCGAAGAAGGCACGCGCCTATTCTCCGCGCTCGAGCAAGGCCTCGCCGATGTTCCCCGCTCGCGACTGGCCGGCGCGGTGTTGATCACCGACGGTCAGGTCCACGACGTCCCGCGCGAGGCGGCCGAACTGGCGATCGGCGCGCCGGTCCACGCGATGATTACGGGTCGGCGCGGCGAAAAGGACCGCCGTCTTGTTCTCGAACAGATCCCGGCCTTCGGTCTCGTCGGTCAGAACGTCACCGTCGGCGTCCGCGTCCTCGATCAGCCGGGCGATCCTGCCGCCAACCGTGGCGCGACGGCCCGGATCGTCGTTCGGCGCGACTTGGTGCAGATCGATTCCATCCAGGCGCCGATCGGCGAATCCGTCCAAGCGTCCTTCCCTCTGGAACACGCCGGCCGTACGATCGTCGAACTCGAGGTCGAAGCGGCGCCCGACGAGCTGTCGCTCATCAACAACCGCATCGTCACCGGCATCAACGGCGTCCGCGATCGCCTGCGGGTGCTTCTGATCTCGGGCCAACCCCACGCCGGCGATCGCGTCTGGCGCAATCTGTTGAAGGCCGATCCGTCGGTCGATCTGGTCCATTTCACGATCTTGCGGCCGCCCGAAAAGGACGATAGGACGCCGCTCCGCGAACTCGCGTTGATCGTGTTTCCGGTCCAGGAGCTGTTCGAGGTCAAGATCAAGGACTTCAACTTGATCATCTTCAACCGCTACATCGAGCGCGACATTCTGCCGCCGGCTTACATGCGCAACATCGAACGCTACGTTCGGGAGGGCGGCGCGCTGTTGCTCTCGGTCGGACCGGAATACGCCGGAATCCGCAGCATGTTCCGCACGCCGCTCGCGCCGATTATTCCGGTCGCGCCAACCGGCGAGGTGTTCGAGGAAGGCTTCCGTCCGGCGATCACGGACGTTGGGCGCCGCCATCCTGTGACCGCGGCCTTGCCGCAGTCCGGAATTGATAAGCCGGCGTGGGGGCGATGGTTCCGTCACATCGACGGCCAACCGCGCAGCGGCAACGTCTTGTTGGACGGGGTTGGCGGCCGGCCGCTCTTCGTGGTCGATCGGGTGGAAAAGGGTCGCGTCGCTCAGCTCATGAGCGATCACATGTGGCTCTGGGCCCGCGAATACGAAGGCGGCGGGCCGCAGGCAGAAATCCTGCGTCGCCTCGCGCATTGGCTGATGAAGGAGCCGGAGCTCGAAGAGGAAAGCCTGTGGCTCTCGACCCAAGGCAATCAACTGACAGTCGAGCGGCGCAGTCTGGATCCGGCCGTGCCGACGGTGACCGTGATCGCGCCGTCGGGTGCGACCGAGAAATTGACCTTGTCGCCGATGCCGAGCGGCTTCGCGCGGGCGACCATCGCGGTATCGGAGATCGGACTCTACCGCGCCGAGGACGGAACGCGGACGGCGCTGGCGGCGCTGGGTTCGCCGAGTTCGCCGGAGCTCACCGATTTGCGCGCCACGATCCAGCGCCTCGAACCTTTGCTCCAAGCAACGGGCGGCGGCGTCGCCTGGGTTGCCGACGATGGCGTTCCGGAATTGCGCCGGACCCGGCCCGGCCGCGACACGGCCGGACGTGGCTGGCTCGGTCTTCGTGAGAACTATACCTATGTCGTGACCGCCGCGAACCGGGTTTCGCTTCTCCCTGGACTCCTGGTGTTGCTCATCGCCGTGGGCACCCTGATGGGAGCGTGGTGGCGCGAAGGCCGCTAGACGGATCGCGCGGCTTTCGCGAATCGGTCGACCACTGCCAAAATGCTCGGCCTAGAAACGGCCGCGCGAATCCAAAACCATCACAAGAGGGCCATGACAATGGACTCGCACTCCCGGCCGGCTTCGCAGCTATTCATTCCGGCGCTCGGCGGTCTTTACGCGCGGTTGGCATGTTTCGCCTATCCGCTGGTCCGCATCGTCGCCGGCCTGTGGCTGGTCCCGCACGGCGCCCAGAAGCTCTTCGGCGATACCAACATGTTCGCTGGCGCCTTCGACCAAATGGGGTTAGAGCCGGCGTTGCCGCTTGTTTATCTCGTCGGTTTGGTCGAATTCGTGGGCGGCCTGATGATGGCGGTTGGCCTGCTGACCCTCCCGGCCGCGGCCGCGGCGGCGACCGTGCTGTTCGTGGCGGTGGTCAAGGTGCACTTGCCGATGGGCTTCATGGGCGACAGCGGCGGTTTCGAGTACCCGTTGATGTGGGCGCTGCTTTTGGTGGCGATAGTCATCCGTGGCGGCGGCGCCCTCTCGATCGATCGTCGCATCTGGCGTGAATTCTGATTCGGGGTTAAAGCGCGCACGATCGAGGTCCGGCCCTTTGAAACGTTTGGCGCCTTCGACGCCGGCTGGCTCGACGCCCACTATCATTTCAGCTTCGCTGACTATCACGATCCGTCGCGGATGGGCCTCGGACCATTGCGGGTCTGGAACGACGACCGGGTGACCCCGGGTGGCGGCTTTCCGCCGCACCCGCATCGCGATTTCGAAATCATCACCTATGTCCGCCAGGGCGCGGTCAGTCATGAGGACAGCATGGGTAACCGCGGCCGCACGGCCGCGGGCGACGTCCAGGTCATGAGCGCCGGCACCGGCGTCGTCCATTCCGAATTCAACGCCGACGACGAAGATCTGACGTTGTTCCAGATTTGGCTACGGCCGGATCGCATAGGTCTACCGCCGCGGTGGGAGACGCAGCATTTCGACCTCGACAATCGCAAGGGCAGTCTTGTGCCCTTGGCAACGGGACGCGCCCCGACCGAGGGCGCACTCAAAATTCACCAAGACGTTGTGCTGCTGGCGGGTGTTTTGCCGTCGGGCGCCGAAGCCCGTTACGCCTTGAAAAGCGGGACGGCTTATCTCGTACCGGCGCGCGGCGTGATCGAGGTCAATGGCCATAAGGCTGCTGCTCGCGCCGGAATTATCGTGGCCGGCGAGCCCGAGCTTCGCATCCGGGCTGTGGACGAGGCCGAAGTCGTGGTCATGGACCTGCCGTAAGGGCGGAATAACGCGCGGGACTATTTGTTTATGGATGTAGAGGGGGCGGCATCCTCGGTAGCTGCGCCCTCGGCTCTCGAATCGGCGGGGGGTGGCGAAACCGGCTCCCCCGCCGGGTACCCCTCGATCGACCACCCCCCAAGATTCTTAAAGGCGCCCATCGGGCGCCTTTTCTATGGGCGGGGCGTCACGTGTAAAAGCCGAGATACCACTCGATGTCGGATTCACTCATCGGGTATTTGCCCTCGCGGGTGGCCCGAACCATGAACCGGGCTTGGACGCGCCCCAGATTGCGTTGAATATTTTCCGCCATCTGCATGCTGAGCTGCGATTTCCAGGCGAGCACGGTTATGCCCTTGGCCCCACCGGTGCTGAGCAGCTTTTGGACGGTCGGCGAAGGCAGGCCCGACAAATGACGAGGCCGTAGCGGACGAAGGCGCGGTCGCCTTCCTGGATGGCGGCGGCGAAGAGCCCGCCCCCGAAGACAGCGGCAAGACTGAAACCTTTCTCTAGTCCACGCCGAAGCTATTCGGCGGCGGTTCGATAGGTCTCGATCGGCGGACAGGTGCAAACCAGATTGCGATCGCCGTGGACGTTGTCGATCCGTCCTACCGGCGGCCAGTATTTTGCTTCCCGCGCGGCGGTACTCGGAAAGGCCGCCTGATCTCGACTGTAGCGATGCGGCCAGTCGGCGCTCATCAGCACGTCGGCGGTGTGCGGCGCATTCTTGAGCGGATTGTCGGTTTGGTCCCAAGTGCCGGCTTCGATCGTCGCGATCTCGCGGCGGATGGCGATCATCGCTTCGCAGAATCGATCGAGCTCATAGAGCGACTCGGACTCGGTCGGCTCGATCATCAGCGTTCCCGGCACCGGAAACGACATGGTCGGGGCGTGGAATCCGTAATCCATGAGGCGCTTGGCGATGTCTTCGACGCCGATCCCGGTGTGGTCCTTGAGCGGCCGCGGATCGACGATGCACTCGTGGGCGACGAACCCGCCCGGTCCCGTGTAGAGGACGGGGAAATGCGTGTCCAAGCGTTTGGCGATGTAGTTGGCGCTCAGGATTGAGACCTGGGTGGCGCGCTTCAAGCCCGCCGTTCCCATCATCGCGATATAGGCCCAGGAAATCGCCAGGATGCCAGCTGAGCCCCAGGGTGCGGCCGAGACCGGGCCAATACCGCCGGCCGGTCCCGCTTCGCCGACGACGGTATGCGTCGGCAAAAGGTCTTTCAGGTGCGGACCAACGGCGATCGGTCCGACACCTGGTCCGCCGCCGCCATGCGGGATGCAGAACGTCTTGTGCAGGTTCATGTGAAGGACGTCGGGGCCGAATTCGCCGGGCCGACACAGGCCGACGAGCGCGTTCAGGTTCGCCCCGTCCATGTAGACCTGACCGCCGTTGTCATGAACGATCCGGCAGACCTCGCGGATCCCTTCCTCGAACACGCCGTGGGTCGAAGGATAGGTCACCATTAGCGCCGCCAAGCGGTCGCGATGCTGTTCGGCGCGGGCTTTCAGATCGGCGATGTCGACGTTGCCGTGATCGTCGCAGGCCACGACCCCGACCTCGAAGTTGGCGAGAGCCGCCGACGCCGGATTAGTGCCATGGGCCGAGGCCGGAATGAGGACCAGGTTGCGATGGGCTTCGAGTCGTCGCGCGTGATAGGCGCGAATGATCAGAAGCCCGGCGTACTCGCCTTGGGCGCCAGAGTTCGGCTGAAGCGATACCCCCGCAAAGCCGGTCAGGATTGCCAGCTTGGCTTCAAGATCGCGAATCATCGCCAAGTAGCCTTTCGCCTGGTCGAGCGGCGCGAAGGGATGGATGCGCGCGAATTCCGGCCAGGTGATCGGAATCATCTCGGTCGTGGCGTTCAGCTTCATCGTGCAGGAGCCGAGCGGGATCATGGCGCGGTTCAACGCAATGTCGCGGTCCTCGAGCCGTCGCATGTACCGCAGCATTTCGGTCTCGGAATGGTAGCGGTTGAAGACGGCGTGGCTAAGGATCGGATCGTTGCGACGGGCGCTGGCCGGCAACGCGTCATCGATCGCGGCGTCGAGTTCAGCCACGGTGAAACCGGTGGCCTTGCCCGCGAAGGCCTGCCACACGGATTCAATCTCGTCTGCACGAGTCGTTTCGTTGACGGCGATACCGATCCGGGTCGCGCCGACGCGGCGAAGGTTGATGCCGAGAGCTCGAGCGCGATCGACGATCGTCGTGGCGTCTGCGCCAGCGGCAACGGTGATGGTGTCGAAGAAGGCGCGGGTCTCGACGGTTCGGCCGAGCCGGGCGAGACCGGCGGCGAGGATCGTCGTGAGCCGGTGAATCCGGCTAGCGATGCGTTTAAGTCCGTCGGGGCCGTGATAGATCGCGTAGAACGCGGCCATGACCGCAAGCAGGACTTGGGCCGTGCAGATGTTGCTGGTCGCCTTCTCGCGACGGATATGTTGCTCGCGGGTCTGCAAGGCGAGCCGATACGCGGCCCGGCCGCGGCTATCGATGGAGACCCCGACCAGGCGGCCCGGCATGGTCCGCTTGAAGCTGTCGCGGGTTGCCATAAACGCCGCGTGAGGGCCGCCAAAGCCCAACGGCACTCCAAAGCGCTGGGCTGTGCCGACTACGACGTCGGCGCCCCAGGCGCCGGGCGCGTGCAACAGGACAAGGCTCAGCAAATCCGCGGCGACAGTGACCAAGGCGCCCGCGTCGTGGGCCCGCTTGACCAGCGCCGCGTCGTCGCGGACGTCGCCGGTCGTTGCCGGATACTGGAGAAGAACGCCAAAGAACTGGCTCCAGTCGCGTTCGGCGGTGGGATCGCCGATTTCGACGGTGAATCCGAGTGGCTCGGCCCGAGTCTGGATGACGGCGATGGTCTGCGGATGACAATCCGCCGCGACGAAGAACGCGTCGCTTTTCGATTTGCTCATCCGCTTCATCAACGTCATGGCCTCGGCGGCGGCCGTGGCCTCGTCGAGAAGCGAGGCGTTGGCGATCTCCATGCCGGTGAGATCGATGATCATCTGCTGGAACGCGACGAGGACTTCGAGCCGGCCTTGCGAGATCTCGGCCTGGTATGGCGTGTAGGCCGTGTACCAACCGGGGTTCTCGAGGACGTTGCGCAGGATCACCGGCGGGGTCACGCAATCGGCGTAACCCATGCCGAGCATCGACGTCAGAACCTGATTGCGCGACGCGAAGCTCCGGAGGCGGGCCAGCGCCTCGACTTCGCTGAGAGGTTCGATCGGGATCGTCGGCTCGGAACGGATCACCGCCGGCACGATCTTAGCGATGAGCTCGTCGAGCGAGCCGAGCCCAAGGGTCTTCAGCATGTGCCCGACATCGGCCGGGCTCGGGCCGATATGCCGATCCGCGAACCGGCCGGCCTCGCCGAGTTCCGGGAGCTTCGATCGGGTGCCGGCCATCACGGGCTCCGTTCTACTTGAGGCCGTCGACGTAGGCTTTGTATGCGGCCTCATCCATGAGGCTGGCCGCGTCGTCCGGCGATGCAAGGGTGAGCTTGAAGAACCAGCCGTCGCCTTGCGGCGCGGAATTGACCTTCGACGGATCGTCGACGATCGCTTTGTTGGCGGCTCTGACCTTGCCGGCGAGCGGCGCGTAGACTTCGCTTGCCGCTTTGACGGACTCGACGACCGCGGCGTTGTCGCCGGGTTTCATGTCGCGTCCGACGTCGGGGAGTTCGACGAACACGACGTCGCCAAGTTGACCCTGGGCGTAGTCGGTGATGCCGACGGTGGCTTCATTGCCATCGATCCGCACCCACTCATGGTCCTTGCTGTAGCGAACGGTCGGCATGATCGCTCCCTCGATTATTTCTTGATGTAGCGGCGCGGAACAAACGGCAGTTTGGTGACGGTCGCGGGCAGCGGCTTGCCGCGAACGACGAGCTGCAACGCAGTGCCGGGCGCGGCATGGGCGGCATCGACGTAACCCATGGCGATCGGCCGATCGAGGCTGGGGCCGAAGCCGCCGCTGGTCACTTCGCCAACGGTCGCGCCGAAGGATGTCGTGATCGGCGTATGGGCGCGGGCGGGGGCTTTGCCTTCGGGCAGAAGTCCGACGCGGCGGCGTCGAGGCCCGGTCGCGAGTTCAGCCAAGATGCGGGCTGCGCCGGGGAATCCACCGTCGGTTCTCCGGCGCTTGCCGATAGTCCAGGCAAGGCCGGCTTCAACCGGCGTCGTCGTCGTGTCGATGTCGCTGCCATAGAGGCATAGGCCGGCTTCAAGCCGCAGCGTATCGCGCGCCCCGAGGCCGATCGGTTTGACCTCGGGTTCGGCGAGCAGTGTCTCAGCGAGGGCTTCGGCGGCGTCCGCGGGGACCGAAATCTCGAAGCCGTCCTCGCCGGTGTAGCCGGATCGGCTGACCAAGCAGGGTATGTCGCTGACCGTGAGGGTCTCGGCGCTCATGAACGCGAGATGACGAACCGGCGGAGCGAAGCGCGCCAGAACCTCGACGGCGGCGGGACCCTGTAACGCGAGGAGAGCACGGTTCGAAAGGACCTCGATCCGGCAGCCGCCTTCGGTGTGGCTGGCGATATGGGCGAAGTCGGCGGCCTTGCGCGAGGCGTTGACGACGATGTGCAAGTGGTCGGCGCCAACCGTCACCATGAGATCGTCGAGAATGCCGCCCTTGTGGTCGGTCAGGACCGTGTAGCGCATGCGGCCGACACCGAGCTCTTTGATATCGGCAGGCACGAGAGTCTCCAACGCGCGAACGGCGTTGGCGCCGTGCAGCTGCGCTTGGCCCATATGCGACACATCGAAGAGGCCTGCGGCTTGGCGGGTGTGGCGATGCTCGGCCATAATGCCCAAGTACTGAACGGGCATGTCATAGCCGGCGAACGCGACCATCTTCGCGCCGAGCTTGCGGTGCAAACGGTCGAGCGGCGTTTTCTGAAGTTCCGACTCAGGCGATTGGGTCACGCTCTCTCCAGGGCTCTAGAGACATCCGTCCCGGCTCCACCGGAACCGTCGGATGCCCCACTCTGTCTGTGGACCTGAAAGATTCGCCCACCGCGACCCATCGGGCCGCTCGGGGGTTACCTCTTCGGCGAGATCGACCCTTCGTCGGGCCGACCTACTTTCCAGAGCCTCATCCTCCTGCGGTCCTTTTTGCCTGAGAGTTTCCGGGGCGGTTGCTCCTTCGGCGCCGGCTGAACCTTGCGGTTCCGCCAGTCTCTCCCACAGGGATCGGCTGAGATGCGTTGCGATCGATCTCCTCGAACTGATCGTCCGGCGAGTCTAGTCAGTCTTGGGTCGAGGTCAATACAGGAGCGAAGGACGACCGGCTAGCGAGCCGTCTGCGAGCGCCGCCTATTGAGTTCGAGCTCGTCACGGCTGAGCTGAAATCCGACCAGGATTTCATAGTCGTCCGGCGTTTGCCCGGCCTTCAGCGGAATCTTCAAGTCGATCGGCTTGTCGGTCACCTGGACGCGGGTGACGTTGCCGGTGAAGCTGGCCGACGTGGTGAAGACTTGCCGCTGTAGGATGTTGCGGTCCTTGTCGGCGATCCCAACGAAATATTCCAAGGCTCCACGTCGCTCACGATCGGCGGCGCCGCGTTCGGCTTCCATCACGATATTGATCGCGACGTCGATCTGTCCGGTCCCGCCTTTGACGTCGCCCGAGCGCTTGCACTCGAGGGACAACGCCGTGATTTCGCCTTCGATTACGACATCGGTGAGATCACGGCCCGGACCGGGGCGGAACTTGGTGACGATTCCCGTATCGGCAACCAAGGAAATCCGCGGGCAAATCATGATCTGATTTTTTTCGCCGACCATGGTGTCATAGGCCGTGCAGCCGGCGAGGCCGATCAGTACCGCGGCGACGATCCCTACGGATCGCACCAAGCTGGTGCTCGGTTTCACGATTGCGAGCGCGCGATCAGGGGTCACAGCGCGGCGTGCGAGCCGTCGCAGAAGGGCCGGCTGCTGGTCTGCTTGCAGCCGCAGAGATAGACAGTCTCGGACGTCTCGGCCGTGAAGACGATCGGCATCAGATCGGTGACCCTGTGGGATCCGTCGCAGAAGGGCTGCTTGGCGCTACGCCCGCAGGCGCACCACGCGTATTTCTTGCCGGCGATGACGTCGACGGCATAGGGCTCCTTCTGGGCGACAAGAGCTTCGTGCATCGCGGAGACGTTCCTGTTCGGCGGAGAAGAGGCGCGACTTTAGCGGAGGGGCCGACGACCGACAAGCCGACTGCCGTGCCGTCTACGGACGCGCGATGTCGGCTGGAAGATCGGAGAGTGTCGCCGCGAGCTTGCTAAGGGCGCGTGCCCGGCCCCACGCGTTGGTCAAACCTTCGGCGACCTTGAGCCAGTTGCGAAACGCCGCCCAAGCCGCTTCGCCTTCGCCTTGGGCGAGAAGGCTGAGGCTGAAGTCGCCGTACATCCAGATTTGGCTGAGCGGGCTGCGAATGTCGGTCGATGCCCGGCGGGCCTGATCCTCGGTCGCATTCGCGGCGCTCGATTCGCCAGCTTTGCGTTGCTCGGCCACGATCGTCCACAGCACATGGGCCCGCAGCGACTCGTCTTTGATGAACTGGGCGAGTTCAATCGCCTCTCCAAAACTGGCACGCGACGTCTTGGCGAATTCGGTCTGGGCGAGGGCGACGCGGCTAACCGCATAGGCCGCCGCAAAGTGCATCTTGATGTCTTCGGTCACGGCGCGGGCCTGGGCGAGCGTTTGAGCGCCCTCGGCGCCTTGGCCCGCTTTGATCTGGGCCAAGGCGATGTGACTGAGGACCACGGCCTTGTAGCGCGCCTCGGTGATGGACTTCGCAGCAGCCAGGGCTTGGGGGATGTTTCCGGCATCGGCGAAGGCCGTCGCCACCGCGAGCATGACGGAGGCGCGGTCCTGCGCATCCGAGATCTCGTCGGCGCGCTTCACCGCGATCTCTGGACGGCCGCTTTCGATAAAGGCCATGGCGACATAGCGCAGTGCGGCGCCACGCTCATCGAGCGGCACTCGCGTCCGTGCCAGGGCATCGGCCCATTCGATGAGAACGCGCGCTTCGCTGTCTTGACCGACGCGTTCGAGGACGGAGGCGGCGCGGGACCAGTACTGGACCCGTCGCGACGGCTCCTTGAGGCTGCGCCCGATCTCGCCGAGGGCTCGCGCCGCTTTTTCGGCAGCGACTTTGTCGCCGCCCTTCAACGCGATCAACGCGATCTGAGCCAGGGCGTCGGCTTTCTTGAGTGGATCGGGAATGATCTCGGCCGCGGCCAGCGCATCGTCGGCTCGCCCGGCCCGTGCCAGGCCCTCGGCGATATCGCGAAGCGCGACGATGATCAGGTGCGGATCAGAAATGCGCCGGACCGTCGACATGGCTTGATCGGTAAAGCCGACTTTGGCTTGGGCGGCGAGAAGCTCGCCCCGTGCCCAATTGCGCATATCGGCACGATCAATGGCTTTGGCGCTCTCGGAGGCTTCGGCGAGGAGACATGCCGGTGTCGGGTCGCGAAAACACGGCGTCGCGTCGCGAGTCGGATCGGCGGCTTCGGTGTCGTCTGGGCCAACGAGGTCGCGAGTCGCTTCGTTGGCGAGCAGGGCGTCGCGCGCCGCATCGATATGTTGGGTCCGCGCCTTGTCCAAGCGTTGCAACAGCACGTCGACCTGCGACGCGGTTTCGAGATGCGTCGCAAGCTCCTCGGTGGCGACGCCATCGATCGGGAGGCCGCTGCGTTTATGATAGGCCTGGATTGCGGCTTGCAGTCCGGCATCGAGCCGGCCGCTGAGGGGGCCCTTATAGACACCGATCTTGGCGAGCGAGCGCTGGATCCGCAGGATCACCGTCGCGTCGCTGGCGAACGAATCCGTGGTCGTGCCCGAGGGGCCGACGCGGGCGAGTTCAACGGTGACGGCCGAAGGCCGCGGCTCGTTTGCGCCGGCAAAATCCGGAGCGAGCGCTGTCAACATCAGGCCGATCGCGCCGAATGTCGATTGCCGATAACGGTCGGAAACGAGCAGCATACGAGGAGCCCAATCCTTCGTGTGTGGTCCCCCCAGG
The DNA here is from genome assembly GCA_009691105.1 of Rhodospirillales bacterium. GTDB lineage: Bacteria > Pseudomonadota > Alphaproteobacteria > Rhodospirillales > SHVU01 > SHVU01. The sequence continues at coordinate 51,448 of SHVU01000013.1, forward strand.
AAACCCGACGGTGTTTTTATGGAGTCCCCGCCTAGGTCGTCCGGTTACTATGGCTTCGTTAACGAAGTCTTACAAGGCGTCGGCCGTGGTTGCCAGTCGCCCCGCCTTTCCCTAAAGAGTGCATTGATTCCGCGCCCTTCGGGCGCTCCAGGCGGTCCGAGGCGATGGCGGTCTATACCGAAGTTCCCGACGATGACCTCGCCCGCTTCGTCGCGGACTACGATCTTGGCGAGGTGGTCTCGTACAAAGGAATCGCCGAGGGCGTCGAGAACTCCAACTACGTCCTCAAGACCGAGACCGGCAGCTATATCCTGACCCTCTACGAGCGGCGGGTGAATCCGGCGGACTTGCCGTTCTTTCTCGGCCTGATGGATCATTTGGCGGCCAAAGCGATTCCGTGCCCGACGCCGATCAAAGCCAGGGACGGCAAAGCCTTGCGCGAGCTCGCCGGCCGGCCGGCCGCGATCATCAGTTTTCTCGACGGCGTCTGGCCGCGGCGTATTACGCCGCAACATTGCGCCGAATTGGGCGAAGCCATGGCGCGGTTCCATGTCGCCGGCACCGGGTTCGCCTTAAGTCGCCACAACGCCTTATCCGTGGCGAGCTGGCGGCCGCTTCTCGCGGCTTGCGCAAGCCGCGCCCATGAAGTGAAGCCCGGCTTGGCCGCGATGCTGGCCCCGGAATTGGACTGGATCGAACGGGAGTGGCCGACCGGCCTTCCGACCGGCGTTATCCACGCCGATCTCTTTCCCGACAATGTGTTCTTTCGGGGTGAGAGGTTGACCGGAATGATCGACTTCTATTTCGCGTGCAACGACATCCTCGCCTATGATCTGGCGATCGGACTGAACGCTTGGTGCTTCGAGGCGGACCGCACGTTCAACGTGACCAAGGCGCGACGGTTGCTCGCCGGATATCGGCGCGTCCGCGACCTGGTTCCTGCCGAGGTCGCGAGTCTGGTTCGTTTGGCGCGGGGCAGCGCCATGCGCTTTCTGCTGACCCGTCTCTACGATTGGCTCAACACACCGCCCGATGCTCTGGTGCGTCGTAAAGACCCGCTCGAATACGTCGAGAAGTTACGTTTCCATCAGGGCGTCAAAAGCGCCGCCGATTACGGCTTCGAATGACCGAGACCTTTGACATCGTCGACACGGTCGACGTTTTCACCGACGGCGCGTGTATCGGTAATCCCGGCCCTGGCGGATGGGGCGCGCTCTTGCGGCGGCGTGATCGCGAGAAAGAACTCTCGGGCGGCGAAGCGCAGACCACGAACAACCGCATGGAACTGATGGCAGCGATCCAGGCTTTCGAGTCGATGAAGCGCGGCGTCACGGTGCGTCTCCATACCGACAGCACGTATGTGCGCGACGGAATCACGCGCTGGATCGAGAACTGGAAACGGAAGGGCTGGAAGACCGCGGACAAAAAGCCGGTCAAGAACGAGGACCTGTGGCGACGCCTCGAAGCGGCGGTGGCGCCGCATCGCGTCGAATGGATTTGGGTCCGTGGCCACTCCGGTCACCCCGAAAATGAACGCGTCGACCGCCTGGCGCGGGCCGCGGCCGAAGCGATGGTGCCCAACCGCTAATCGCCGGTTTTCGGCGGATTTCCGAAGATTCTTAATTGCAACTAAGAATCACTTGCAATAGTGAATCCAGGCGCGTATCGTCGATGTTCATGGCGGGATCGGCGCCGGTGCGCCACACCGCGACAGAGAGGCAGTGATGCTGATCTGGCGAAGTCTCGATCTAAAGCTTTTAGGCCAACTGCTGATCGAAGCGGCAGAGGCTCGTTCGCCGCGCGGGCAAAACGCACGCCCGAGCACGGCGCGAACATCGACGAATAAATCCGGGGATTCACGAGAGCTGACGTCGTTCACGAAGACGACGGGCTAAGGGCTCGACGTAATTTCGTCGGCCGTATCGGAAGTGAGCACGGCGCGCCCGAAGGCGCGCCGTACCGTATCGGATCTTAGAGCTGCTTCAAGATGTGCTCGGCGCTGGACACTTCGAAGGCGCCGGGGGCTTCGACGTTGAGCTGCTTCACAACGCCGTTGTCGACGACCATCGAGAACCGCTTGGCGCGGCCACCCATGCCGTGACCGCGAGCGTCGAGCTCGAGGCCGAGGGCCTTGGTCAGGTCGCCATTGCCGTCGGCGGCCATGATGACCTTGTCGCCGACGTTCTGGTCTTTACCCCACGCGTTCATAACGAACGCGTCGTTGACCGACATACAGACGATGCTGTCGACGCCCTTGCCCTTGAACGCGTCGGCGTTCTTGACGAAGCCGGGCAGGTGCTTGGCCGAACACGTCGGCGTAAAGGCGCCTGGCAAGGCAAAGAACGCAACCTTCTTGCCCTTGAAGAGATCGTCGGTCGAAAGGTTCTGCGGGCCGTCCTTGCCCATGGTCTTGATCGTAACGGAAGGGATCTTGTCGCCAACCTTGATGGTCATGATCTGTAGTCCTCGGTTTTCTGATGTTGAGCCCGTGGGCGTCCGCTGTTACGGCGGCCCTGACTAGAATTTAGCTGAGTTCGGGGGGGAATCCAGTGGTCGAATCGCTGTCGCCGGCCTTCCTGCACCCCGTGCCTGATCGAAGGCGGAGAGGACGGCGCTTTCGGTGAGAAGCTCCGGCAGCGCCACGCCGCGCTCAGCGCCCGGTCCATAGACGGCGTTGAAGGGGATTCCGTAGCGGCTAAAGCTGTTCAGGTACCGCGCGATGAGGGGATCTGGCAGCGTCCAATCGGCGCGCATGGCGACGACCTGGTGTTCGGTCATCCGGCGATAAACTTCGCCCCGCAACAAAACTAACTGTTTGTTGATCTGACAGGTAATGCACCAGTCGGCGGTGACGTCGACGAGGACGATCTTGCCGTCGGCGACCAGGCTGGCGATGGCCGACTCGTCGAAGCGTCGCCACAAGGTTTCGATCTGATTTTCGGCCTCGACCCGTTCTTCCTCTTGATGGATCGCGCGCGCGGCGACCGTCGTGAGCACGGCGATCGTCCCGAAGCCCACCAACGCCGCCGTTCCGATTCGGGCCCGGACTCGCGCTCCGACGATGAGGATAGCGACCCCCAGCACAGCCGCCGCGGCGACGATCCCAGCCGTCCAGTCATCGGTTGCCGTGGCCAATACCGAAATCAACCACGCCGCCGTCGCCGCGAGGGCGAACCCGAGAACGTACCGGAGCTTGATCATCCATGGACCGGGCCGTGGCAAATGCCGGGCGAGGGCTGGCATGGCGGCGATCAAGAGATACGGCGCCGCCAGTCCAAGTCCGAGGCCGACGAAGATCACGAGAATTTCCTGAGGACCTTGAGCGAGCGCGAAGCCGACGGCGGTTCCGAGAAACGGTGCCGAGCACGGTGTCGCCAGAACGGCGGCGAAGGCGCCCGACAAAAAACTGCCGCCGAGGCCTGGCGTCGGCCCGGGCCCGGCGTTGGCTATCCATCCGGGCAGTCGCACGTCGAACAGACCCCAGAGGTTGCACGCGAACATCACGACCACGAACGTCATGGCGGCGAGGAACCAGGGTCGTTGGAACTGGATGCCCCAGCCGACCGTGGTGCCCGCGCCCTTGAGGCTGATGAGAATACTGGCGAGGACCGTGAAGGCGGCGAGGACGCCGAACGCCGTCGCCAGAAAATTGAACCGCACCACTCGCGCGTCGGCGCCGCCGTGGGCGATGACGGCCAGAAGCTTCAACGACAGCACCGGCAAGACGCAGGGCATGAGATTGAGAATGAGACCACCGAGAAGGGCGAGACCGATCATCGGCAACAGTCGATCCAAGACTCCGCCACCGGCCGGTGCTGTCACC
>SHVU01000052.1 GCA_009691105.1 Rhodospirillales bacterium
TGCGAGCCGTGCCCGATGTGCTGGATGGCGATCCGCTACGCCCGTATCGATCGCGTCCACTACGGCTGCTCGGCCGCCACGGCGTCGCAGATGGGCTTTGGTCACGGATCGTTGCCCCAGGAAGTGGCGCGCCCGATCGGTGAACGCGGTGTTCCGGCTGAACCGATGATGACCGCGGAGGCCGTTGCCGCTCTCGAGGCCTGGCTCAATCCGATCGGTTAGCTCTGGGGGTTGACCGGGCTCGGACGTCGTTCTTCAAGTTCGTCCAGCGTCCGCGGCCAGTTCGATTTCAGAAGTTTCGACAACGCCCGATCGGCGAGCAGCTTGCCGCCGGTCTGGCAGCGCGCGCAGTAGTTAGCTTCGTTGTCAGCGTAGCGAATGCGTTGAACGGGCGCGCCGCAGACCGGGCAGGGCTTGCGATAGCGGCCGTGCACCGCCATCCCCTCATGGAATGCCGTCACCTTGTCCGGGAAGCCGTCGCCGACGGCGTCGCGAAGGCGTTTCGTCCAACTCCGCAGCGTCGATTGCGTCGCGGCATGAAGCCGCGCGATCTCGGCGTCGTCGAGGCGCTGGGTCAGCACGAAGGGCGATAACCGAGCGGCATGAAGAATTTCGTCGGAGTAGGAGTTGCCGATGCCGCTGAAGAGATGCGGGTCGGTCAGGGCGCGCTTGGGAGTGTGGTTCTCGGCCTTTAGGGCGGCGGCGAACGCGGCGACGTCGGCATCGAGGACTTCGAGACCGCCCGGATTGTGAATTTTCAATCCGTCCCGGCCTTTGACCACAAACAGCGAAGCGCGTCGTTTTGATCCGGCTTCGGTCAGCACAAGGCTACCATTCTCGAAATCGAAGGCCGCGAGGCCGAACTTGCGCACCAGGACCGCGCTGCGTGGACGCCAGCGCAGGCGGCCGGCGATCATCAGATGAAGAACCAAAAACAGATCGCTCTAGACACCGATGACGATGCGCTTGCCGAGGCGCTCGATCCCGGAGATCCGCTTTCCTTTGACGGCGGCGAGGGGTGGATCGACCTAGCGCAACAGAAATGGATGGGAGATCCGGACGTCTTCCAAGACGCGGCCGACAATGCGCGGCGCGAGACAGTCGATACAGACCGTGATGTCCGGAAGCTCTGGCATCGCGACAGGCTGGCATGTCCGACCGCCTGTCCTCAAGCCTCGCCGAGGCTTCGGCTTCAAACCCATTCTGGTATGGTTCGGCCATAACCGGGCTCGTTATCGGCGTCTTCGTCGCGACCTACATCGGAATGGCCTTGGGTCGCGTCCCGCCGCTCAAGATCGATCGGACGGGTATCGCGCTTCTGGCGGTCGGCGTGCTGTTGGCATTAGGTGCCGTTGATCTCGCCAGCGCCGGGCGCTCCATCGACACCGGCACGCTCGTACTGCTGTTCGCCTTGATGATTTTGTCGGCGCAGTTCGGCGGCGCCGGGTTCTATGACTACTGCGCCCGGGCGATCGTCCAGGCCCAGGCGAGTCCAACGACGTTGCTGGCTCTTACGGTCGCGATCAGTGGCGGGCTGTCAGCAGTGCTCGCCAACGATGTCGTCGTCTTCGCGATGACGCCGCTGCTTTGCGTTGGGCTTCGCGGTCGCGGGCTTGATCCGCGGCCATTACTGATCGGACTGGCCGGCGCGGCCAATGCGGGTTCGGCGGCGACCGTGATCGGCAATCCGCAGAACATTCTGATCGGTCAAGTCGGTGGGCTGGATTTCTGGACGTTCCTCGCAGTCTGCAGCGTGCCGGCGTTGGTGTCCCTCGTCATCGTCTTCGTGGTCGTCCGCGTCGTCTGGCGGTCCGCACTTGCCCGCCCGGCGGTTCCGCCGCCCTATGACATTGTTCGGCCCACCGTCGATCGCTGGCAGATGATCAAAGGCGTGCTTGCGACGCTTCTTCTTGTCGCCATGTTCGCGCCGCCGGTTCCGCGCGAAATCGGCGCCATCGTGATTGCAGCGGCGCTCTTGGCCAGTCGGACCTTGGCGAGCCGCGACATGATCGGCTCCGTCGACTGGCACTTGCTGCTTCTGTTCGCCTGCCTGTTCACGGTGACGGGCGCCTTTGCGGCGACCGGCTTCGCCGGCGACGGGCTCGCCTGGATTCAAACCCAAGGTGTTCGCCTGGACAGCCTCGCGGTGCTGTTCCCGCTGGTTTTGGTTGCGAGCAACACCATCGGCAACGTTCCGGCCGTGGTGCTGATTACGGCCGTCTGGCCAGAGGCGTCCGAAGGCGCGTATTACGCGCTGGCGCTCCTCACGACGTTGGCCGGCAATCTGCTGCTACTCGGCAGCATGGCCAATCTCATCGTCGCCGAGCGTGCGGCGGCGGCAGGGGTTCGTCTCGGTTTTGCCGATTTCGCGCGGGCAGGAATTCCTATGGGGCTTGCCTCGATGGCGGTAGCCGCCGTGTGGCTTGTCCTTTGGTGTTCGATTCCCTGACGCTAATGCGCCGCTGAATTTCCCTGTTCGGGTCCTGCTGTCGCCACATTTCCGGACGACATTATTCCGCAGGCACCTCGTGAATAGGAGAAGACAACATGACTCATATCATTGCGAAAACAGGCGCCGTTGCGCTCGTCGCGTTGATCGGCCTCGGCACGGGACAATTCATTGATCCGGCCTTCGCTCAAAAGGCGGGCCAAGGAACGCCGGCGACCGAAGTCAGCCGGCCGACCACAATGCCTCCTCAGGAAAAGGCCCATGAATACAGCCGAAGCATGGTCCAGAAGGTCCAGACGGCGCTGATCGGTCTTGGCTACAAGCTTGATATCGACGGCTACGTCGCCAACCAAACCCGGGCCGCGTTTCGTCAGTTCCAGGAACAGAAGCGACTGCCGCTCACCGGCGAGATCAATATGGCGGCCATTCAGATGTTAGGTGTGTCCTAACCGACGAAGGTCGCGCTGAAACGGCGAGGGCCGCGGCACATGCCGCGGCCCTCGACTTTTTGCTCGATGCCGTTTCGGTTTTGCGTTTTGTTTCTGATTTTACTTCTTCGCGGGAGCAGCGGCTTTGGCGTGCTTGTCGCGCGCGTGCTTAGCCTTTGCGGCCTTTTGCACACATTCCTGTTTCGCCTTGCTGTCTTTCATGTTGGCACAGTTTTGCGGTCCCGGTTTTTGAGCCGCGAAGGCTGGAGTCACGGCGACGCCGAGCGACGCGAAACCCATCCCGAGAACGAGCGCGGTAGCGATAAGACGGTTCATCGAAAATGCTCCATAGTTGGTGATGGAGGTCGAACCGTAGGCTCCTAACGCGCGCTCATCAACGGTTATACGCGGCAATCGCATAGGGCTCGGCGCTGGCCGCCTGTTGCCATTCCTGCATATGCGGCGTTGCCAGGGCATGGTCGGCATAGGCCTGGCAGGCCGCCGGAAGCTTGATCCCGTACGTGCGAAAGCGTGTCGCCACCGGCATATACATGGCGTCGGCAATCGAAAATTGGCCGAACAGGAAGGGGCCTTTGCTGGCGTGGCGGCGACGGAGTCCTTCCCACATGGAGCAGATGCGAGCGACCTCGGCTTGGGTGTCCGGGCGGAGTTCGATCCCAAGGATTAATTTCCTAAGATTCATGGGGAGTTCGTTTCGGATCGCCGTGAACCCAGAATGCATCTCGGCGCTGACGGCGCGCGCCTCGGCGCGGGCGGCCGCGTCCTCCGGCCACAATTTGGCGGCGGGAAATTTCTCGGCGAGGTATTCGCCGATGGCGAGAGAATCCCACACCGTGATCGCGCCATCTTCCAAGACCGGCACGCGGCCGGCCGGGGAGTGTTCGCGGATCGCGGTCATCCAGTCGCCGTCGTACAGCGGGATGAGGTGCTCGGTGAACGGAGCGCGCGTCGCTTTCAGCGCGAGCCAGGCGCGGAGACTCCACGACGAGTAATTCTTGTTACCGATAATAAGAGTGAGTGTGGTCATGGCCGCCCCCCGACCCATCGATCTAAGCCGACAGCCGAAAGCTCGGCAAGGCCGGCGAGTTCCGTCTTTCCCCCGGCCCGGTTCCGCGCCATCCTCCGGCGAAAGAGGGGGAGGATATTTCCGTGGTCCAATATCTCGTCGCGGCGGCCGATAGCGATACCGTGCCGCTCACGCCGCTCGCCAAGGCCGATCTCGGCCGGTGGCTGAAGCAGGCCCCAAAGCGCATCCAAACCTGGATCGCGGGCCTCAAATTCACGGCCGATCCTGGCAGCGTGGCTCTCATCGCCGGGGCCGATGGCCGGGTCGAGCGGGCCGTGATCGGCGTCGGGGAAGAGCCGTTGTGGGATTGGGCGGCGGCGGTGGGCCGCTTGCCGGCGCGTCGCTTTCGTTTGGACGCGGCCCTCGATCGCCGTCATGCCGACCGCGCCGCACTCGGCTGGGCGCTCGCCACCTATCGGTTCGGACGATACCGCAAATCCAACGTGGCGTTCCCGACGTTGGTGTGGCCCAAGAGCTGCGACCGCGCCCAGGTCGAACGGACAGCAGACGCGTCGTATCTGGTCCGTGACCTAGTCAACACGCCGGCGTCCGACATGGGGCCGGAGCAATTGGCCGGGGCCGCTCGCGAATTGGCTCGCCGTCACGGCGCTCGCTTCCGCGTCGTCGTCGGCAAAGACCTTCTCAAGAAAAACTATCCCGCCATCCACGCTGTCGGCCGGGCGAGTCCAAACGAGCCGCGTCTGATCGATATCCGGTGGGGCAAGAAGGGCGCGCCGAAGGTGACGCTGGTCGGCAAGGGTGTCTGTTTCGATACCGGCGGTCTCGATCTGAAAACCGCTGCCGGCATGAAGCTCATGAAGAAAGACATGGGCGGTGCGGCGCAAGCCTTGGCGCTCGGCGGCATGATCATGGACGCCGGACTCAAATTGGATCTCCGGATCCTCGTGCCGGCGGTCGAAAATTCCGTCGCCGGAAACGCTATGCGGCCGCTCGATGTCGTCACGACCCGTCAGGGCCTGACCGTCGAAATCGGCAACACCGACGCCGAGGGGCGGGTCATTCTGTCCGACGCGCTCGCCGACGCGTCGTCCGAGAAACCGAATCTGATGATCGATTTCGCGACGCTGACCGGCGCGGCCCGCGTCGCCTTAGGGACAAGCCTGCCGGCGCTCTTTTCCAATGACGATAGCTTGGCGGCCGATCTCGTCGCGGCGGGTAACGCCGAGGCAGACCCGCTGTGGCGATTGCCGTTGTGGAAACCTTATCGCCGCGACATCGAAAGCAAAGTCGCCGATCTCACCAATTCTCCCGAAGGTGGAATGGCCGGCGCCATCACCGCGGCGCTCTTTCTGGAAGCCTTCGTCGGCAAAGGGATCCCGTGGGCCCATATCGACTTTATGGCCTGGAACCCATCATCACGCCCGGGCCGGCCCGAGGGCGGCGAAGCGCAAGGCTTGCGCGCCGTGTACGCGACGATCGCGAAACGGTTCGGCCGGTAGCGCGAGGGACTTTCGGGACGACCTAGGCGCGCGTCGCCACATGGAGTCGGGGCGGGCGAAAGCGGCTGAGATAGGTCGGAAGCATGGCTTCGACGGCGGCCGGTTCGATCCCGAAATCGGCAAGACCCAGCGCGCCTGGCGAGACGACGTTGTCGCGGCCGAGAAGCTTGACCTGATCGCGGGTCAGCAACGGCTTCGGGAGTTTTTCGAGAAACCACGCCTGTAGCGTCGCAAGACCGAGCGGCATCGGGACGAGAAGCCGTCGCCGACCGGTGGCGGCCAGCACCAGCTCCATGATTTCGCGGAAGCTGTATGTCCTAGGCCCACCCAACTCGTAGGTCTTGCCGCGTGCCTCGGGTCGGGTCAGGGCCCGAACGATGGCTTCGGCGACATCCCCGACATAGACCGGCTGGAGCAGTGGGCCGCCTGCCTTGGCGGCATCGCCCGGTGTGCCGCCGAACTTGGCGCCGAACGATGCGCCCATGACCGGCAGGATCGGCAAAATACGTGTCATGGCGGCGAATTGATTGAAGAAGTGGTCTTCGGGACCGTAGACGACACTCGGCCGCAAAATCGTCGCATCCGGGAAAGCCGCTCGAACAGCCTCTTCGCCGGCGGCTTTGGTGCGGCCATAGGCCGCGGTCGACGTCGGATCGGCACCGATCGCCGACAGATGAACGAGCGAGCGGAGCCCGGCCTTGGCGGCGGCAGCGGCGATGGTGCCGGCCGCGCCGACGTGCAGGCGCTCGAAGGTCTGTCCGCTGCTTTCATAGAGAACGCCGACCAGATTGACGACGGCGGTGGCCCCGGTGACGGCGGCGCGAACGAGTTCGTCGTCGGTGACGTCCACAGCGATCGGAACGATGCGGCCGACATCGCCGGCGGTGGTCAGATAGCGGGCGCCGATGGCGTCGCGACAGGCGACGCGGACCGTCCAGCCTTGGTTCGCGAGCCGGCGGACGACATGGCGCCCGATGAAGCCCGAGCCTCCAAACAGCGTTGCGATCTTGGTGTTCATGGCGTCTCCAGGCCGAATCTCGTGTCGCTTATAGCCCGCCCGCTCAGCCGGTCAACCGGCGTCGGCCGCGGAAAAGCGGTCAGAAAAGTGTAATCCGGATTGACAGGCAAAGGGCGTGGGATTTAGGACTCGGGCGTCCTCCGCAGATTTCGGTTCGCCCAGGTGGCGGAATTGGCAGACGCGCAGGTTTCAGGTACCTGTGGCCGCAAGGTCGTGGAAGTTCGAGTCTTCTCCTGGGCACCACCGAAGTCGAGATGTTAACCGTGGCAAAGGACGCAAGCGATCCCGTGAAGGCCAAAACCCCGATCATCCACCTGCATCAGGGCGATCTGCCCGAAAAGGTCGATTTCGGCGACAGCGTCGCTGTCGACACCGAGACCTTGGGGCTCAATCCGCATCGCGATCGTTTGTGCGTCGTCCAACTTTCGGCGGGCGACGGAGTTTGCCACGTCGTCCATTTCCAGCAGCCTCGGTACGACGCGCCGAATCTGCGGGCGGTGATGGCGGACCGCAAAGTGACCAAGATCTTTCACTACGCGCGATTCGACGTGCTGATGCTGCGCCGGCACCTCGACGTCGTCTGCCAGCCGATCTATTGCACCAAGATCGCGTCGAAATTGGTTCGGACCTATACCGATCGCCACGGCCTCAAGGACTTGTGCCGCGAGCTTCTCGGACTCGATCTGTCCAAGGAACAGCAGTCCTCGGATTGGGGTGCGGAGGTTCTGACCCCAGAGCAGGTCAAATACGCGGCTTCGGACGTTCTTCATCTGCATGCGCTCCGCGCCAAGCTGGATCCGGTTCTGGCCCGCGAATCGCGGGCCGAGATCGCCAAGGCCTGCTTCGCGTTCATTCCCACTCGCTCCGAGCTCGATATCCTCGGCTGGGGCGAAGACGACATTTTCGCGCACTAATAGGATTCGCCGCCTCGATAGGGTCGAAGGCCGCAGATTCCATGGATTTTGTTGACGGTCTGGCAGTGCCGGACCATACTTTGCTTTGGTTCGGCCTTTCCGGCATCGGCTGCCGAGAAAAAGGCCCAAAAAGACTTCGATAGGGGAGGAATGGGGCGGATGCGTGTGTCTGCCGCCCTAGACGCTCGGCACGCGATCCCTTTCAAGGGAGGGGAATTGAGTTCGTCCGGCGCCCATGCCCGCTTGGAAGCCGCCGTCGACCGTTCGGTCGGCGAGCCCGTTGGCGCGCTTATTTCCGACTCGTATCGCGATCAAAACCGCACCTTGCACGATCTCCGGCCGGAATATGGCGGATCAAGCGGCAAATGGGTAGCGACGGTCGCGCATCTGATCCGTTCGTTGAACCTTGCCAGCGTCTTGGATTACGGCTGCGGCAAGGGGCTGCTGAAACAGGGATTGGCCAGTTTGCCGCGGGTCGGCAACGAGGCCGATCTTGCCGGGCGCGTCCGTGAATACGATCCGGCCATTTCCGGCAAGGACGAGGCTCCAGCTCCGGCCGAACTGGTGGTGTGCACCGATGTCCTTGAGCACGTTGAGCCAGTGTATCTGGATGCGGTTCTCGACGATCTTCGCCGCCTGACGCTGAACGTCGCGTTCTTGAATATCGCAACGCGGCCGGCAGAAAAGACTCTGCCCGACGGGCGTAACGCGCATCTCATCGTCGAGACGTTGGCGTGGTGGCTGCCCAAGCTTAAATCGCGATGGACGATCGCCAGTCTGCAAGACTTCGGCGATCAGTTCGTCGTTGTCGGTTCGAATGAGTAGGGCCGTGAACCGCGCTGCCACAAAGACTTTGGACACGACGCGTACAGACACCAACGGTCGCCGGTCCGGTGCCGCTGCCGATCTGGAATCGGCGCGGCGCGTTCTCGAAATGGAGGCCAAGGGCCTGACGGCGCTTGCCGAAGGCCTGGGCCCGACCTTCACCCAAGCTCTCGACGTCCTGTCGCGGATTCGCGGCCGCGTCGTCGTCACCGGCATGGGCAAAAGCGGTCACGTCGCCCGCAAGATCGCGGCGACCTTGGCCTCGACCGGCACGCCAGCCCTGTACGTCCATCCCGCCGAGGCCGGTCACGGCGATCTCGGCATGATTACCGAGGCCGACGCCGTTATCGCCTTGTCGAATTCCGGCGAGACCGCCGAGCTCGCGGCCATCGTCGAATACGTCAAACGCTTCAAGATCCCGCTCGTCGCCGTGACCAAGAAAGCGAAGAGCGCTCTTGGTGAAGCGGCCGACATGATCTTGACGTTGCCGGACAGCGCCGAAGCTTGCCCGATGGGCCTCGCTCCGACGACCTCGACGACGGTCATGCTGGCGCTGGGCGATGCGATCGCGGTGGCGTTGTTGGAGCGCAAAGGATTCTCGCCGCAAGACTTCCAAGTCTTTCATCCCGGTGGGCAATTGGGACGGCGTCTCGTCCGTGTCGCCGAACTCATGCATCAGGGTGATTCTCTGCCGGTCGTCGCGGCCGACGCGACGATGAACGAAGCCGTTCTGATGATCACCGCGAAGCGGCTCGGTTGCGTCGGCATCGTCGACAGCGCCGGACGGCTTGCCGGAATCATCACCGACGGCGATTTGCGCCGTCATATCGGCGAAGACTTCCGCCAGCGCCGTGCCGGCGAATTCATGACCGCCGACCCGCAAGCCATCCGGCCCCAGGCCTTGGCGTCGGAAGCGGTCAGCATCATGAACGCCCACAAGATTACGCAGCTTTTTGTGGTCGATAAGGATCGGCCCGTCGGGATCATTCACATCCACGATTGTCTCAAGGCCGGGCAGGAGCCGCGCTCGTGAACGACACGCCGCGCCGCACCGTCGTGATCGAGGAGGAGACGCCCGAGCGGCCTCGGCGCTGGCGCCGCCGCTTCAACGGCGACACGACCGCGGCGCGTCACTCCGCCGTCGGTTACAGCCGTTTCGTAACGTTGATGAAAGTCACCTTGCCGCTGGTGGCGCTGACGCTGATCGGCCTCGTCTTGGCTTGGCCACGGCCTGTTGTTGACGACAGCCGGTTCCGGATCGGGTTTTCTATCCTCAAAGCCAGTGAAGCCGAAAACCCGAGCATGGTGAATGCCCGCTATCAGGGCCTCGACGACCAAAGCCAGGTCTACGCCATCACCGCCGACATGGCCCGCGACATGCTCAAGGGCTCGGCAGCGATCGAGCTCGATATGCCCAAGGCCGATCTCGCCTTGAAAGACGGGAGCTGGTTGGTGCTGACCGCCGAGACCGGAGTCTATGTCCGCGAGCGACGGTCGCTGGTGCTGAAAGGCTCGGTCAATCTGTTCCACGACACCGGCTACGAGATCCGCACCAGCGAGGCCGATATCGATCTGGCCAGCAGCTTTGCGCAAGGCAGCGTCCCGGTCGAAGGCCACGGGCCCTTCGGCGAGGTCAAGGCCCAAGGCTTTCGCCTCGAAGACAAGGGCAAGCTGATCACCTTCTCGGGCAAGTCCCGACTCATTCTTTATCCCGACGCCGGGCGCGGCAGGCCGTGACGCTGCGCCGGAGCCTTCTCGGAGGCGTCCTCGGCATCCTGGGGCTTCTCGTGGGCGGAAACGCCTGGGCTCTCGGATTGGTCGGCGGCGATTCCGATCAACCGCTCCAGGTCGATGCGGACGACGGCATCGAGTGGCAACAGGATCAGCAGATCTTTATCGCCCGCGGCAACGCGGTCGCCACTCGTGGCGACGTCGAGGTCCGCGCCGATACCTTGCGCGCCTATTACCGAAAAAAGCCGGATGGCTCGTCGGAGGTCTGGCGCCTTGATGCCGAAGGCCGTGTCGTCATCACCGCGCCGTCCGAAAAGGCTTACGCCGAGAAAGGCGTCTACGACATCGACAACGGGATTCTGGTGCTGACCGGGCGGGCCGTGCGATTCGTGACCCCACAGGACGAAATTTCGGCGAATCGGCAGCTCGAGTTCTGGGAAAAGAAGGGAATGGCGGTGGCCCGCGGCAATGCCGTCGCCAGCCGCGAGGGGCGCAAGCTGCGTGCCGATACCCTGACCGCCCACGTCAAATCCGACAACGCCGGTAAATCGCGGGTTTGGCGGGTCGAGGCCTATGACAACGTCGTCGTGTTGACGGATACCGAAACCGTTACGTCGTCCCGCGCCATTTATAATGTCGATAATGGCCTGGCGACCATGACTGGCGCGGTCAAAATCACCAGGGGCGACAACCAGATGAATGGCTGCACCGCCGAGGTCAACATGCGGTCTGGGATTAGCATGTTGAAAGCCTGCCCCACGGCTGGCCCAGGAGGGGAGTCGACTCCGGGCCGGGTTCGGGGCCTAATCATGCCCGGTACCGTAAAGAAAAATTAAACCACCCCGGTTTACCCTCGGCGCGATGGACAGTCGGAAACCACCCCCGAACATCAATCCAGTTCCCGCAAGGCCTGGCCCAGGCCCGGTAAAGCCTCGGCTTGTCGCCCACAATCAGGGGTTGGTGGCGAATAATCTCGGCAAGCGCTTCAAGAAGCGGCCCGTCGTCCGGGGCGCCTCCATCACCATTCAACGGGGCGAAGTCGTCGGTCTGCTCGGCCCCAACGGCGCCGGCAAGACGACCTGCTTTTATATGATCACCGGCCTGATCGCGCCCGATTACGGCACGGTCTCGCTCGACGGCCAGGACATCACCGATCTGCCGATGTACCGCCGGGCCCGCTTAGGCGTCGGGTACCTGCCGCAGGAAGCCTCGATTTTTCGGGGCCTTACGGTCGAGGCGAATATCCGTGGCGTCCTCGAAGTCGTCGACAAGTCGCAGGAACGCCGCGAGGCGATCCTCGAAGATCTTTTGGCGGAATTCTCGATCACGCACCTGCGCCGCACGCCGGCCTTGGCCTTGTCGGGCGGCGAGCGCCGCCGGGTCGAGATCGCCCGCGCCTTGGCGTCTGGTCCGCATTTCGTCCTTCTCGACGAGCCCTTCGCCGGCATCGATCCGATCGCGGTGGGCGATATTCGCGATCTCGTGGCGCATCTAAAGGATCGCGGCATCGGCGTTCTGATCACCGATCACAACGTCCGCGAAGCTCTCGACATCATCGATCGCGCTTACATCATCCACGACGGCATGATCCTGATGGAGGGCAAGCCCTCCGACATCGTCGGCAACGAAGATGTGCGCCGGGTCTATCTCGGGCAGGAGTTCCGGCTTTAGCCGGGCGCGCCATGGCCATCATCCCCCGCCTCGAAATTCGTCAGGGCGTCTCGCTGGTGATGACGCCGCAGCTGCAGCAGGCCATCAAGCTGCTGCAACTCTCGAATCTCGAACTCGCCGACTACATCGAGACCGAAGTCGAACGCAATCCGCTGCTCGAGCGCGAAGAGACAGTCGACGAACGTGCCCGCGCCGATGAACCGGTGGCGTCCGAAGAGGGCGAAGTCCGCGCCGACGCCGCGACCGACGACGGCGAAAACGACGGAATGGATTCCGGCGAAGGGCCGGCCGACTTTGCCGACTACGGCGAGACGTCTGCGTTCAGCCTCGGAAGCTCCAGTCGCCGGCGGCGTCAATGCCGACGGCGAGGAAATGCCATCCTCCGATATCGCCGACCACGCGGCGACGCCGCGCGATCATTTGACGGCCCAACTCAACGTCGAGATCGTCGATCCCGTTGATCGGATGATCGGCCTTCACCTCATCGATTCCCTCGACGAGGCCGGGTATCTGACGTCCGACATTGCCGAGATCGCGACGCTGCTGGGCTGCGAAGCCGGGCGCGTCGAACAGACTCTCGCCTGTATGCAGAATTTCGATCCGGCGGGTATTTTCTCCCGTGGCCTCGCCGAATGCTTGGCGCTGCAGCTCAAAGACCGGAATCGCCTGGACCCGATCATGCAGGCGCTTCTCGACAATCTCGAACTCGTGGCGCGTCGCGACTTCCCGCAGCTCTTGCGTCGGGTCGGCGTCGATATGACCGAACTCGCCGAAATGATCGCCGAGATCCGCAGCCTCGACCCGAAGCCGGGTCTCAAGTTCCATCAGGAACTGGCGCGTCCCATCGTTCCCGACATTCTGATGCGGCCCGGCGCCAACGGTGCATGGCTGATCGAACTCAACCGGGATCCCTGCCGCGGGTTCTCGTCAACAATCAGTATCTCGCCCGCGTCGGCCAGGCGGTGAAGACCAAGGCCGAACGCCAATACATTCAGGAATGTCATCAGTCCGCGAGCTGGCTGGTGAAGTCGCTTCACCAGCGCGCCACGACGATCCTGAAAGTAGCGGCGGAGATCGTCACCCAGCAGGCGGCGTTCTTCAGTCGC
>SHVU01000014.1 GCA_009691105.1 Rhodospirillales bacterium
ACAGAGATGGTGATGCCGGGCGATAACATCGCCATGGAGATCCAGCTGATCGCGCCGATCGCCATGGACGAAGGCCTGCGCTTTGCGATCCGCGAGGGCGGCAAAACCGTCGGCGCCGGCGTCGTCGCATCCATCATCGAATAAGGGAGTTTAGGAAGACAGGTTTCGGCAGCCAGCTTCCGTACGATCATGGAAAATCAAAACATCCGCATCCGCCTGAAGGCGTTCGACCACCGGGTGCTCGACCAATCGGCGAGCGAAATCGTAAGCACGGCCCGGCGGACTGGCGCGCAGGTGCGCGGACCGATCCCGTTGCCGACGCGGATCGAACGGTTCACCGTGAACCGGAGCCCTTTCATCGACAAGAAGTCGCGCGAACAGTTTGAAATTCGCACTCACAAGCGCCTTCTCGACATTCTCGACCCGACGCCCCAAACCGTCGACGCGTTGATGAAGCTGGACCTTGCGGCCGGCGTCGACGTGGAAATCAAACTCTAGGATCGTCCATGCGTACCGGACTCCTCGCTCAGAAACTCGGAATGATGCGCATCTTCACAGATGAAGGCGCACACGTGCCGGTGACTGTTCTCAAGCTCAATGATTTGCGCGTCGTCGGTCAGCGGACCGTCGAGCGGGACGGCTACACGGCGGTTCAGCTCGGCGTCGGTACGCCGAAGGTGAAGCGTCTGTCCAAAGCCGTACGCGGCCATTTTGCGAAGCAGGGCGTCGAGCCTCGCCGCAAAGTCGTCGAGTTCCGGGTTTCGCCCGATGCCTTGGTTCCGGTCGGCTCGGAGATCACCGCCGATCACTTCGTCATTGGCCAGTTTGTCGATGTTGTCGGTACGACCATCGGCAAAGGTTTCGCCGGCGCCATCAAGCGCCATCACTTCGGCGGTCTTCGCGCCACGCACGGCGTGTCGGTCAGCCATCGTTCGCCGGGTTCGACCGGTCAGCGTCAAGACCCGGGTAAGGTCTTTCGCGGCAAAAAGATGCCGGGCCATTTGGGCGTCGACCGTGTCACCACCCATAATCTTCGTATCGTCGCGACGGATACCGAGCGTGGCATCATCATGGTGCGGGGCGCCGTGCCCGGTGCCAAGAACGGCTACATTCTGATCAGCGACGCCGTCAAACGTAAGGCGCCGGAAAAGCTGCCGTTCCCGGCCGCTGTCCGCGCCACCAAGGCCGATGCGACTGCTCCGGCCCAGCCCGCTGCTCCGGACGCGCCTGCGTCCGGCGGCGAGAACCCGGGGGCATGACCATGAAGTGGGACGTCGTTACCCTCGACAATCAAAGCGCCGGCTCGATCGAGCTCGACGACATGGTGTTCGGCGCGGCCGTCCGCACCGATATCCTGGCGCGGGTCGTCAACTGGCAGCTCGCGAAGCGCCGCGCCGGTACGCACCGGACCAAGCGTCGCGACGAGGTCGCCGGCTCGACTCGTAAGATCTATCGCCAGAAGGGCACCGGCCAGGCTCGTCACGGCCCAATTCGCGCCCCGCAGTTCCGTGGCGGTGGCGTGGTCATGGGCCCGGTGGTTCGCAGCCACGAACATAAGCTGCCGAAGAAGGTTCGCAATCTCGGCCTCCGCGCCGCGCTGTCGTCAAAGCTCGCATCGGGTAAGCTCGTCATTCTCGATACCGTTGCCGGCAAGGCGACGAAGACGCGCGAGCTCGCCAAGCACGTCGCCAAGTTCGGCTGGCAGTCGGCTCTGGTCATCTGTGGACCCGAGGTCGATGTGGGTTTTGCCCGCGCCGTGCAGAACATTCCGAAGCTTCAAGTGCTGCCGAGCCAGGGCGCCAACGTCTATGACATCCTTCGGCTCGACACGCTGGCGCTGACGCGCGAAGCCGTCGACAAGCTCGTGGAGCGGCTTCGATGAGGCGCTATTTCCCCAAGGTTGCCCCGCTGACGCGCGAGAAGATGTACAAGCTCATCTTATCGCCGGTCATCACGGAAAAGGCGACGATGCTGTCGACCCATAACCAAGTGACGTTCCGGGTTCCCCTGGACGCCACGAAACCTGAGATCAAGCTCGCGGTCGAAGGGCTATTCAAGGTCAAGGTAACGGCGGTCAACACGTTGCGGCGCAAGGGCAAGACCAAGCTCTTCAAGGGTCGGCCCGGGACGCGCAGTGAGTCCAAGAAGGCCGTCGTGACCCTCGCCGAGGGCCATTCCATCGACGTGACGACAGGGGTCTAGGATGGCGCTCAAACAATTCAAGCCGACCACGCCGGGTCAACGAGGCCTCGTCCTCGTCGACAAGTCCGAGCTGTGGAAGGGCAAGCCGATCAAGAATCTGACGTTCGGTCTCCGCGAAAAGGGCGGCCGCAACAACGATGGTCACATCGTCGTGCGGTGGCGTGGCGGCGGACACAAGCGTCGGTATCGGACCATCGATTTCAAGCGCCAGAAGTTTGATGTCTCGGCGACGGTCGAGCGGCTCGAGTACGATCCCAACCGGACGGCGTTCATCGCGCTTCTGCGTTATGACGACGGCGAGCTCGCCTACATCGTGGCGCCGCAGCGTCTCAAGGTGGGCGACAAAGTGATCTCGGGCGACTCGGTCGACATTCGTCCGGGCAACGCCGCGCCGCTCAAGAACATTCCGGTCGGCACCATCGTCCACAACGTCGAGTTACACATCGGCAAGGGCGGCCAGATGGCGCGTTCGGCCGGGACCTACGTTCAGCTCGTCGCCAAGGATCAAGGCCTCGCGCAGCTCCGCCTGTCATCGGGCGAAATGCGCAGCGTCAATGCCGAATGCCGGGCGACCATCGGCGCCGTTTCGAACGCCGATCACGCCAACGTCAGCATCGGTAAAGCCGGCCGCAATCGCTGGAAGGGTCACAAGCCCTCGGTGCGCGGCACGGCGATGAACCCGGTCGATCATCCGCACGGCGGCGGCGAAGGCCGCACCAAGGGTGGTCGCCACCCGGTGACGCCGTGGGGCAAGGACACCAAGGGTACGAAGACTCGCAACAATAAGCGAACCGATCGCTGGATTATCCGGCGGCGGCAAAACGCTTAGGAGTAACGCAGCGTGACTCGCTCCGTATGGAAAGGGCCATTCGTCGACGGCTACCTCTTGCGCAAGGCCGAAAAGGCTCGCGCCGGTGGCCGCAAGGAAGTTATCAAAAGCTGGTCGCGGCGCTCGACCATCTTGCCGCAGTTCGTGGGATTGACGTTCGGCGTCTACAACGGCCGGAAGTTCATCCCGGTTCTGGTGACCGAAGACATGGTTGGCCACAAGTTCGGCGAGTTCTCTCCGACTCGGACCTTCCACGCGCACTCCTCGGATCGCAAGGCGAAGCGCGAAGACGCGCCGGCCGGGAAGTCGTAAGCCATGTCGAAGGCGAAAACTCCGCGTCGACTGAAGGAAACCGAGGCTCTGGCGATCGCCAGCCACATCCGCTCGAGTCCGCGCAAGCTCAACCTGATCGCCGGCATGATCCGCGGTAAGGCCTGCGGCGCGGCTCTGGCCGATCTCGAATTCTCCCATCGGCGCGTCGCCAAGGAAGTGAAGAAGCTTCTCGAGTCGGCGATCGCGAACGCCGAAAACAATCACCAGCTCGACGTCGACAAGTTGATCGTCCACGAGGCGACCGTCGGCAAGACGCTGAAGATTAAGCGGTGGCATGCCCGCGCTCGCGGCCGTGCCGGAAAGATCGAAAAGCCGTTCAGCAATCTACGGATCATCGTGCGCGAACGCGCGGAACAGGTGTAGGCATGGGCCAGAAAGTCAATCCGATCGGCTTGCGGCTCGGTATCAACCGGACCTGGGACTCGCGTTGGTACGGCGACAGTGACTACGCCAAGATGCTGCACGAGGACTTGGAGATCCGGAAATACCTGCGCAAGCGGCTCCTCCAGGCCGGTGTCTCGCGCATCATCATCGAGCGTCCGGCGAAGAAGGCCCGTGTCACCATTCACACGGCGCGTCCCGGTGTCGTCATCGGCAAGAAGGGCGCCGACATCGAAAAGCTTCGCGGCGACTTGGGCAAAATGACGGGCTCCGAGGTTCACTTGAACATCGTCGAGATCCGTAAGCCCGAGATCGATGCGCAGCTCGTTTCCGAAGCCGTGGCCCAGCAGCTGGAGCGTCGGGTTCATTTCCGCCGCGCCATGAAGCGGGCCGTGCAGTCGGCGATGCGTCTCGGCGCGCTCGGCATCCGGATCAATTGCGCCGGACGTTTGGGTGGCACCGAAATCGCCCGGACCGAGTGGTATCACGAGGGCCGCGTTCCGTTGCACACGCTGCGCGCTGACGTCGACTATGGATTTTCGGCGGCGATGACGACCTACGGCACTTGCGGCGTCAAAGTGTGGGTCTTCCGCGGCGAGATCATGGCTCACGATCCGATGGCGGTCGACAAGCGCACCATCGAACAACAGCCGGTTCGCTAACGAGAGCGATCGAGAAAAGGTTCAGAGATGCTTTCTCCAGCCCGCACCAAATACCGCAAAGCCTTCAAAGGCCGTATCCACGGCCGGGCGACGTCTGGCAATAGCCTGAACTTCGGCTCGTACGGCTTGAAGGCGTTGTCGCCGGCGCGGCTCAGCTCGCGTCAGATCGAATCGGCGCGCCGGGCGATCACGCGCCACATGAAGCGCACGGGCCGGATTTGGCTCTGCATCTTCCCCGACGTTCCGGTTTCGGTGAAGCCGGCCGAAGTTCGTCAGGGTAAGGGCAAGGGCAATCCCGAATGGTGGGCCTGCCGGGTGAAGCCGGGTCGGATCATGTTCGAGGTCGACGGCATCAGCCGCCAGATCGCGCGCGAAGCATTTACGCTGGCTGCGGCCAAGCTCCCCATCCGGACGAAGATGGTGGCGCGGCCGGGCCTGACGGATTGAGGATCGAGGACGGAATCATGAAGCCGGTCGACGTGCGCGCCAAGACAGACGACGAGCTGAAGGAACAGCTCGCCAACTTGAGCAAGGAAGCCTTCAACCTGCGCTTCCAGCGCTCGAGCGGTCAGCTCGAGAATACGGCGCGGGTCCGTGAAGTGCGCCGCGACGTGGCTCGGGTGAAGACGGTGCTTGGCGAGCGTTTTCGCGCCGCGCAAGCGAAGAAGAAAGGATAACGGGCGATGCCGCGTCGGGTTATGCGAGGGGTCGTGGTGAGCGACAAAATGGACAAGACGATCGTTGTCCTGGTCGAGCGCCGCTTTATGGATCCCAAGTACAAAAAGATCATTCGTCGGTCGAAGAAGTTTCACGCCCACGATGAGGCGAACCACTTCAAGATTGGTGACATCGTTCAAATCCGCGAGTGCCGGCCGTTGTCCAAGCTCAAGTGCTGGGAAGTGTTGACTGAAGGCGCGGCGGACGGAGCGAAGGTTCAGAAGGCGTCATGATTCAGCAAGAAACCAATCTCACCGTTGCCGATAACTCCGGCGCGCGCCGGGTGCAATGCATCCGGGTGCTCGGCGGATCGCGGCGGCGCTATGCGTCGGTTGGCGACCTGATCGTCGTGTCGGTCAAGGAAGCGATCCCGCGCGGCCGGGTTAAGAAGGGCGAAGTGGCACGCGCCGTCGTCGTTCGCACCGCCAAAGGCATCCGTCGTCCCGATGGCTCGATGATCCGCTTCGATCACAATGCCGCGGTCTTGGTCGATACGGCCGGCGAGCCGATCGGAACCCGCATCTTCGGGCCCGTGACTCGCGAGCTGCGCGCCAAGAAGTACATGAAGATCATTTCGCTCGCGCCCGAGGTTTTGTGATGGCCCTTAAACTCAAGATCAAAAAGGGCGACCTGGTCGTCGTCCTCGGTGGGCGCGACAAGGGCAAGCGCGGCGAAGTGCTGCGCGTGGATCCCAAAGACATGCGGGCGACCGTTCAGGGCGTCCACATGAGAAAACGACACACTCGTCCCGGAGCCGGCAACGCCGGCGGCATCGTCGAATCGGAAGGGCGTATTCATTTGTCAAAGCTCGCCCATATCGATCCGAAGACCGACAAACCGACTCGCGTCGGTTTCAAGGTTCTCGAAGACGGCCGCAAGGTGCGCTTTGCCAAGCGTTCCGGCGAAGTTATCGACCGCTAGGAGGGATGCGATGGCGTCGCGTCTCAAAGAACACTACGAAAAGACCGTCAAGGCGAGCCTGGTTAAGGAGTTCAGCTACGCGAATGCGTTCGCGTTGCCGAAGCTGACCAAGATCGTCATCAACATGGGCGTCGGCGAGGCGTCCCAGGACAAAAAGAAGATCGAGCCGGCCCTGGCCGAGCTTGCGGCCATCGCCGGCCAAAAGCCGATCATCACCCGGGCCAACCGTTCGATCGCCGGGTTCAAGTTGCGCGCCGGCATGATCGTCGGCTGCAAGGTGACGTTGCGCGGCGCCCGGATGTACGAGTTTCTCGATCGCCTGATCAACATCGCGCTGCCGCGGGTTCGTGACTTCCGCGGCGTCTCTGGCAAGAGCTTCGACGGCCGCGGCAACTTTGCCCTCGGCCTCAAGGAGCAGATCGTGTTCCCCGAGATCGATTACGACAAGATTTCAGAGGTTCGCGGCATGGACGTGATCATCTGCACGACCGCCCGAACCGATGCCGAAGCCCGCGCGCTGCTTAAGGGTTTCGACATGCCTTTCATGAATTGACGGAAAGAAGAGGAGTTTCTTCGCATGGCGAAGAAGAGTTCGATCCAGAAGAATTTGCGGCGCATGCGGTTGGCTAAGCGCTTCGAGGCGAAACGTTCCGCCCTCAAAGCGATTACCATGGACCGCACGACACCGATCGAGGAGCGCTTCGGGGCGATGATCAAGCTCGCCAAGGTGTCGCGCAATTCATCGAAAGTTCGAATTCGGTTGCGCTGCGAGTTGACGGGACGTCCGCGCGGCAATTATCGCAAGTTTAAGTTGTGCCGCATGAAGCTTCGCGACCTAGCGTCGCATGGCCAGATCTCCGGCATGGTCAAGGCGAGCTGGTAGGGAGAGCCGAACGATGTCGATGAGCGATCCCCTCGCCGATCTCCTGAGCCGTATTCGAAACGGCCAGCGCAGCCGCAAAGACGTCATTTTGGCGCCGGCGTCGCGTCTGCATGAGAACGTCCTCGAGATTCTGAAGCGTGAAGGTTACATCCGCGGCTATACGGTTGCCGAAAGTCGGCCGGGTGTGCGTGAAATCAAGATCGAGTTGAAGTATCACGAGGGCGGACCCGTCATCCGCGAGATCGATCGGATCTCGAAGCCGGGTCGTCGCGTGTACTGCAAGATTCGTGAGCTGCCCCGGGTTTACAACGGCCTGGGCATCTCGATCCTGTCGACGCCGCGCGGCGTCATGTCGGACGCTGAGGCCCGCACCGCCAACGTCGGCGGCGAAGTCCTCTGCCGCGTGTTCTAAGGGAGAGCGAAGAACCCATGTCCCGAGTCGGCCGCCAAGCCGTTTCCATTCCCAGCGGGGTCTCCGTCGAGGTCGCCGGACAGATCTGCACGGCCAAAGGCAAGCTCGGTCAGCTCAGCTTTGTGCTGCCGCGCGGTATCGAAGCCAAGGTCGCAGACGGCACCATCGTCGTGAACCAGCTCAAGGAAACCAAGATCCTCCGCGCCATGTGGGGGACTGCCCGCAACCGCCTGCACAATCTCGTTCAGGGTGTGGCTCAAGGCTACGTCCGCGAGATCGAGATCAACGGCGTCGGTTTCCGCGCCCAGGTCCAAGGCAAAGAGGCCGTGTTCCAGATCGGATACAGCCACGAAGTACGCTATCCCATCCCGGCGGGCATCAAGATCACCTGCCCCGACCAGACGCATGTGCGCGTCGAGGGAATGGACAAGCACCGTGTCGGTCAGACTGCCGCCGAAATTCGCGGCTTGCGCTTGCCGGAACCCTACAAGGGCAAAGGCATTCAGTACGTCGGCGAGAAAATCCGGCGCAAAGAAGGGAAGAAGAAGTAGGTCGCCATGGCTAGGCCAAATCGAGTAACTCAACGGCGGGTGCAGCGGACGCGAGGGAACATCCGCCGCGTGGCTGGCGACCGGATGCGGCTCTCCGTGTTCCGTTCCGACCGTCACATCTACGCGCAGATCATCGACGATCAGCGCGGCGTGACCCTGGCCCATGCCTCGACGCTCGAGGAAGGGCTGCGCAGCAAACTCAAAAACGGCGCCACCCGTGACGCCGCCGGCGAGATCGGCAAGTTGATTGCCGAGCGCGCCCGGAAAGCGGGTGTTGAGCGCGTGGTATTCGACCGCGGCGGCTATCGCTTCCACGGCCGGATCAAGGCCTTGGCCGAAGCCGCGCGGCAAACCGGACTTCAGTTCTAGGAGAGACGAGACATGGCGCGCCCCCCTCGAGGTTCCGGTCGCGATCGCGGCCCCCGTGAATCCGGCCGTGACCGCGGCCCGCGGGACGAACCCGAATTTGCCGACAAGCTCGTCAGCATCAATCGTGTCGCCAAAGTCGTAAAGGGCGGTCGGCGATTCTCGTTTGCGGCGCTGGTCGTCGTTGGCGACGGACGCGGCCGGGTTGGTCACGGCAGCGGCAAGGCCCGCGAAGTGCCGGAAGCCATCCGCAAAGCCACCGAACAGGCGAAGCGCGGCATGATCCGCGTTCCGATGCGCGAAGGCCGGACCCTGCATCACGACGTCACCGGCTATTTCGGCGCCGGCAAGGTCGTCCTCCGCGCGGCCCCTCCGGGCACCGGCGTCATCGCCGGCGGTCCGTTGCGCGCCGTGTTCGAAACCATGGGTATGCACGACGTCGTCGCCAAGTCGATCGGCACGTCCAATCCGCACAACATCGTTAAAGCGGCCTTCGAGGCGTTGTCGCTCTGCGCCAGCCCGCGTTCGGTGGCGCAGCGGCGCGGTCTCAAGGTCTCTGATCTTTCCTCGCGGCGCGGCGACGAGCCGGCGGCGGCAGCGGCTCCGACCGAGGCCCGGGAGTAGTTCATGGCCGACGCAAAGACCAAAGCGAAGGGGACGGTTCGCGTCACCCAGACCTATAGCGGTGCCGGTCGGCGTGAGGACCAACGCGCGACATTGCGCGGCCTCGGCCTCGACAAGCGTCACAAGACCCGTGTCCTGGAAGACACACCAGCCGTCCGCGGCATGATCGCCAAGGTCCAGCACCTGGTGAAGGTCGAGACGGACGACTAAGTAGCGGAAACGAGCGGCAAGGAATCGATAGCATGCGGTTGAACGAACTTCGCGACCGACCCGGAGCGCGCATTGCGCGCACGCGGCTCGGGCGCGGCATGGGCTCGGGCAAGGGTAAAACCTCCGGGCGCGGCCACAAGGGTCAGAAGGCGCGGACGGGTTCGGCGGTTGCCGGGTTCGAAGGCGGCCAGATGCCGCTGCATCGGCGGTTGCCGAAGCGTGGTTTCAACAACATTTTCCGTCGCGAGATCGTCGGTATCAATCTCGGCATGCTGCAGAAGGCGATCGAAGACGGTCGTCTGAAAGTTGCCGGGCCGATCACCGAGACGATGCTGGCCGAAGCCGGTCTGGTCCGGAAGCGGAACGACGGCGTCAAATTGCTGGCGAAGGGCGCGATTACGTCGGCGCTCACCATCGAAGTGTCGCGCGTCTCCAAGGCGGCTCAGGACATGGTCGAGAAGGCCGGCGGCAAAGTCATCGTGCCGGCGCCGAAGCCCGTGGTCGAGACCAAGGGCACCAAGCGTTGGGCGGCGTGGAAGAAAGAGCAGCAGGTCGATCGCGCCAAAGCGCTCGAGACCGCTCTTGCCGATATGGCCAAAGGGCCGATCAAGCCAGCCGGCGCCAAAGGCAAAGCCGCGCGCTTGGAAAAGGCCGAGGCCAGGATCAAGGCGGAATCCGCGCCTGCTCGGACCGGTGGCGATGCGGGCGGGAAATCCAGCCCGGCCGCGCAACGCGGCAACAAAGCCGAGGGCAAGGGCAAGTCCGGATCCGGGGGCGACTAGCCCATGGCTTCTGCCGCCGAGCAACTGGCCGCCAATATCAATTTCGGCGCCTTCGCCAAGGCGACGGAACTCAAGAAACGGATCTGGTTCACGCTCGGGGCGCTGATCGTCTACCGGCTCGGCACCTACATTCCGCTGCCCGGTATCGACGCGACCGTCATTCGCGAAATCATCGACCGCCAAGGCGGCGGCATTCTCGGCATGGTCAACATGTTCTCGGGCGGTGCGCTCGGACGCATGGCGATCTTCGCCCTGAACATCATGCCGTACATCTCGGCCTCCATCATCATGCAGCTGATGTCGGCGGTCTCGCCGCACATCGAAGCGCTGAAGAAGGAAGGCGATACCGGACGCAAAAAGATCAATCAATACACGCGGTATTTGACGGTCATCATCACCGCGCTTCAAGCCTACGGCATCGCCGTCGGACTTGAGGGGATGTCATCGTCGGTCGGATCGGCGGTCGCCGATCCAGGCTGGTTCTTCCGCATCACGACCATCGTCACGCTGGTCGGCGGCACCATGTTCTTGATGTGGCTCGGCGAACAGATCACGGCGCGCGGCGTCGGCAACGGAATTTCGTTGATCATCTTTGCCGGTATTGCCGCGGACCTGCCCAGTGCCCTTGTCGGGACTCTCGAAATGGGTAGGACTGGGGCGCTCTCGCCGTTCTTGATCGTCTTGATGTTGATGATGGCCTTGGTCGTGATCTTCGTAATCGTGTTCGTGGAACGCGCTCAGCGCCGCATCCTCGTCCAGTATCCCAAACGTCAGATGGGCACCCGCATGGTCGGGGGCGACAGCTCGCATCTGCCGCTCAAGATCAATTCGGCCGGCGTCATTCCGCCGATCTTCGCGTCGGCGTTGCTGCTGATGCCCGTCACCATCATGAGCCTGTCGGCCGGTCAGGGGCCGCAGTGGCTGAACGACATCGTCGCCTATCTTCAGCACGGCCAGCCGCTGTATTTGGCGATCTACGTCAGCCTCATCGTCTTCTTCGCGTTCTTCTATACCGCGGTCGTTTTCAACCCGACCGAGACCGCCGACAACCTTAAGAAGTACGGCGGCTTCGTTCCGGGGATTCGGCCAGGCAAGAACACGGCCGATTATCTCGACTACGTGCTGACGCGACTCACCGTGCTAGGCGCCTTGTATCTTGCGGTTATTTCGGCCTTGCCCGAAATCATGATCTCGCGCTTTGCGGTTCCGTTCTATTTCGGCGGCACGTCATTGCTGATCGTCGTTTCGGTGACCATGGATACGGTCGCCCAGATTCAATCCCATCTGCTGGCCCATCAATACGAGGGGCTGGTCAAAAAGGCGAAGCTCAGAGGTCGCCGCGGATGAACCTGATCCTGTTCGGCCCGCCGGGGGCCGGCAAGGGAACACAGGCGAAGCGACTGCAGGCGGCCTACAACCTGATGCCCCTTTCCACGGGTGACATGTTGCGGGCCGAGGTCGCTCAAGGATCCGAGCTTGGCCGCAAAGCCAAGTCGATAATGGAGTCCGGTGAGTTGGTTCCTGACGACGTGATCATCGACATGATCGCCAAGAAGCTCGACGAACCGGCGAGCGGGGAAGGGGTCATTCTGGACGGCTTCCCGCGAACGGTCGCTCAGGCCGAAGCCCTCGATACCCTCTTTTGGAAGAAGGGCCGGAGTCTGGATGCGGCCATCGAAATGCGCCTCGACGACGCGACCATTCTGGAGCGAATCACCGGTCGGTTTGCCTGCGTCCGCTGCGGCGCCGGCTATCACGACCGGTTCAATCGGCCCAAGGTCGACGGGAAGTGCGACGCTTGCGGCAGCGAAGAGTTCTCGCGCCGGGCGGATGACAAGCGGGATGTTGTCCAGGCCCGGCTTGACGCGTATCGCCGTCAAACCGCGCCGGTTTTGGCGTATTACGGCAAAAAAGGCCTCTTAAAGAGCTTGGATGGGGGTGCCCCCGTCGAGACAGTCGACAAGGCCATAAAGCGGCTGCTCAGTGCGGCTGGGGCGGGTTGACTTGAGGGGTACAGGCCTTATAATCAGCCGTTTGCGGGTCGGTGGAAAAACCAAAAATTTAGTTTTGGATCAAAGACTAAGGAGCCTTCGCCTTGGCGCGTATTGCGGGCGTTAATATTCCTACACAGAAGCGGACAGTTATTGCGCTGCGGTATATCTATGGTATCGGGCCGGCCAAGGCGCGCCAGATTTGCGCGAAGGTCGGCATCCCGGATGCCCGCCGCGTCTCGGAACTGACCGAAGACGAGATTATCCGCATCCGCGAGATTATCGACGAGAATCATCGGGTCGAAGGCGACCTGCGTCGCGAGGTCGCGATGAACATCAAACGGTTGATGGATCTCGGCTGCTATCGCGGCTTGCGTCACCGCCGCGGGCTGCCGGTACGCGGCCAACGGACCCACACCAATGCGCGGACCCGCAAGGGTCGCGGTCGCACCATCGCCGCGAAGAAAAAAGCTACAAAGTAAGGGACTGCAGGAAATCCGATGTCAACCAAGCCGACAGCTGCGCCGCGTCCCCGTCGTCGCGAGCGAAAAAACATCGTTTCTGGCGTGGCGCACGTGAACGCCACGTTCAACAACACGATGATCACCATCACGGACGCCCAGGGAAATACGATTGCCTGGTCGTCGTCGGGAAGCTCGGGTTTCAAGGGTTCCCGCAAATCGACTCCGTACGCGAGTCAGGTCGCGGCCGAAGACGTCGGTCGCAAGGCCATGGAGCACGGCATGAAAACCCTCGAGGTCGAGGTCAAAGGTCCGGGCTCGGGCCGGGAATCGGCGCTGCGCGCGCTGCAGTCGGTGGGCTTTACCATCACTGCGATCCGCGACGTGACTCCGATCCCACACAACGGGTGTCGCCCCCGCAAACGGCGGCGCGTCTAGTCTATCGGTTTGGTTTGAGCGTCGTCGGTCCGGGGCGCTGTGGCGGCCCTGGACCGGGGATTAAAGCTCTTGAGAATGGGCGCCGCGCGGCGGCGAATCGAGCATGAGGTCAGAGGTCGTGATTCAGAAAAATTGGCAAGATTTGATCAAACCGACCAAGCTTTCGGTCGTCCCCGGCGCTCACGACAAGCGTCATGCCACGATCGTTGCTGAGCCGCTCGAGCGAGGGTTTGCGCTGACGCTTGGCAACTCAATTCGCCGGGTGCTCATGTCGTCGCTTCAGGGCGCGGCCATCACCTCGGTGCAGATCGAAGGCGTGCTCCACGAGTTCTCGTCGATTCCAGGCGTCCGCGAGGACGTGACCGATATCGTCCTGAACCTGAAGTCGATGGGCTTGCGCATGTCCAACGACGGCCCAAAGCGGATGACGCTGAAGGCTGGAGGTCCGGGTGAAATCCGCGCCTCCATGATCGAGACCGGTCACGACATCGAGATCATGAATCCGGAACTCGTGATTTGTACGCTCGATCGTAATGCCCGGATTTCGATGGAAATGACCGTCGAAAGCGGCAAGGGCTACGTTGCCGCCGCCCAGAACCGCGCCGAAGACGCGCCGATCGGATTGATCCCGGTCGATGCCGTGTATTCGCCGGTTCGCAAAGTGGCGTACCGCGTCGAGAACACCCGCGTCGGTCAAGTCACCGACTACGACAAGCTGTCGATCGAGATCACGACCAACGGCGCCGTTACGCCCGAAGACGCCGTGGCTCTCGCCGCCCGCATCCTGCAAGACCAGCTCCAGCTCTTCATCAACTTCGAAGAGCCGCAGGTCGCCAGTGGCGCCGAAGCCCACGAAGAATTGCCGTTCAACAAGCATCTTCTCCGCAAGGTCGACGAGCTCGAGCTCTCGGTCCGCTCGGCCAATTGCTTGAAGAACGACAACATCATCTACATCGGCGACCTCGTGCAGCGTTCCGAAGCGGAAATGCTGCGCACCCCGAACTTCGGACGGAAGTCGCTGAACGAAATCAAAGAAGTTCTGGCGCAGATGGGCCTGCATCTCGGCATGCAGATCCAGAACTGGCCGCCTGAAAACATCGAAGACTTGGCCAAGCGGCTCGAAGAGCCGTACTAGACAGTGGCATCGGCCACAGAGAAGGCGTCATGAGGCACCGTAACAGCGGGCGTAAGCTCAACCGAACCGCGAGCCATCGCAAAGCGATGTTCTCTAATATGACCGCATCGCTTTTGAGCCACGAGCAGATCAAGACGACTCTGCCCAAGGCGAAAGAGCTGCGGCGGTTCACCGATCAGATGATCACGCTCGGCAAACGGGGCGGGCTCCACGCGCGCCGCCAAGCGTTGTCCTATTTGAAGGACACCGGCATCGTCGCCAAGCTCTTCGGCCCTCTCGCCGAACGCTATAAGGCGCGGCCCGGCGGTTACACCCGGGTCCTGAAGGCCGGTTTCCGCTACGGCGACAACGCCGCCATGGCGGTCATCGAGCTGGTCGACCGCGATCCTGCGGCCAAAGGCGCTGGCGATAAGGCCCGTGTCGAGGCCGAGACCGCGGCCAACGCCGAAGCCGAAGCGGCGACCGCGTCCTAACCCGGATTCTTTCCCGGCGTCCTTCGGGTGCCGGTGCTAAACTGTCCGGCGTGCGACGTTTCGTCATATCAGCGATCGCGGTTATCGTCGGCCTTGCCGGTGTCTCGGCGGCCACGGCCCAACGCATCCCCGAAAGCCGCGCGGAAATCCAGATATCCTTCGCTCCCTTGGTACGCGAGACCGCTCCGGCCGTCGTCAACATCTACGCCCGCCGCGTTCAACAGACGCGGCAATCGCAGCTGCTCAATGATCCGTTCTTTCGCCGGTTCTTCGGCGAGAATTTGAACCTCGCGCCGGCCGAGCCGCGCATTCAAAACTCGCTCGGCTCCGGCGTCATCCTTCGGGCCGACGGCGTGGTCGTCACCAACAATCACGTCATCGAAGGCGCCGACCAGATCACGGTCGTGCTGGCCGACCGTCGAGAATTAGAAGCCTCGATCGTCGGCACCGACGAACGAACCGATCTCGCCGTACTCAAGATCGATTCCAAGGGCGAAGCCCTGCGTCATCTCGAGCTTCGCGATTCCGATCAGATCGAGGTCGGTGACTTAGTGCTCGCCATCGGCAATCCGTTCGGGGTCGGCCAGACGGTAACCAGCGGCATCGTCTCGGCCTTGGCGCGTACCGAAGTCGGGGTATCGGACTACAGCTTCTTCATCCAGACCGATGCGGCGATCAATCCGGGAAATTCGGGCGGCGCTCTCGTCACCATGGACGGCAAGCTGGTCGGGATTAACACGGCAATTTTTTCGCGCAGTGGCGGGTCGTTGGGGATCGGCTTCGCGACGCCGTCGAATATGGTCCGCTCGGTCGTCGCCGGCCTTATGGCCGGTGGCCGCGTACAACGCCCGTGGCTTGGGGCGACGGGCCAGCGCGTGACCGCCGACATCGCGTCATCCCTCGGCCTGCCGCGTCCCCAAGGTGCTCTCATCAACGCCGTCCGGCCGCGCAGTCCCGCCGACCGCGCCGGTATTCGCGCCGGCGATGTCGTCCTAGCCGTCGAAGGCCGCGAAATTGCTGACGCCGCGTCGCTTCGCTTTCGGGTCGCGACGCTTCCGGTGGGTAGCACCGCGACCTTTGATTTGTGGCGGCGTGGCGGAGCGGAGCGCGTTACCGTGGCCTTGCAGCCGCCGCCCGAGGATCCGCCGCGTGACGCGGCCGAGCTGACCGGTTCCCATCCCTTCGCGGGAGCGAACGTCGCCAACTTATCGCCGGCGGTCATCGACGAAATGGGATTGGATAGCGCCGCGACCGATACTGGTGTCATCATTCAACAGGTTCGCAGCGGCAGTGCCGCGAGTCGTCTCGGCTTTCGCGCCAACGACATCTTCGGTCAGGTGAATGGCGAGGCGGTCACCGCCGTGGCGCAACTGCGGACGGTTCTGCGGCGCGAAGCAGCCCGCTGGCGCATCACCATTATTCGCGACGGCCGGTCGATCAGTATGGTGGTCGACCGATGAGCACGTTGTTCGAAGCCGAAGCTCCGCGCCCGCTCGCCGATCGCTTGCGCCCGACCGCGCTCGAGCAGGTCGTGGGGCAGGACCATTTGTTGGGCCACGAAGGTCCGATCGGGCGAGCCGCGGCTACGGGCCGCATTCAATCGATGATCCTGTGGGGGCCGCCCGGTTCGGGCAAGACGACGATCGCGCGGTTGCTGTCCGACCGGACCAAGCTGCATTTCGAACCGCTCTCGGCGGTGTTCTCCGGCGTCGCCGATTTGCGACGTGTCTTCGATGCCGCCCGCAAGCGCCGCGGCATGGGCGAAGGCACGCTGCTCTTCGTCGATGAAATCCATCGCTTCAACCGGGCTCAGCAGGACAGCTTCCTGCCCTATGTCGAGGACGGCACCGTCGTTTTGATCGGAGCGACGACGGAGAACCCGTCGTTCGAGCTGATCGCGCCGCTTCTATCGCGCTGCCAGGTTCATGTCCTCAAGCGCCATGACGATGCGGCCCTTGGCGAGCTGTTGGGCCGGGCCGAAGCTCTGATGAAACGCCCGCTGCCGCTTCAGCCCGAGGCGCGGATTGCACTGACCGCCATGGCCGACGGTGATGGACGCTTCCTTCTCAACATGGCGGAGACCTTGTTCGAGCTCGGCATGCACCCGCCGCTCGATCCTGCGGCTTTGGCCGCGATCGTGCAGCGCCGCCTGCCGCTCTACGACAAGGCGCAGGAAGGCCACTACAACCTCATCAGCGCGCTGCACAAGTCGTTGCGCGGTTCGGACACCGATGCGGCGCTCTATTGGTTCGCGCGGATGATGGCCGGCGGCGAAGACCCGCGTTACGTTGCCCGCCGCCTGACACGCTTCGCGGTCGAGGATATCGGCCTTGCCGATCCTCAGGCCTTGGTTCAGTCCCTGGCGGCGTGGGAAACCTATGAGCGGCTCGGCTCACCCGAGGGTGAGCTCGCGCTGGTTCAATGCATCATCTATCTCGGCACCGCGCCCAAATCGAATGCCACCTATAAGGCTCACGGCGCCGCGGCGGAGATAGCGCGCGACACCGGCTCGGTGATGCCTCCCAAGCACATCCTGAACGCCCCGACGAAGCTCATGAAGGATCTGGGCTACGGCACCGACTATGTCTACGACCACGACACCGAGGAAGGCTTCTCGGGCCAGAGTTACTTTCCCGACGGCATGGCCCGTCGACAGCTCTATCGGCCGGGCGAGCGAGGGTTCGAACGCGAGGTCGCCAAGCGCCTCGAATACTGGAACAAGCTCCGCGATGCGAAGGCAAAGGACTAGCTATTTCGGCCGTCGCGCCGACCTTGACGGGCGGGGCGGGGGCCAGTAGACGGCGCTGATATGTCCGCTCTTTTCCCCGCCATGGCCGGTCTTGGTCTCCATCGTTGTGTCCTTGTACCGGCGATCACGACGGCCGCCGTCACTGGCCTGCTGACCATCATTACCTGCGGTCGTACCCGGCCGTCATCTTCTCGGGTGACCTCGCGGCGCATCTGCCGCTCGGGATCGGCGCGGCCTTGGTGAGCGCGATCGTGCTCGGCGTCGTCATCGTTTTGTTCGTGGCGTACCCAGCCGTTATCCCCTATGCCCAGTTCGAACCTAATGTCGTCATCGCCGTCATCGTCGCGACCGCGGCCACCACCTTGACGGACGCGGGACGAGGCGATGCGATCTTGCCGACGATCATCATCCTGATGCCGCTGTGCACGCTGCTGATCGGGAACCTTATCCGGTACGCACCCTTTCCGGTCATCGCCTGGTTACTCGCCGGCGTTGGCTGGTTCCTGATCCGAGCGGCATTCTCATCGGCGGCGGGCCGGCCTTTGGAGTGGGACACGATCGGTTCCTTCTGGGAGCCGGCGACCATCGTCCGCTGGCTTCCCGCCCTTGTCGGAGGGCTTGTGTTGTGGGGCCTGCAGCGGCGGCGCAGCCACTACATGAACATGCCCGCTATGTTGGCGTGATGGTCGCCGCGTTCTGGATCATCGCCCTAGCGAATGGAATTCCGATCGAGCGCTTGAAAGCCTAGGGCTGGTTGCTCGGGCCGTTTTCCGAAGGCGGCCTGTGGTCACTCGA
Organism: Rhodospirillales bacterium; assembly: GCA_009691105.1. Classification (GTDB taxonomy): domain Bacteria; phylum Pseudomonadota; class Alphaproteobacteria; order Rhodospirillales; family SHVU01; genus SHVU01. The sequence goes on from SHVU01000014.1 coordinate 17,916, forward strand.
TCGTAATCTTGAAGCCGTGACCTTGGCGGCATGGGACATTCTCCCGGGACTTCTGCCGGAATTTGCGACCCTTCTGCTGATCGCGGCGATCGCCTTTCTTTTGCAGGCGAGCGCCATCGAAATTGCGACGCGCAGCGACATCGAGCTCAACCGCGAGCTTCGCGTTACCGGCATCGCCAATCTGCTTGCCGGACTAGGCGGCGGACTGCCCGGCTATCATTCGATGAGCGGTTCGGTGCTGACCTACCGCCTCGGCATGCCGATCCGATTCGTCGGATTGGCGACCGCGGCTATCTGCGTTGCCGCGCTCATCTTCGGATCGACGGCTCTAGAATGCCTGCCGCGACTGGCCGTCGGCGTCATCCTGTTCTTCATGGGCACCGGATTCTTGGTCGAGGCCTTGGGCCGGAATTTGATCCGGATGGATCGGAGCGAGGCTGGCGTCACGCTCCTCGTCTTTCCGGTCATTGTGTTTGCCGGTTTCATGGCGGGGATTGGCGTCGGCGTCGCCGCCGCCCTCGTCATATTCGTCGTGAACTATGCGCGGGTTCCGGTGGTCAGCTCGGCGCTGACGGCCGAGACCTATCACAGCAACGTCGAGCGGGCTCCGGCGTATGCTCAGATCATCCGCAGCGCTGGTCGATCCGTTTTAGTTCTCAAGCTGCAAGGCTACGTATTTTTCGGGACTTCGAATCGTCTCGTCGATCTCGTCCGCGAGAGGTTCGATCAGGCACCATCGCTGCGATTCCTCCTTCTCGACTTTCGGACGGTCAACGGCATCGATTCTTCGGCGACGGCGAGCTTCGAGAAGCTCAAGCGCTATGCCGAGGAAAGGGGTTTCTGGATCATCTACGTGTCGGTCCAGGAACGGATCGCCGAAGTCCTGCGTCGGGCTCAGGTCTATGAATCGACCCGGCCCTTGATCCGGGCCTTCACCGATGCCGACCGTGGTCTCGAATGGATCGAGGACCAAATCTTGGTGGCGGGCGGCATCGCGGTGGAATCCCAGAATTCTGTCATCGCCGAGCAGCTCTCGCAGATCTTTCCTGACGCCAACGAAGCTCGCGAGTTTCAGTCCCGCCTCGAGGCCTTCGACCATTGCCAGGGAGATATCATGGTTCGCCAAGGCGCGGCCTCGGACCATCTGCTCATCGTCGAGTCGGGACGCGTCACGATCGCCCTTGAATTGCCGAGCGGCGGAACGGTTCGCTTGCGGACTATGGGACCCGGCACCGTGGTCGGCGAAATCGCGTTCTATTTGGGGACGCCGCGATCGGCATCGGTCATTGCCGAAGCCGACACACTGGTGTATCGCCTGACTCGCCAGGCGCTTCTCGATCTCCAGACCTCCCGGCCGCATGTCGCCATTCACTTCCAAGAAGCCATGGCGCGGTTGCTGGCCGGTCGCATCGTCGAGACCAACCGCTTGCTGGCGGAGTTGAATTCATGACCGACGACGCATCCGAACGCGGTTCCGTTGTACGCCTGCGCGTCGAACCCGACGAAGCTGGTGTCCGTCTCGACCGTTGGTTGAAGCGACGCTTTCCCGGGCTTGGCCAAGGCCGCATCCAAAAATGGTTACGGATCGGCCAGGTTCGCATCGATGGCGGACGGGTCAAAGCGGGGGCCCGTCTCGAGGCCGGCCAAGAAGTGCGAATTCCACCGGTCTCTGCTGCGAGCCTGTTGCCCGACGTCCGTCCGGAAACAAGCCGGCCGCCGCGGCCCGTTCGTCCGGATGAAGCCGAAGACCTGCGCCGTCGAGTCCTGCATCGCGACGCCGAGGTTATCGTCATCGACAAGCCAGCCGGCCTAGCCGTGCAGGGCGGAACCGGCACCGATCGGCATCTGGATGGGATGTTGGACGCGTTGACGTTCGACGCGCGGGAGAGGCCTCGGCTCGTCCACCGGCTCGACCGCGACACCTCGGGCATCTTGGTTTTGGCGCGCAGCGCGGCTGCCGCCAGCAAACTGACGGCGGCGTTCCGCGACAAGACGGCGCGGAAAATCTACTGGGCTTTGGTGGTCGGCGTACCCGGCGCTCGCGAGGGGCGAATCGGTCTCGCGCTCGCCAAACGCTCCGGGCAGTACGGCGAGCGTGTGGTCGCCGACGAAGCTGGAAAGACGGCGATCACGCGCTATCGAGTCATCGATCAGGTCAGCAAGCGCTGCGCCTGGCTGGCCCTGGAGCCGCTAACCGGTCGAACCCACCAACTTCGGGCTCACTGCATGGCCATGGGCACGCCGATTGTCGGCGACGGCAAGTATGGAGGACGGGCGTCCTTCTTGAAGGGACTCGATTCGGCCCGAATGTTGCATCTACACGCCCGAGCTATCCGAATCCCGCATCCGGCTGGCGGAATCCTTGAAGTTCAAGCCCAGCTTCCTGATTCCTTGCGCCAGACCTGGACATATTTGGGATTCGATCTAACTATAGAAAACGACCTTTTTGCCGGTCGAAAATAAAAAAGAACCGGCGGAAGTGGGGGATGCGGTCGATGTCGCATCAATGGGGTTTACGGAGGATATCTAAATACGCCGTTTTACTTGCCTCGTGGGCATGGCGGCTGCCGCTTTTGCCGCTCTTTCTACCGCTTATGCCGCTGAACAGGTCGCCAAGGGCCGTTACACTATTCACGATGGTGCCGGCAGCAGCAGCCCGATCAGTATGACGATCGAAACCATGTGCCAGGACGGCGTTCCGCATTTCGTCGTGATTAACGACGGCGGACGGTGGCCGGGCCGGGCTGCGGTACGGGTTTTTAAAGTTGCTAGCAACGAACAACTGACCGAGCGTGAGATGGTGTTGATCGCCGGTCAAACCTTCCGCTTCCGGGTCGACAAGGCCGGAAAGGACGAACTGGGCCTCTGGGTCCAGCCGTCGTGGTTGAAGGGTGAAGGCCAGTTCGACGCCAAAGTGAAGTGCAACTAACGAACTAATCTCAGGCGAATACGGCGTCGCGCCGGCGTGACGGTGCGACGCCACCAGGGAGAGTAGGCGATGAAACGAGCCTGGAAATGGGTGGCGGGCATCGCCGCCGTAATCGTCGTTCTTATCGTCGCCGCCGTTGCGGTGGTGGCGTCCCTCGACCTCAATCAATACCGCGGCATGATCGCGGCCAAGGCTGAAGAGGCGTTGGGCCGTAAGCTGACCATTGCCGGCGATATCTCCGCGAAAGTGTCCTTGGCGCCGACCATTGCCGTCGAGAAGGTCAGTCTGGCGAATGTTCCCGGCGGCTCGCGACCTAACATGGTCGAAGTCCGTCGGGTCGAAATCCAACTTCAAGTCCTGCCGCTGCTCAGCGGCGATATCCGACTGAATCATGTCTTTGTCGACGGCTTGGACGCGGTGCTGGAAACCGACGCGTCGGGCCGTGGCAACTGGGAATTTGGAAAGCCCGGCCAAGCCGCCGCATCGTCGAGCGGCTCAGGCGAGATTCCGTTCGTCTCGGAAGTCGAGGTCCGCGACCTGACGCTCGCCTTCAACGATGCGCGCTCGGGTCAGAAGCTGCGGCTCGGCCTCGAGTCCCTCGATATCGAAGCCGACAGTCCCAGTTCGCCCCTCAAGATCGCGATCGAAGGGGACTATCAAGGCGTCGATTTCGAAGCGAAGGGGACCACAGGGTCAATCGCCAGCCTGATGGCGAACCAGCCGTTCCATTTGAAGCTGGAGGCGAAGGCCGCCGGGGCAACGATGAACATCGACGGGCGGATCGTCGAACCCATGAAGGCGAACGGCCTCGATGTGGCGATCGCCGTGAAAGGCGATGGCCTCAAAGCCACCATCAACAACCTCGCGCCGATCGTTCCGGCATTGAAGGACGCGATGCCTTACGAGCCCGGCCCCTACCAAGTCTCGGTCCGTGTCGGTGGTTCACCGGCGCGCCTCGCGCTGTCCGATCTCAAGCTCGCCATGGGCCGGTCCGACACCATTCAAATCGATGCCTCGGGCTCGGTCGCCGATGTCGCGGCGGTCAAAGGCATCAAGCTCGACTTCTCGGTTAAGGCCGTCGATACGGCGGCGCTCGCCAAGGCGACCGGCGTCAGTGCCCCGACCATTCAGGGCCTCGCGGTGTCGGGGCGCGTGGGAGATGGCGCCCAAGGTCGGCCGACCGCCGATCTGACCGTGAATTGGCAATTGATCGATCTCGCCACAGCGGCGGGCGCGGCATCGGATTCGAAACCGGCGGTACCGCCCGCGGCGCAACGCGCCGGCGGCGATCGGGTCATTCCGTCCGATCCGTTGCCGCTTGAGGTTCTCAAGACCGTTGACGTCAAGGCGACGGTGCGCGGTCAGCGCCTGATCGTCAGCGGCATCACGGCCGAGAACATCGAAGTCGACGCCAACTTGAACCAAGGCAAGCTCGACGTTCGGCACTTTCAGGCCAACGTCTCTGGCGGTACGGTTGGGGGGCGGCTGAATTTGGACGCGAGCCGACAGATCCCCGATCTCGACGTCACGCTGCAGGTCACCGGCGTCGAAGGCGGCAGCTTTTTGAAGACGGCGAAGATCAGCGACTGGCTTCAAGGCGACCGCGTCGACGTCCAGAGCAACCTGAAAGGGGCCGGGCGCTCGCCGGCCGAAATTGCCGCCAAACTGAATGGCGATTTCCAGGCGACTGTCGGCGAGGGCAAAATCCAAAGCCGCGCCTTCAACCTGTTGGGCGCCGACCTGTCGATGGAAGCGCTCCGGGCGCTGCCGTTCATGGGCGACAACAGCGAATTCACGCCCTTGAGCTGCGGCGTCGTCAAAGTCTGGATCAAGGACGGAACGGCGACGGCCGCCAACGGCATCGCCATCGAGACCGACAAGATGAACGTCGTCGGCAGCGGCACGGTCGATTTGAAGACCGAAGCTATCGACTTGGCCGTCAAGCCAGAGGCCCACGAGGGCCTTGGCATCGGCTTTGGCCGGTTGGCGGGCTTGATGCGCGTCCGGGGCACGCTGGCTCATCCGAGCGTCGGCATCGACGAGATGGGCGTGGCCAAAGAAGCCCTCAGCACCGGCGCGGCCTTCGCCACCGGCGGATTATCGCTCCTCGCGCAAGGCTTGCTGAGCCGGGCGGGGCCCGACGCAACGGCCCTGTCAGACAGCGCTGGGCAAGGCCCCGAATCTCAAGGAGCCGGCGCCGGGCCAGCAATCGGCGCCCGCGCCGCAGCAAGCCCCGAACCAAGGCGGCATCGGCTGGTTCATGCGCAACCTCGGCCGTGGCCTCGGCGAGGCCATCGGCAAATAATACTCGGCGATGCTTGAACTCAAGACGCGGCGGTACCGTGAAGTCGGCGTCATGCCGGCGGCGGACGGATTTTCTGTCGTTCTCGACGGCACGATCTTGCGCTCGCCGCGCCGCACGGCGGTCGTCGTGCCCACGGCGTCCCTCGCCTTTGCGATCGCGGCCGAGTGGGCCGGGCAGGGCGAGCGTATCCGTCCCCACACGTTGCCGCTGACGCGACTCGCCAATGCGGTCCTAGACCATATCCGGGCAAGCCGTCGCGAGGTCATCGACCACCTCGTCGGCTACGCCACCAGTGATCTTTTGTGTTATCGAGCTGATCAACCGGCCGATCTTGCGGCCCGTCAGAGAGAGCGATGGCAGCCGGTTCTCGACTGGCTTGCCGATCACGTTGGGGCGCGCTTGGCGACGACGGCCGGCATCATCCCGATTGCCCAATCCGACGATGCCCGTCAGGCGATCCGCGTCCATCTCGATACGACGACGGACTGGCGCTTGGGTGGCGTTGCGACGCTGATTCAAAGCACCGGATCGGTGGCCTTGGGGCTCGCGGTTGCAGCGCGGCACATCGACGGCGACGCCGCGTGGCGGCTGTCGCAGCTCGATGAGACGTTCCAAAGCGAGCGCTGGGGCGAAGACGGCGAAGCGGCGGACCGTCGCCGCCAGATTCGCGCCGACATCGAATCGGCGGCCCGATTTCTGGACCTCAGCGCCGACTAGGCGCCGTACAGACCGAGGCCGTGGATGTCGAAGGTCGGTTTCCGGCCCATCAATCCTTCGGTGACCAAGCGGGCGACGATCGGTCCCGCCGTATAGCCGGCATCCGCAAAGAGCGCGTTGTGAAAGCCTGGAACGCCCGGCACTTCGCCGAGCAGCGGGCCGGCGTCGCTCAAGGCGTTGATTGCCGCCCAGGTGCGGACGATCCGCATATGGGCAAGGCGCGGCACCGTCTGCTGCGCGATCCACAGATTGCTTTGGATGCTGGTGCGGAGGGAGATCGGGAGGCCGGTGCGCTGGTCGACCACCGCCGGCCAGCCGCCGCCGATCAGAAGGCCGCCGGTGGTCGCCTGCTTGAACGTCAGGCGGCGTTCGGCATGCTGCACCAAGTGATCGACGAAATGCTCGACCGGCTCGGTCACGTTCATGTGAAGGACTTCGCCTTCGTACGGCGGAAGGCGAATTCCGACCATCGCCGCGATCTCTGGGCCTAGGCGACCGGCCGCATTGATGATCCGGCCGCAGCGGATCGGTCCGTGGTTGGTCTCGGCCTTGAAGCCACGGCCGTCGCGCTCGATGGCGCGTAGTTCGACGTGACGAAACATCCGGGCGCCGCGCGCCTCGGCACCACGAGCCAGAGACGGCGTGGCGATCGCCGGGTTGACCCGGCCCTCGAGAGGGCAGACCTCGGCGCCGGCGAGATGCTCCGAGAGATACGGGGCAAGGGCCCGAAGACCGGCCCGATCGATGATGCGGTTGTCGAGCCCCGAGGCTCGCTCGCGCTTCACCTTGTCTTCGAGGACGCAAAGCTGGGCTTCGGTGTCGGCGATCATCAGCCCGCCGTCGACGTGCAGCTCGATGTCGGTGTCGAGGGTGTTGGACAGCTCCTGCCAGACGCCCACGCCGGCGGCGTACATGCGCAAGGTCGTATCGACCCGGCGCCGTGACCGCTCGTCGGTCAGCTTGAGCTGAAACGACATGATTTGGACGTGCAGGCTGCCGGCGTTGCAGCCCGAGGCCTGGGTGTTCAAGTCGTGGCGATCGATCAGGGCGACGTCGAGGCCTTCACCGGCTAGCCAGTAGGCCAACGAACATCCGATTACCCCACCGCCGACGATAAGAACGTCGGTCGCGATGGCAGGCTTCATCCGAAGCGCTCGACCGAATAGGGGCTGATATCCATCACCGGGGCCCGGCCCATGAGCTTGTCGGCGACCAGTTGGGCGCAGAAGGGCCCGAGGGTGTAGCCCGTCACGACCAAGGCGAAATGGAAGTTCGGATGGCCCGGCACCGGCCCGAGAAGCGGCATGCCGTCTAACGAAATATTGATCCCGGCCCAGGTGCGGATCAGGCGGGTATTGCGAAGCGCCGGAACGACTTGGATCGACATCCAGAGATTTTGCTCGAGGCTGGCGCGGTTCACGGACGGCAAGCCGGTCTTCGGATCCGGACCGGCCGGCCAGCCGCCACCCAACAGGAAGTTGCCGTTGCTGGCTTGCTTGAGGGTCAGCTTGCGACGCGCGTGCTGGACGAGATGCGGCACGAAGTGCTCGACCGCCTCGGTTACGTTCATATGCAGGAAGTCGCCCGCCACCGGCACGTTGATGCCGGCCATGGCCGCGACCTTGCCGCCGCCCGGGCCGGCGGCGTTGACTAGGCGCTTGCAACGGATCGAGCCGCGTACCGTCTTCGCCTCATAGCCGTCGGAGAGCTTTTCCAGGCTCAGGAGCTCGGTGTGGCGGAAGAAGCGGGCCCCGTGACGTTGCGCCGCCAGCACGATTGCCGGTGTCGCTACGATCGGGTTGACGCGGCCCTCGATCGGGCAGAACTCGGCGACGAGGGCTTGGTCGGAGAGATAGGGCGCGATAGTCCGCAGCGCGTTGCCCGAGATGATCTCGGCTTCCAGGCCGAGCGCGTTCTCACGCTTGACCTTGGCTTCGATCATCTTTCGGTCTTCGTCGTTCTCGGCAATCATCAAGCCACCTTCGACGACGACCTCGATGTCGGTATCGAGGGTCTTGGCGAGCTGTTGCCACAGGCGAATGGCCGGTGTCCCAAGCTTCACGACATGGTTGTTGGACTCGACCATCTTGGGGTCGGTCTGGCGCGCCCGCGACGACTGGAGCTGGGCGTGGAGGCTTCCGGCGTTGGCACCGGAGGCCTGGGTGTTCAGATCGAAGCGGTCGATGACGACGACTTCGATGCCTTCTTGCGCCAACCAATAGGCGAGCGAGCAGCCGACAATCCCGCCACCGACGACCAGTACGTCGGTAGAGTTCGGAAGACGCCCGGGGGCGGCCCCGGTGGGCAAGTTAGGCGTCCGCGGGTTTGCGGGCGAGGGCGGCGATCGGCACCGGCTTGATCGGCGGCCGCGGCGCGAAGAACGAGAATTCTTCCGTCGGCTGGCCGTTGATCAGGCTTTGCAGGTGGGTCATCACCGGGCCGCAATAGCGTCCCTGGCAACGTCCCATGCCGGCGCGGGTCTGGCGCTTGATGCCGCCGACCGTGTCGATACCCGTTCCGAAGGCCTGGTTGATTTGACCCAGGGTGACCTCTTCGCAGCGACACACCAAGGTGTCTTCGCGGGCCAGCTCGTGCATCCAGCGCGGCGCCTTGAAGACATCCCAGAGGGCCGCCTGGAAGCGAAGATGACTGCCCAGCTTGCCCTTCCGCCGGGCCAGTTCGGCCTCGACGTCGGACGGTAGCGTGCGACCGGCGCCACGCGCCGCGGCACAGCCGGCGATGAAGCCTTGTTCCTGCGCAGCGCGCGATCCGCCCATGCCGCCCGAGTCACCGGCAACAAAGACGCCGGGGACGCTGGTCTGGCAATTGGCATCGGTCTCGATCGTGAGCGTGCCTTTCTTGGCGTCGTAGTGATGGCGGCAACCGAGCGGCCGTGAAACGTCGGCCGAAGGCTGGAAGCCAAAGCCGACACAAATCGCGTCGACCTTGAACTCGCGCTGCGTACCCTGGATGGGCTCGCCGTTCGGCGTCAGCCGGGCGATGACTGCGGTTTCGACTTTGCCTTCGCCACGGGCTTCGATGATGACGTGGTCGTACAGGATCGGGACGTTGGCGTTCTTGAGGGTCCGCGTATAGGTGATGCCGTCTCGCACGAGATCCGGCGATTCGACCGCCATGCGCATCAGGTTTCCGGCTTGGCCGATGCCCGGCTTGGGCGCGGCTTCGACGACGGCGACGACTTCGACGCCGGCCCGGGTCAATTCGTAAGCCACCTGGATATTCAAGGGGCCGTTGCCGCCGAGGATGACGCGCTTGCCCGGCGAGACGCGGTAGGAGCGGAGCAACGTCTGCGCCGCGCCCGTCGTCATGTAGCCGGGAAGAGTCCAGCCCGGGACCGGCACGCCGCGCTCGTAGGCGCCCGTCGCGACGACGAGCTGCTTCGGCTCGAACACCTGCGACTTGCCGTCGGCGAAGACGGCGATGTCTTGGGGGCCGAACGCGCCCCAGACCATCGCTTCGCGCATGATCTTCACGCCCAAGCCTTCGACCTCGCGGATGAGGTCGCGGCCGGCGCGGAACTGCTTGTCCATCGAATCGTCGCTGTCGAAGGCGTGGGTCTTCGACAGCTGCTTGAAGTACTGGCCGCCCAGCGCCGGGCGTTCGTCGATGACGACGACCTGGCAGCCGGACTTTGCCGCCGCCTTGGCGGCTTGAAGGCCGGCCGGGCCGCCGCCGATGACGAGGACGTCGGGCTTATGGACCGGCGGATCGCTGACCGGTGGTTCGGCGAGGTACGGGGTGTCGGGCCCGGGGAGCTTGCCCGGATAGGTCTGTTCTTCGATGCGCATGCCCGGCTTCACCGTGGTCATGCAGGCGCGAATGTTCTGTTGGCCATTGATCGCGACCAGACATTCATTGCACACGCCCATGCCACAGAAGATGCCGCGGCGGCTGCCCGCCTTGGTCTGGCGCAAGGATAGTTTTCCGGCCGCCGTCAGGGACGCGGCGACCGTTTCGCCTTCAAGCGCCTTCACGACCTGACCGTTGAAGGTCACGTCGATTTCCTTGGCGACCACGTTGATGCCGTGACCCTTAACCCGCATGAGATTTTTGCTCCGAAGCGCTGCTACGGAAAAATGTTCCACCCTCGGATGAGGGCAATTAACGGCATATCACGGATGCGAATAGGCTCACAAGCGCTGCGGAACCGCCCATCCCTGGGGTGCCAAGCCGGGTCTTGACGGCGGCACGGCCGGACCCGCCCAGGGCGTTTCCTCGACGTCCCCGACCGCAAGGAGGCGGTCGCCGAAAATGGTCCCCCAGCGGTCGCGGGCGGCTTGATCGGCGCTCAGGCGTTCCAGGCGGCAGGCTTCGACGGTGGTGGCGTAGGCCGTCTCGGCGGCGTCGACCCAGTCGCGGCCGATGGGCAAGCGCTCGCCGCTCCGGAACAGGGCGACGTCGCGAGCCGCCTGGTAGCAAAGCCAAAAGAAGAAATCGCGAATCATCCAGTCGTAGAACAGGAAGCTGCGGCGGTTGTAGAGCCATATCCGCACGAATTCCTCGACCAAGGCATCAAGAACTAGCGAGGGGAGAGCCAAACCTTGGGCGTCGCGCCACACCCTCAGCATCATGATCAAGTGGCAGGCCTTCTGGCCGCTCATCAGGTTGGCGTTGGCCAGCGCCTGGCCTTCCGCATCGGGATTGAACCGGCTGGATTTGCTGTGGCCGAAGGCTGCGAGCCCGCGGGCGCCGAGCGCGGCGGGATAGATGTCGACGCGCACGTCGTGACCCGGTTCCGTCTTGGCCGCGATCGAGATCGCTCCGGCGGCGGTTCCCCGGACCTCGCCGAAGCGGGCGGCGAGAGCGGCGACGAGCGCAGCAGGGTTCTGGTCTGGTTGGACAATGGCGAGCACGTCGATCGCCGCCAGCCGGTGCACGGCCGTGCCTTTGGCGATGCTGCCGATGACATGCAGTTCGAGCTCGTCTCCGGCCGCGTAGACGGCGCGCAAAATCGCGGCGGCTTCTTTTGCCGCGGCCAAGAGTTCAAAGAGATCGTCTTGGGTCGGATGGAGCGCGGCGATGAAACCGTCGAAGCGGTGAAAAACATTACGCCACTCGCCGCCCATTCGATCGCCCCGGGTTAGTTCAAAAAGATGGGGTGGCCCCTGGTCAAGAGACCGTCAGCCACCCCAAGTTTCCCAGGGAGGAACCGAAAAACAATGTGGCAATCGTGATCACGAACAACCGCTCGTCGAGCCGCAGGTGATGCACTTCATGCAGGTGCCGTTCCGGACCAGCGTGAAGTTGCCGCATTCGGTGCAGGAATCGCCTTCGTATCCCTTGAGCTTGGCTTCGCGCGAACGGCCGGCGCGACTGTCGAGGGCTTCTTCCGTGACCGTAAGAACAGCAGGAGCGACGCTCGGCATGGCGACGCTGAGGCGACCGTTGCCGCCGCCATTGCTGCCATTGCCATGACCGATGCTGACGGTGGTCGGGCGAACCAGGGCTTCGACGGGCGTTGCCGCCGCGCCGAGGCTCTTCGCTCCACCGCCGCCCGCGACAACCAACAACTGGTTGCGGACATATCCGGTGGAGGCGTAGCGCCGGATCTTATCGGCCAAGGCCCGCTCACCCGTCCGCGCGCCTTCGGCCTGGCCACCGCCCAGCGTATCCGGCGCCATATCGGTGCCGGCATGGGCCAAGTCGTTGCGGCCGAGATAGGACACGGCGAGTTCGCGGAAGATGTAGTCGAGGATCGAGGTCGCCATTTTGACCCGATCGTTGCCTTCGACGATGCCGGCCGGATCGAAGCGCGTAAAGGTAAAGGCCTCCACGAACTCTTCCAGTGGCACGCCGTATTGCAGGCCGATCGAGATCGCGATCGCAAAGTTGTTCATGAGCGAGCGGAAGGCGGCGCCTTCCTTGTGCATGTCGATGAAGATCTCGCCCAGCGTTCCGTCTTCGTATTCGCCGGTGTGGAGATAGACCTTGTGGCCGCCGACGATCGCCTTCTGGGCGTAGCCCTTGCGGCGTTGCGGCAGACGTTTGCGGTCGGTGGCGCGCTCGATGATCCGCTCGATGATCCGTTCGGCCACGATCACGGCGCGGGCCGCGGCCGGCGCTTCGATGAGGGCCTCGGTGGCCTCGAGGTCGTCGGCGTCGAGAACCGACGCCTGGAGCGGCTGCGACAGCTTCGAGCCGTCGCGGTACAGCGCGTTGGCCTTGAGGCCGAGACGCCACGACAGCATGTAGGCTTCGGCGCAATCGGCGATCGTTGCCGAATTCGGCATGTTGATCGTCTTCGAGATCGCGCCGGTGATGAACGGTTGCGCCGCCGCCATCATGTGGATGTGGCTCTTCCACGACAGGAAGCGCTTGCCGATGCGGCCGCAAGGATTGGCGCAGTCGAAGACCGACAGGTGTTCGGCGCTGAGATACGGCGCGCCTTCCAGGGTCATCGAGCCGCAGACGTAGACGTTCGCGGTGTCGATGTCGGACTTCGAGAAGCCGAGCGTCGCCAGCATGTCAAAGCCGACGTCGTCGAGCCGCTCTTTCGAGATGCCGAGCTTCTCGACGCAGAAGGCTTCGCCCAAGGTCCATTTGTTGAAGACGTATTTGACGTCGAAGGCATCGCCGAGGGCGGCTTCGACCTTGGCGAGGGCTTCTTCCGTGAAGCCTTTGGTCTTGAGCCGGGCGTGATCGATACCGGGGGCGCCGGCGAGCGAGCCGGTACCGACGGCGTAGCGGGTGATCTCTTCGATCTGGTCGGTGCTGTAGCCCATGAACTTGAGGGCGACCGGCACCATCCGGTTGATGATCTTGAAGTAACCGCCGCCGGCGAGCTTCTTGAATTTGACGATCGCGAAGTCGGGCTCGATGCCGGTGGTGTCGCAATCCATCACCAGACCAATCGTGCCGGTGGGGGCGATGACCGAGACCTGGGCGTTACGGAAGCCATAGGCTTCGCCGAGGGTCATGGCCTGGTCCCAGCAAGCGCGGGCCGCGGCGATGAGCGCTTCATCCGGGCAGTTCGCCGGATCGAGAGCGACCGGCACGACCGACAAGGCTTCATATCCTTCGGTCTCGCCGATGGCGGCGCGGCGGTGGTTTCGGATGACCCGCAACATCGAGTCGCGGCTCTTGGCGTATTGCGGGAAGGCGCCCATCTCGCCGGCCATCTCGGCCGACGTGGCGTAGGAGACGCCGGTCATGAGTGCGGTCACGGCGCCGGCGAAGGCGCGGGCGGCGTCGGAGTCGTAGCCGATGCCGTTGGCCATCAGATAGCCGCCGAGGTTGGCGTAGCCTAGGCCGAGCGTGCGGTACTCGTGCGACAGCTGAGCGATGCGGGCCGAGGGGTACTGAGCCATCATCACCGAGATCTCAAGAACGATCGTCCAGAGCCGCACCGCGTGCTCGTAGGTGGGGACGTCGAACTTGCCGTCGGGGCGAAGGAACGTGAACAGGTTCAGCGACGCCAGGTTGCAGGCCGTGTCGTCGAGGAACATGTACTCCGAGCATGGATTGGAGGCGTTGATGCGACCGCTCTCGGGGCAGGTGTGCCACTCGTTGATGGTCGTATCGAACTGCAATCCCGGATCGGCCGAGGCCCAGGCGGCGTAGGAAATCTTGTCCCACAGTTCACGGGCCGGAAGGCGCTTGTCGACCTTGCGGTCGGTGCGGCGGATCAGCTCCCACTCGCCGTCCTTTTGCACGCGATCGAGGAAGTCGTTGGTGAGCCGGACGCTGTTGTTCGAGTTCTGGCCCGAGACCGTCAGATAGGCTTCCGAGTCCCAATCGGTATCGAGAACCGGGAAGGACATCTTGGTGAAGCCCTGACGCGCGAACTGGATGGCGCGCTGGATGTAGTTCTCGGGGATCATCACCGCGCGGGCGTCGAGAACGGCCCGCTTGAGAAGCTTGTTCTGCTTGGGATCAAAGCGGTCGGCGCTCGCCGGCTCGGCCTTGGCGCAAGCCGCGAGGACTTGATTGAGATGCTTGTCGGCGAGCTTGGAGCCCGCGACCAGGGCCGCGACTTTCTGTTCTTCGCGAACCTTCCAATCGATGAATTCTTCGATGTCGGGATGGTCGATGTCGACGACGACCATCTTGGCGGCGCGGCGCGTCGTGCCGCCAGATTTGATGGCGCCGGCGGCCCGATCGCCGATCTTGAGGAAGCTCATCAGACCCGAGGAGCGGCCGCCGCCCGAGAGCGACTCGCCGGCCGACCGCAGCCCCGAGAAATTGGAGCCGGTGCCCGAGCCGTACTTGAAGAGCCGTGCTTCGCGGACCCACAGGTCCATGATGCCGCCTTCGTTGACGAGATCGTCCGAGACGCCCTGGATGAAGCAGGCGTGCGGCTGGGGGCGCTCATAGGCCGAAGCCGAGCGCTCGAGCGAGCCGGTCTTGAAATCGACGAAGTAGTGGCCTTGGGCGGGACCGTCGATGCCATACGCCCAATGCAGGCCGGTGTTGAACCATTGCGGCGAATTCGGCGCCGCCATCTGGGTGGCGAGCATGTAGCGCAGCTCGTCGTAGAAGGCTTGGGCGTCGGCGTCGCTGTCGAAATAGCCGCCTTTCCAGCCCCAATAGGTCCAGGTTCCGGCCAGGCGGTCGAATACCTGCTTGGCGCTGTCTTCGCCGCCGGTCCGCTTGTCGGCGGTCAAGGCTTTCAGAGCCTCTTCGTCGGCGACGCTCCGCCAGGCGAAGGACGGGATGTCGGCCTCGGGGACGCGGCGCATGCGGGCCGGAATTCCGGCTTTGCGGAAGTATTTCTGGGCCAGAACGTCGGACGCGACCTCGGTCCAGGAGGCCGGGACCTCGATGTTGTCGTTCTTGAACACGACCGAGCCGTCCGGGTTACGGATTTCGCTCGCCGTCCGCTTGAATTCGATTCCCGCGTAGGCGGACTCGCCCGCTTTCGTAAGGTGTCTCTTGATCCGCATCATTGCCCCCGCCAGCCCCGCGACGCCGCCCCGTTTACACAACATGTGGTGGTCGGACGTCCGAAGGGGGAGAAAATCTAGTAACGGAGATTTGATGGGTCAAATTTTTTTTGTGGGTCGCCGAAAAACACGCACAAAATATGGTGTGCCGTAATTTGTAATTTTATTGCGCGAACGATGCGGGCCACGCGGTGAGTTTTAGCCTGTGGATAATTTTTCAAGTTTGGCGCTGGTTCCATGTGGATTCGCGAGTCGAAACTCCTCGTTGAATTTTTGTTAGGTGTGCTGACGACGCCAGAAAGCCGCAGTCCGCCAAGGAAAATTGCCTGTCGCGAGGCCTTGGCGGGGCGTTGTCTGGACGGGCGGCGGAGGCGGCGACTATAGTGCCGCCTCGTTGTCGCCGGCCGAACTGGCCGCGATGGCATCACAAACGGAAAGCCCGCGCCCCCCGTGTCCATTGAAACCCGCGTCTATACCTGGTTCCAGCTTCTGTTCGGGCGCGGCGATCTCGTCGGCGTCGATGAATTCGGGAACCGCTATTACCGGAGCGGCCGGGCGAAGCTGCACGGCCGCGAGCGACGCTGGGTTCTCTACCGCGGCGAAGCCGAAGCCTCGCGCGTTCCGCCCGAATGGCACGCCTGGCTGCATCACACGACCGAGGCGCCGCTGACCGAGAAGGCCGCCCAGGCCCGGCCGTGGCAGCGCGATCATCAACCCAATCTGACCGGCAGCGTCGCGGCCTATCGTCCGCCGGGACACGACTCGAAAGGCGGGCGCCGCTCCCGCGCCACGGGCGATTACGAGCCGTGGACGCCGCGCTGAGCGCTGCATCGGCATGATGGCGCGCGATACCAAAGAAATTCTCGTCGGCTTCGGGCTCCTGATCGGGCTCGTCCTCGCGATTGCGCTGTCGTACGGAAGTCGCGGCTACACAGGCACGGGCTATGTCGTGACCGGTGTCTTCAATCGCGTCGACGGCCTGGTCATCGGCAACACCGTCACGATCTCTGGCGTGCGTGTCGGCTCGGTCGAACACGTGACGTTGGATAAGGACTATCGGGCCCTGGTGGCGATCCGGCTCGATCCCGGCGTCCAGTTGCCGTCCGACAGCGACGCCGCGGTCCACACCGACGGATTGTTCGGACGGAAATTCGTTGTTCTCGGGCCCGGCGGCGACACCAAAATGTTCGCCGGCGGCGAGCGCATCACCTACACCCAGGGCTCGGTCCTGGTCGACGACCTGCTCGAACAGATCATTGCCGAAGGCAAGTCGCGGCAGCGCAAGGGCGCGGCGTCCACCAAGGAAGGATCGTAGGCATGGAGCGGAATCTCGTCGAAACGGTGATGGGCGCGGTCGTTCTCGTGGTCGCGGGAATGTTTTTGTATTTCGCTTACACCACGGCGCAGATCGGCTCCGTCGCCGGCTACGAATTGACGGCGCGCTTTTCGCGCGTTGGCGGGTTGGCCGCTGGTAGCGACGTCCGCGTCAACGGTATCAAGATCGGCACGGTGGTCGAGAGCGGCCTCGATCCCAACGACTACGCGGCGGTCGTTCGGCTCTCCATCGACAACCAATTTCGTCTTCCGAAAGACACCGTGGCGGCCATCGGCAGCGACGGCATCATCGGCGACAAGTATCTGCGTCTCGAACCCGGCAGCGATAAGGCGCTTCTCGCCGCGGGTGAGACGATCACCAAGACCAAGGACTATCGCTCCCTCGAGGATCAAGTCGGCGAAATCTTGTTCCTCGCGACGGGGAGCGAGAGCGCTCTGAAGTAGCGATCCCGTTGCCTCTGATCCGTCTTCACATCGGTCTTGCGTTGGCGTTGACGCTCGTCGCGGCGACGGCCGGCGCCGAGTCGTACGAGGTCGCGGTTCTGCAAGGTCTCGACAAGGTCACGGCCCGAGTCTCGCGGATCGAAGCACCCGTCGGCGAAACCGTCCGCTTCGGCACGCTCGAGATCATTGCCCGGACCTGCGACAAGCGTCCGCCCGAAGAAGCACCGGAATCGAGTGCGTTTCTCGACGTCTGGGAAGTCCGGTCCGGAGCGTCGTCGGAAAGCGTCTTCCGCGGTTGGATGTTCTCGTCGAGTCCGGCGTTGTCGCCGCTCGAACATCCCGTCTACGACGTCTGGGTGATCGATTGCCGCAACGCGCCCAGCGCCGCGCCGACCCCACCGCCCCCCTCGCGCTGAAAGACCGCCTCGCGTTCTAACGCATCGGCCAGTTTCGCCTGATACTCAACGCGGGGAATCTCGATCGCGCCGAAGCGTTCGAGATGCGGCGTCACGAATTGCACATCCAGCAGAGTGAACTGTCCAGCAATGAGGCGCGCCACTAGATGGACGAGCGCGACTTTGCTGGCGTCGGTCTCGAGCGAAAACATGCTCTCGCCGAAAAATGCCGCGCCGAGCGAAACGCCATAGAGGCCGCCGACCAATTCACCATCGCGCCAACACTCGACGCTGTGGGCAAGGTCCTCGGCTTGCAGCGCGCCGTAAGCGCGGATGATGTCGTCGTTGATCCAGGTTTCGGGGCGCGTGTCGGCGCAGGCCCGGATCACCGTGTCGAAGGCGGTGTCGCAGCGAACGTCGAAATCGCCGTGGCGGACGGTGCGGAGAAGGCGGCGGGGGACGTGAAAGGCTTCGAGCGGGATGATGCCCCGCATCGGCGGGTCGATCCAACGCAACCGGGCCTCGTCGCGCCGGTCGGCCATGGGAAACACGCCGGCGGCATAGGCGCGGATCAGGAGTTCTGGGGTTAGACCCCGCGCCGTCACCCCGGTCCTGGTTTGGTGCCGCTGATGTAGTGCCCGAGCCAATGCACGTCATACGTGCCGTTCACGAAGGCAGGCTCGGCGAGAAGGCGCTGGTAGAACGGAATGGTCGTGTCCATGCCGGTGATGACGTACTCACCGAGAGCGCGGCGAAGACGCATCAGGCATTCGTTGCGGCTCGCGCCGTGAACGATCAGCTTGCCGATCATGCTGTCGTAGTAGGGCGGGACGCGATAGCCGGCGTAGAGCGCGGAATCGACGCGAACCCCGAGGCCACCGGGAGCGTGATAGCTGGCGACGCGTCCGGGTTTCGGCTGAAAGGTCAGCGGATCCTCGGCGGTGATCCGGCATTCGATGGCGTGGCCGTGGAAGCGGATGTCCTCTTGCGTGTAGCCGAGGGGCGAGCCCCAGGCGACGCGAACCATTTCCCGCACCAGATCGAGGCCGCAGATCATCTCGGTGACCGGATGCTCGACCTGGAGGCGCGTGTTCATTTCGATGAAGTAGAACTTGCCCGCCTCGTAGAGGAACTCGATCGTTCCGACGTTGTGATAGCCGATGGCGCGCATCGCATCGACCGCGATCTTGCCGATCGCGGCGCGCTCGGATTGGTTGATGGCCGGGGAGGGCGCTTCTTCGAGAACCTTCTGGTGGCGGCGCTGAAGCGAGCAATCACGATCGCCGAGATGGACGATGGCGCCGTGGTTGTCGGCCAGCACCTGAATCTCGATGTGGCGCGGGTTGAGCAGGCAGCGCTCGATGTAGACCGCGCCGTTGCCGAAGGCGGCTTCGGCTTCGGCCGAGGCAATCTTGTAAAACGAGCGGACGTCGTCGCGGCTGTGCGCGATCTTCATGCCGCGTCCGCCGCCACCGGCCACCGCCTTGATGATGACGGGGTAACCGATCTTGTCGGCGGCAACGACGGCGGCGTCTTCGTCCGGCACCGGGCCGTCGGATCCCTCGATGCACGGAATGCCGGCTTCCTTCATGGCCTGCTTGGCCGCGATCTTATCGCCCATTAGGCGAATGTGATCGCGCGTCGGGCCGATGAAGGTGAAGCCGTGCTCCTCGACCATGGTCGCGAAGTCGGCGTTCTCGGAGAGGAACCCGTAGCCCGGGTGAATGGCGTCGGCGTTGCTGATCGCCGCTGCCGACAAGATGGCTTGGGCGTTGAGGTAACTGTCGCGCGCCGGCGGCGGTCCGATACAGACCGACTCGTCGGCGAGACGAACATGCATGGCGTCGGCGTCGGCCGTCGAATGGACGGCGACGGTGGCGATGCCCATCTCGCGACAGGCCCGCTCGATGCGGAGCGCGATTTCTCCGCGATTGGCGATGAGGACTTTTTCGAACATGGCGGGTCCGCGGCTCGCTATTCGATGAGAGCCAGGACCTCGCCGTATTCGACCGGCGCGCCGTTGGCGACGAGGATGCGGGCGACGCGGCCGGCGGCCGTCGCGGCCACCGGGTTCATGACCTTCATGGCCTCGATCAGAAAGAGCGTCTGACCGGGCTTCACTTGGTCGCCGACCCGAACGAACGGCGCCGCTCCGGGTTCGGGCGCGTGATAGATGACTCCGACCATGGGCGACGCGATCGCGCCGGGATGACCGCTTAGATCGTCCTCGGGCGCGTCCGCTGCCGGCTCGCCGCGCGAGGCTCCAGCGGACGGGGCGGGCGATACGGCGGGAATGGGAGCGGCAATGCGGCTGCCTTTGGCGACCCGCATGTACCAGCTGTCGCGGCCATACTCGATCTCGGTGAGTCCCGTTTCCTCGAGCAGCTTGGCGAGTTTGCGGACGAGATCGCCGTCGACGTCGCTGGAGGCCTTGGGGGCCGAGGGCTTCGGAGCTGAAGTTTTTTTCTTGGCCATGCTTAGGACGCTCGCGCTGCCATCCGGGCCGCAGCCTCGATGGCGAGTTGATACCCAAAGGTGCCGAAGCCGGAAATCAGTCCGACCGCGGCTTCGGAGACGAAAGAGCGCTGGCGAAACGGCTCGCGCTTCAGAATATGCGAAATATGAACCTCGATGGTCGGAACCTCGGAGGCAAGAATGGCATCGAGAATGGCGACCGACGTATGGGTGTAGGCGGCGGCGTTGATGACCAGGCACGAAACCTTGCCGCGCGCCTTCAAGATCCAGTCGACGAGTTCGCCCTCGTGGTTGCTTTGCCGGAAATCAAGGCTGACGCCAAGCCGGCGTGCCAGTTTGCGACAATCGGCCTCGACCTGAGCCAAGGTTTCGCGCCCATAAATCTTGGGCTGGCGAACGCCCAGCATGTTCAAGACCGGCCCGTTCAGGACCAGGATTTTGTCAGCCATGGTCTTCCCGATCGCATACCCGTAACGAAGCGCCTCTATATCATGCTCTGATTTCATGCCGATACAGTCTTTTCCTCGCTCTGGGTTGAAAGCCGCTCCCCGGGACGCCATACTTTTCAAACGATGACCATCACATCACCTGCCGCACTGCGCATCGCCGTCAACGGTGAAGAGCGCCGATTCGCCGAAGCTCTGACCGTAACCGAGCTTCTCACCACGATCGGGCTCGATCCGCGCAAGGTCGCGGTCGAGCGCAACCTGGAGATCGTGCCGCGCTCGGCCTACGCCGCGACACGGCTTGCCGACGGCGATCGGTTGGAGATCGTTCATTTCATCGGTGGCGGCGCACCCGAAGGCGCACCGGCAAGTGCCGACGATCCGTTGGTCGTGGCTGGCCGGAACTTGCGGTCCCGCCTGATCGTCGGCACGGGCAAATATAAAGACTTCGAGGAGACGGCGCGGGCCATCGAGGCCTCGGGCGCCGACATGGTCACGGTGGCGGTGCGGCGGGTCAACATCAGCGACCCGAAGCAACCGATGCTGGTCGATTACCTCGATCCCAAGATCTACACGTACCTGCCGAACACCGCCGGCTGCTACACCGGTGAAGACGCGGTGCGTACCCTTCGTCTGGCCCGCGAGGCCGGCGGCTGGTCGTTGGTGAAGCTCGAAGTGCTGGGCGACAAGCGCACCCTCTATCCCGATATGCCGGAGACGCTTCGCGCCGCCGAGCTTCTGGTCAAAGACGGCTTCCAGGTGATGGTCTATTGCTCCGACGATCCGATCCTCGCCAAGCGGCTGGAGGACCTCGGCTGCGTCGCCATCATGCCGCTCGCCGCGCCCATCGGCTCCGGCCTCGGCATCCAGAATCCGGTCAATATCCGCCTGATCGTCGAGGCGGCGAAGGTGCCGGTGATCGTTGACGCCGGCGTCGGCACGGCCTCGGACGCGGCCGTCGCCATGGAACTCGGCTGTGCCGGCGTACTCATGAATACGGCCATTGCCGAGGCCAAAGACCCGATCCGGATGGCCCGCGCCATGCGGCTTGCCGTCGAAGCCGGGCGGCTCGCTTACCTTGCGGGACGGATGCCGAAAAAACTCTACGCGGATCCGTCGTCGCCGCTCGGTGGACTGATCTAATTTGCCGTCGGCCGGGATTGTGACAGCGCCCCCGAAGCGCCTGCGAAGTCCTTGTCACAAAAAAAATTGCCCGAGCCCAAGATTCTTCTTTTCTTACAGAAAAGAATCCTTATATACCCACCTTGCGCAAGCGCGCGTGCCGGTGAATTTGGCAACGGTGCAGGCGCTCTTTTTCAGGGTTCCGGCTCGCCAGTCTTGAGCCGGTATTCGGGGGAGCCCAGCCAATGTTTTGCGTTCGAAGTGCGCTCGTGCCTCAAGACCGTTTGAATCAAACCCGGGCTCGCCACATCGAGTGGATGGGACGGCAAAGGGAACGTGCTGACCACATGACGTATATGAGCTTGTACGGCCAGAAGAACCCGCGTGCGCGGTTAATTGGTAGGCCGCTAGGACTAGGACTCCGCTGCCGATTTGATGGTGCGGCATCGCGCTTCGCTTTGGTTTTTTCTGGCAGAGGTACGAGTCGAGATGAACCCGAAGATTGAACGCTTCCTGCGCGAACAAAAGCCCGAGACGCCTTGTCTCGTGGTTGATCTCAGCGTTGTGAAGAAGAACTACCATAAGATTCGCCGCGAATTGCCGCTCGCCGACGTTTACTACGCGGTCAAAGCGAATCCGGCTCCGGACATCCTCAAGCTCTTGGTTGGACTAGGCTCGTATTTCGACGCCGCGAGCGGTGGCGAGATCGGCCAATGCCTTGCGGCGGGCGCGAAAGCCGACCGGATCTCGTACGGCAACGTCATCAAGAAGGAGCGCGATATCGCCGAGGCCTTCAGCCACGGCGTGCGCCTGTTCGCCTTCGACAGCGAGGCCGAGCTGCTGAAGCTCGCCGCTGCTGCTCCGGGGTCGCAGGTCTATTGCCGCATCCTCGTCCCCAACCAGGGGGCCGATTGGCCGCTGTCGCGGAAATTCGGCTGCGACCTGGAGATGGCGCGCGACCTCATGATCCGGGCCCGCGATCTCGGCCTCCAGGCCTACGGCATCTCGTTCCATGTCGGGTCTCAGCAGCATGATGCCCACCAGTGGGACGTTGCCTTGGCGCGGACGGCGATGGTCTTCACCGACCTTCGCAACGCCGGCATCGAGCTCAAGATGGTCAACCTCGGCGGCGGCTTCCCGGTGCAGTACCGCGACGCCCCTGGTAAGGCCGAGCTGCCGTCGTTCAAGGCCTTCGCGGCGGCGATCATGAAGGGCATGACTCGGCATTTCGGCAACGATCTGCCGCGCATGCTCATCGAGCCCGGCCGGGCGATTGCCGCCGAAGCCGGCGTCATCGAGACCGAGGTCGTGCTGATCGCGCGAAAGTCCTACGACGACCCGTTGCGCTGGGTGTACCTCGACGTCGGCATGTTCGGCGGCCTCGCCGAGACCATGAACGAGTCGATCCAGTACGCCTTCCGCACGCCGGCCGACGGCCGGGCCGAATCGCCGGTGGCGATTGCCGGTCCGACTTGCGATGGCGTCGACATCTTGTACGAAAAGGCGGGCTACACCTTGCCGGTCGACTTGAAGATCGGCGACCGGGTGCAGGTCCTGCGAGCCGGAGCCTACACGACGACGTACTCGTCGGTCGGGTTCAACGGGTTCCCGCCGCTCAAAGAACACTACATTTAAGGTCTGAGACGTTCCGAAAAGAGGCCTGGCGCGAAAGCGTCCGGCCTCTTTGCTTTAGCGGGACGTAACCGGCCGCATGAGGAAGGCGGGCATGTGGTCACCGAGTCCGACCACGGGTCCGTCTTTGCGCGCCTGGCGAGCCGGAGCGGCGGGCCTTGCGGGCGCCGGTCGTGGCTGAGGCGTCACGGGCGCCGCGGCAACGTGTGCTACGGCGGCGGGTTGTTCGGGAGCAGCTTCGGACCGCTGTTCCGGTTGAGGCTGAGGCTGATGAGCGGGTTGGCTCTGCGGCCGATCGTGACCTTGCGCGGCCGCTCGACGGCCGCCACGCGAGCGGCCGGAACGATGGCGGGGACGGGCTTGCCGCTCTTCGCCCGCGGCCGGAGCCGTCTCGGTGGGCGCCGCAGCCGCTTCGCCTTCGAGGCGCGGGATCGGCTTTCCGGTCATGGTCTCGATGGCGCGAATGAACTTGGTGTCTTCGGACGTCGCCAAGGTGAAGGCGTAACCAGCGCGGCCGGCTCGGCCTGTGCGGCCAATCCGATGCACGTAGTCTTCGGCGTGGATCGGGACGTCAAAGTTGAAGACGTGGCTGACTTCGACAATGTCGAGGCCGCGCGCCGCGACGTCGCTGCACACGAGAAGCGACAGCTCGCCGTTGCGGAACTGATCGAGGACGGCGGTGCGCGCCGGCTGGGTCATGTCGCCGTGCAGACGGGCCGCCTTGAAGCCGTGGGAAATGAGCGAACGGCCGAGGACGTCGACGTCGCGCTTGCGATTACAGAAGATCAGGGCCCGATCGATCGCCGTTTGGGCGCGGACCAGCTCGCGAAGCTTGGCGCGCTTGGCTGAAGGATCGTGGGGCACGAAGACCAGGCTCTGAATGATCGTCGTCGCGGTGCTGGCCGGACGGTCGACCTGGACTTCCTTCGGATTGACGAGGAAGGACGAGGCGAGGCGGCGAACTTCGGGCATCAGCGTCGCCGAGAACATCAGCGTCTGCCGGATCTTGGGAAGAAAGCCGACGATCTTTTCGACGTCGGGAATGAATCCCATGTCGAGCATCCGGTCGGCTTCGTCGATCACCAGGACCTTGATGTCATGGAGCAGAAGGCCGCCGCGCTCGAAGAGATCGAGGAGCCGCCCAGGGGTCGCGATCAGGACGTCCACACCGCGATCCAGGGTCTTGATCTGGTCGGCCATGCCTTCGCCGCCGATGATCAGAGCCTTCGTCAGCTTGGTGTATTTGCCGTAGATGTCGAAGTTGTCGGCGACTTGGGCGGCCAATTCGCGGGTCGGCTCGAGGATCAACGAGCGCGGCATCCGCGATTTGGCCCGGCCGTTGGCCAGGATTTCGATCATCGGGAGCGTAAAGGACGCGGTTTTACCGGTCCCGGTCTGAGCCGAGGCCCAAACATCGCGTCCCATGAGGATCGACGGGATCGTCTGTTCTTGGACTGGCGTGGGGCGCGAGTAACCGGCGTCGGTTACGGCGCGCAGAACGTCATCGCCGAGACCCAGATCCTGGAAACTCATTCGGGGGGGTAAGGGATCAGCGGCGCTTGCCGGCTGATCAGTAATATCGTCATTCATTGGATGGCCGCCATATAGGCCGGCCGCTCGGCGATGTCAATTGGTGAGACGAAGAATAGGCGTGGAATTACGCGCCGATGACACGATTTCGCGGTTCGGCTCAGTCGGCGCGGCCTCGAACGTAGGAGCCGGGCGCGTCTTCGATGACCTTAAGGCCGCCCTTACCGGGCACCAGGGCTTCGACGTCGTTCTTGCCGGCGTTCTTGGCGAGCCACTTGGCCCAATCCGGCCACCACGATCCCGTGTGTTCGGTAGCGCCGGCCAGCCAATCGTCGGGGTTCGGCGGGTTCTTCGGATTGATCCAGTGTGAGTACTTGTTGGTCTCCGGCGGGTTGATGACGCCGGCGATATGACCCGAAGCGGCGAGAACGAAATTCACCGGTCCGGTATAGGTACGGGTCGCGGCATAGGTCGATTTCCACGGCGCGATGTGGTCGTCCTTGGTAGCCAGCACATAGGCCGGGATCTTGATCTTGCGAAGATCGATCGGGACGCCGGCCACGGTCAGCGCGTTCGGCACGATCAGCTTGTTCTCCAGATACATCTTGCGGAGATAGAAGCTGTGCATCGCCGCTGGCATCCGCGTCGAGTCGGCGTTCCAATAGAGAAGATCGAACGGGAAGGGTTCCTTGCCGAGCAGATAGTTGTTGATGACGAAGGTCCAGATCAGGTCGTTGGCGCGCAGCATGTTGAACGTCGTCGCCATGTCCGCGCCGTCGAGGAATCCGGCCTCGTTCATTTTCTGCTCGAGGCTCGCCAACTGCGGCTCGTCGATGAAGACGCCGAGATCGCCGGAGTCGGTGAAGTCGATCATCGTCGTGAAGAACGTCGCCGAGACGATGCGCTCGTCTTTCTTCGACGCCATGTAGGCCAGCGTCGTCGCCAACAGCGTTCCGCCGATGCAGTAGCCGACGGCGTTGACGTCGGGCTCGCCCGTCGCCTTGGTGATGGCGTCGATGGCGGCCAGCGGACCTTCGAGCATGTAGTCCTCGAAGGATTTCTTGGCGAGGGCGGCGTTAGGGTTCACCCACGATATCACGAACACCGTATGGCCCTGGGCCACGGCCCAGCGGATGTACGAGTTCTTCTCGCTAAGATCGAGGATGTAGAACTTGTTGATCCACGGCGTCACGACGAGCAGCGGCCGCTTGTGAACCTTGGGCGTCGTCGGCGTGTACTGAATGAGCTGCATCAGCTCGTTCTGGTAGACGACCTTGCCGGGCGTCGTCGCGACGTTGCCGCCGACCTTGAAAGCCTTGAGGTCGGTCATGCGGATCTGCAGCCGGCCTTTGCCGTTCTCGATGTCGTCGAGAAGGTTGGTGAGTCCCTTGATCAGGTTCTCGCCCCGGCTGTCCATCGTGGCGCGCAGGACTTCTGGATTGGTGAAGGCGAAGTTGGTGGGCGCGAGCGCGGCGACGATCTGGCGCGTATAGAACTCGGCCTTGCGGGCCTGATCCGGCTCCAAGCCTTCGACGTCGGCGACCGCGGCTTGGATGGCGCGAGCCGTCAGCAGGTACGACTGCTTGATGACGTTGAAGACTTCGTTCTCGGTCCAGGCCGCGTCCTTGAAACGGCGATCGGCTTTATCGGGTTCGATGGTGTTGGTCGCCTCGGCGCCGAGCATGCGCCGCGCCGAATTCGCCCAGAGGTCGAGATAGTCGCGCCACAATCCGATCTGCGCGTCCATCAGGCGACCGGGGTCTTGCATCATCTTCGCGCCGAGTGCGGCGAAGGCCGGACGCGCATTGAGAGGGTCGTTGTCGAGACCTTCCTGCGCTTGCTTCGCGGCCATGGTTACGAAGACTCGACCGGCACGTCCCATCACGGCCGCCAAGTCGGCCGCGAGGTTGCGATCGGTCGTTGTCGATGCTGCGCTCGCCGGTTGATCCGCCATGACTCGGTCTCTATGATCACTCGGTCTCTATGATCGCTTAAATGTTTTCATACCGTATTTTGTAGTGCATTTCTGGCTTCTCGACTATGGGATGACGGCGAGACACCGAATACGGTGCAGAACGTCGTCACGCCGACCATCGGCGGCAGGACGGGAGTAAGGGCATGAACGTGCAGAGATCGGTGCAGATGTTGGGGCGGAGCGGGCTCGTCGGAGTGGCATTGTTGGCCGCCGGCTGTAGCCAAGTTCCCGATGCCGTGAACCCGGTGGAGTGGTATCGCAGCGCCTCCGACGCCTTGACCGGCCCAGACAAACCCGCGGCCAAGACGCCGCCGGCCTCGACCGAAAATCGTTCCATTCCCGGCGCCGATAAGCCGGTTCCGAATTTGTCGACCGTTCCCGAACGGCCCCAAGCGCCGAGCGCCCGCGACCGGGCTCGCCTCGAAGAAGGCTTGATGGGCGATCGCGCCCAGGCTCGCCACACGAGCGAAGACATCCGCCGTCAGAACGAGCAGCCCGAGCCGCCGCGCCCCGCGACTGCGGCGCCGGCCCCGGCTCCCGCCGCGCCGTCGCAACCGGCGCGCGCCACAGTAGCTCCGGTCGCGCAACCGGCTCCGCCGCCACCGCCTCCGCCGCCGTCATCGCAGCCATCCGGTCCGCCGCCACTGCCTCCGGGAATGGGTGCCGCGCCGGCTTCGGCTCCAATGACCGCTCCGGCTTCGGCCGAGCCCGCGACGGTGATCGTGTCGTCGGCTGGATCCCAAGCGACGCCGCGCCGAGGTGCGCCGGCTGCGCCCGCGGTGCGTCCCGCGCCGACGCAAGAGCTCGCCAGTCTCGACGCGACGATGCCGCGCGGATTGGTAAAAGTCGCGACGATCTATTTCGTCCACGGCTCATCCAATCTCAGCGACGACGAACGCGGCATCTTGCAGTACGTGGCGGTGTTGCACCGTCAGACCGGCGGCTTCGTCCGTATCGTCGGTCATGCGTCGAGCCGTACGATCAGCATGGATCCGATCGAGCATGACCGGATCAATCTGGCGATGTCGGCCGAACGGGCTGAAACCATTGCCAACGAATTGGCGCGGAGCGGCGTGGCCCGCGATCAGATCATGATCGTGGCCCGAGCCGACCGCGATCCGATCTTCGCCGAGGTCATGCCCTCGGGCGAAGCCGGAAACCGTCGGGCCGAAATCTATCTCGAGGGCGCGGGCAGGCGCTGAGCTCCATGGCTGGATCGAGTGGGGCAGCCCGCGGCGTCAACGCCGCGCCGTTGAAGATCGCCGTTGCCGGTCTCGGCACGGTCGGCGCGGGCGTCGTAAAACTTCTCGCCCAACATCGTGACCTGATCGCCAAGCGCTGCGGCCGATCGATTGTCGTCGTTGCCGCATCGGCGCGCGACCGCACCAAGAACCGCGGCACCGATCTATCCGCCATCGAATGGTTTGACGACGCTGCGACCATGGCGGCGAAGGCCTCCGTCGACGTTGTCGTCGAATTGATCGGTGGCGCCGAAGGCGTCGCCCGCAACGTCTGCGAAACTGCGATTGCCTCCGGCCGTCATGTCGTCACCGCCAACAAGGCGTTGCTGGCCCATCACGGCACGGCCTTGGCGCGCGCCGCCGAGGCCAAGAACGTGGCGCTGGCTTACGAGGCCGCCGTCGCCGGTGGCATTCCGATCATCAAAGCGCTGCGCGAAGGCATGGCCGGCAATCGCCTCAGCCGCGTCTACGGGATTCTCAACGGCACCTGCAATTACATCCTGACGGCGATGCGCAAGAGCGGCCGGTCCTTCGAGGAGATCCTCGCCGAAGCCCAGTCGCTGGGCTACGCCGAAGCCGATCCGAGTTTCGACGTCGACGGCATCGACGCTGCCCACAAGCTCGCCATCCTGGCCTCGGTGGCCTTCGGCTGCGAGGTCAACTTCGGTGGCGTTCACGTTGAAGGCATCCGCCGCGTCTCGCCCATGGATATCCGCTTTGCCGAAGAGCTCGGCTATCGGATCAAGTTGCTCGGCATTGCCAAGCTCACCGAGTCCGGCCTTGAGCAGCGGGTTCATCCGTGCATGGTGCCGCTCGCCGCGCCCATCGCCTCGATCGACGGCGTGTTCAACGCCGTGGTCGCCGATGGCGATTACGTCGACACGATCATGCAGGAAGGCCGCGGCGCCGGGCAGGGACCGACCGCCTCCGCCGTGGTCGCCGATCTCGTCGACATCGCGCGCCAGCGGTGGATCCCGGCTTTCGGCGTTCCGGCCACGGAGCTTGCCCGCCTGCCGGCGTCGCCGATGGATCGCCATGTCGGCGCCTATTACATCCGCCTGATGGTCGTCGACCGGCCCGGCGTGTTCGCCGACGTCGCCGCGGCGTTACGCGACCATGACGTCTCGATGGAAGGAATCTTGCAACGCACCCGCCAGCCCGGCGAGCCGGTTCCGGTGGTGCTGACGACCCACGAGACGACCGAGGCCGCCATGGCCGGCACACTCAAGCGCATCCAAGGATTGGGCGCCGTCGTCGAACCTCCCTGCATGATCCGGATCGAGGCGTTCGCTCCGTGATAAACTAGGGCAGCGAATCGTTCGACGACGAGGTCGAGCCCTGGCCAACCCGACACCCGACCGGAATCTAGCCCTCGAAGCGGCACGAACCACCGAGGCTGCGGCTATTGCGGCGTGGCGGTGGCTCGGCCGTGGCGACGAGGAATCGGCCGACCGCGCCGCGGTCGAGGCGATGCGCCAAGCCATCGGCGGTCTTGCCATAGACGGCACCGTCGTCATCGGCGAGCCTGGCGGCATGTTGACCCGCGGCGAGCGGGTCGGGGTCGGTTCGGGACCCGCCGTCGATGTGGCGCTGCTCGCCCTAGAAGGGCCCACCATTGTCGCGAAGGGCGAACCCAACGGCCTGTCGCTCATCGCGATGGCCGAGAACGGTGGCTTCCTGCCGGTGCCCAACATCTACATGAAGAAGATTGCGGTCGGGCCGGGTTTGCCTGTCGGCATCGTCGATGTCGATGCGCCGCCGGCTGCCAATCTCGCGGCCGTGGCCAAAGCGAAAGGCGTTGCCGTCGGCGATCTGGTGGTCTGCACACTGGATCGGCCGCGCCATCAAGATTTGATCGCGGCCATCCGCGAGGCGGGCGCGCGCATCCTGCTGATCGCGGACGGCGACGTCAGTGCGGCTATCGCCGCGGCGTTGCCCAAGACCGGCGTCGATCTCTATCTCGGTATCGGCAAAGCACCCCAAGGCGTACTGGCGGCGGCGGCTCTGGCCTGCGTCGGCGGACAGATGCAAGGCCGGCTGGTCGCGCAGAGCGAGTCGGAGCGAACCCAGGCGGCCGCGTACGGCATCACCAAGCTCGAACGAAAATACTCCATCGCCGACGTCGCCTGGGGCGATCTGACCTTTGCCGCGACGGGAGTCACCGACGGTCACACGTTGGCCGGTGTTCGATCCGACGGCGGCGGCGAAATCACCCATTCGTTGGTGCTGCGCTCCAGCACCGGCACGCTGCGCTACATCGAAGCCCATCGGAAATTCGCTAAGACGCGGAGCGGATGATGAGCATGGCCTCGATCGCCACACGTCAGGGTGCCGCCATCGAAGCCGCGTCCGTACTCGGTGTCGATCGTTCGCTGTCGGGCAAGCGCTGGATCGAACGCTGTGAAGACTCGCGTCTCGGCGCGGCGATCGCGCAGGCCCACGGCCTGCCCGAAGTTCTCGGCCGTGTGCTGGCGGGGCGCGGCGTCGGCATCGACGCCGTCGACGGCTTTATGGACCCGAAGCTGCGCGACAGCCTTCCCGATCCCAGCCGCTTCAAGGATATGGATCGCGCCGTTGAGCGGGTGATCGCGGCGGTACGCGGCTCCGAAACCATTGCCGTGTTCGGCGACTACGACGTCGATGGCGCGACGTCGGCGGCGCTGTTGACGCGCTTCTTCGCCGCGGTCGGTGCGAAGACGACGGTGTACGTTCCGGATCGCCGCCGCGAAGGCTACGGCCCGAACGCGCCGGCCTTGCTGGAACTGAAGCGCCGCGGCGCCAGCGTCGTCGTCACCGTCGATTGTGGGACCAGTGCGCATGAGGCTCTCGGCGCGGCGCGCGACGCCGGTCTCGATGTCATCGTCGTCGACCATCACGTCGCCGAAGCCGCGCTTCCCCCGGCCATCGCCATAGTCAATCCGAACCGTCTCGACGAGGCGGGCCTCGGGCGCGAACTCGCCGCCGTCGGCGTGTCGTTCTTGCTGGCGATCGCCGTCAATCGCGCCTTGCGCGATTCCGGTTGGTACAAGACGCGGCCCGAACCCGATCTTCGCGAATGGCTGGATCTGGTCGCGCTCGGCACGGTCGCCGACGTCGTGCCGCTGACTGGACTCAACCGGGCGTTCGTCGCCCAAGGCCTGCAAGTGCTGGCGCGGCGGCGCAATCCGGGTCTCGTCGCCTTGGCCGAAACCGCGAATATTGCCGAGGCGCCGACCGCCTATCATTTGGGTTTCATTCTCGGGCCGCGCGTCAATGCCGGCGGACGGGTGGGCGAGTCCGATCTCGGCGTTCGCTTGCTGTCGTCCGACGATCCCGCCGAAGCGATGCAATTGGCGCGGCGTCTTCATGCCTTGAACGACGAGCGCCGCGCCATCGAAGCCGACGTTCTTGCCGCCGCCGAAACCGCCGTCGCCGCCGATCCACCGGATCGGATTGCATTCGCGGTGGGTGCAGGATGGCATCCCGGCGTCATCGGCATCGTTGCGAGCCGCCTGGTCGAACGCTTCGGACGCCCGGCCATCGTCATCGGGCTCGACGGCGATACCGGCATCGGCTCGGGCAGGTCCATATCCGGATTCGATCTCGGCTCGGCGGTCATTGCGGCGCGTCAGGCGGGCTTGCTGGTCAAAGGCGGCGGTCACGCCATGGCCGCGGGCTTGACCGTCACGCGAGACCGCGTCGAAGCGTTGCGCCAGTTCCTCGGCGAACGCGCCGGTCAGATCGCGTCGAGCGCCTTGGTGCCGCGCTTGGCGTTGGACGGATCGGTGCGCATTAGCGGGGCTACGGTCGAGCTTGCGCAGTCGTTGGCGCGATTGTCACCGTTCGGCATGGGCAATCCCGAACCGCGTTTCGCCATTGCCGCGGCCCGCGTCGCCTTTGCCGATGTGGTCGGCACCGATCATGTGCGCTGTCAGTTGACCGACGAGACCGGGGCTCGGATCAAAGGAATCGCGTTTCGCGCCGTCGGCAGCGATCTCGGACGGGCCTTGCTCGGCCGCGACGGTCAGCCGCTCCATATTGCCGGCCGTCTCAAGCGCGATAGCTGGCAGGGCCGCGACCGTGTCGAGCTGACGATCGACGACGCCGCCCTCGCGTATGGGTCTGGCGCCTAGCTTTCGCCGTCCGTGCGCGAACGTGAGGTTCTAACCCGCATTACCCAGATGAACGATTGAACTGGCCCGCGCTGATTCCATTTGAGCTATAAGATTCGGCATCTTATCTCATTGGATTGAGGCGATGATGGCGCAGCCAGCAGGTGAAGCCCAATCCGATGCGCTCCGGCTCGATTTCGACCACCGCCTC
>SHVU01000053.1 GCA_009691105.1 Rhodospirillales bacterium
CGACGCCGATATACCCCGGCAGCCGGCTGAGCACGAATTCCAAACGACGGACGTTGTTCGGGGCATCCACCGTCGTCCGCAGCGCGCAGGGACCCGGATCGACGACCGGAAAATTAGCGGCTCCATAGGGAGCAGCATCAGCATTTCGTGACCGCTTTGCCGGGCCGAACTTACCCAGCTCGCGACATCCTTGCCGTGGGGATCGAAGGCGAGCGTCATCGCCGGCGGCGTCTTGGCGATCGCCGGTTCGGCCGCAACGGTCAAGTCGGCCTCGGTCGGAGTCTCGGCAGCCGCGCCGGACTCGTCGGCGTCGACGGCTTGGTCGTCGTCCACTTCGCCCTTACCGAAGAGCTTGGAAAACATGCCTATCCCGATCCGCCTGTGATTGCGGGACCGAGAGTCGGGCCGACCCGGTTACCAAAGGCTTAACCGGGCCGGCGACGACGGAAAGTTATTAGGAGCGACCGGAGAAGAGCGCGAGGCCGCGAAGCAGATCGATGGCCCGGCTCAACTGATAATCCTGCTGGGGCGACATCGTCGCCGCGGCCGGGCTGTCTTCATCGTCGGTCATCGGCGGAGCAGCCGGCTCGGCGGGCTTCGCCGCGGGCGGTGTGGCCGGGGTCGCCGGCCGGGTGGAGGTGTCGAGGGCACCCTTCAGATCGGCTTCGCGGCGGCGGGCCGGCTCGTCGACGGTCTGGAGCCGGGCCTGTTTGACTTCGATGTCGGGCTCGATGCCGACGGCTTGGATCGAACGTCCCGACGGCGTGTAGTACCGCGCCGTCGTCAGCCGCATGGCGCCGTGACCCGGCAACGGCATGATCGTCTGGACCGAGCCCTTACCGAAGGACTTGGTGCCGAGAACGATCGCGCGACGATGATCTTGCAGCGCGCCGGCCACGATCTCGGAGGCCGAGGCCGAACCGCCGTTGATCAAGATGACGAGCGGCAAGCCCTTGATGATGTCGCCCGGCTTGGCATTGAAGCGCTGCGTTTCTTCGGTGCGGCGCGACCGTGTCGAAACGATCTCGCCCTTTTCGAGGAACGAGTCCGACACCGCGACCGCCTGATCGAGAAGTCCGCCAGGATTGTTGCGCAGGTCGAGAATGACGCCGCGCAGCTTGGCGCCGGTCTGCTTGTAGAAATCGTCGACCGATTTCCGCAAGTTCTGGTCGGTCTGGCTGTTGAACTGGGTGATGCGCACGTAACCGATCTCGCCTTCGAGACTAGCCCGGACCGAACGGATGCGAATGACGGCGCGGGTCAGCGTCACGTCGAACGGCTCGCGGCCGGCGCGACGCAGGCTGATGACGATGTCGGTGCCCGGAGGACCGCGCATCATTTCGACGGCTTCCGACAACGTCATGCCGACGACCGGCTGTCTGTTCAGATGCGTGATCAGATCGCCGGGCTCGATCCCGGCGCGATGCGCCGGCGTATCGTCGATCGGCGAGACGACCTTGATGATGCCGCTCTCTTGCGTCACTTCGATACCGAGACCGCCGAATTCGCCGCGCGTCTGGACTTGCGTGTCGCGGAAACTTTTGGCGTTCAGGTAACTGGAATGCGGATCGAGCGCCGACAACATGCCGTTGATGGCGTTCTCGATCAGATCCTGATCTTCCGGGTTCTCGACGTAGTCCGAGCGGATGCGCTCGAAGACCTCGCCGAACAGATTGAGAAGCTCGTAGGTTTTGCCCGTGTTCTTCGTGGTTTCGGCAGCCTGGGCCCAGGATGCGACGCCAAGCGTAATCGCGAGCGTCGCCATCATCGTCCGATACATCATCCGCTTACCTTTCCTTTTCTGGCCGCAAGCCACGGCACGGGGTTGACGGGCTGGCCCTTGAGCCGAAGCTCAACATAGAGCGCCGTCTTACCACTGGCATCATCGCCCATGGCACCAATCGGCTCGCCCCCCAGAAGCTTCTGGCCGACTTCGGCGTCGATGCGCCACAAGCCGGCCAGCAATGAATGATATCCCTCGCCATGTTCGATGATCAAGAGCAGCCCATAGGCGCGAAAGAGACCGGCGAACACCACCGATCCGCCATGGGGCGCGACCACCGCGGCGCCAGGTCTCGTTTCGATGACAAGTCCGCGACGGGTCATCCCGCTCTCGGTCGGTTGGCCATAGGACCCGACGAGCCGGCCAATGGCGGGATACAGGAGCTGCCCCTTGGGCTCGGCGAGCGGCCGGCCAAGGCCGGCGACGGGCTCCGGCGGCGCCGGGGCGGGAACGACGGCCTTGGCCTCGCGGGCCCGGCGGTCAT
This sequence comes from Rhodospirillales bacterium, assembly GCA_009691105.1. Taxonomy (GTDB): domain Bacteria; phylum Pseudomonadota; class Alphaproteobacteria; order Rhodospirillales; family SHVU01; genus SHVU01. Next base: position 2,268 of record SHVU01000053.1, read on the forward strand.
CCTCGATCCGGTCCAGGAGCGCCTTCAAATCCTCGGCCTCGCGGGCCAGGCGGCCCATCCGGCCTTCGACGTCTTTGCTTTCGGCGAGCGCGACCCGCACCGCCTCGCGCTTCGTGCCCATCAGCGAGTCGAGGCGGCGCTTTTGGACCTCGAGAGCCGTAACCGCCTGGGTCAGGGCGCGCTTTTTCGAGGCGATCTCGGCCCGGGTCTTGGCAAGACGGTCGAGCTCGGCGCCCAGCGCCCGGGATTCCATCTCGATGACCGGCACCGCGGTCCGCAAGACGACGGCGCTTCGCACTAGGTCGTCGGGCGGCAGCGGACTGACCAGCACCGCTTCCGGGGGATGGCGGGCCAGACGTTCGAGGGCGAGAAGAACGCGGCCGGCGCGATTGCGGTTGCGGGCGACTTGCTCCCGCTTTTCCGCCTCGGCCGCGGTGAGTTGCGTCAGCTCGCCTTCAAGACCGAGAGCTTCCGCTTCCAGATCTTGAATGACTTGCGCCGCGGTGACGAGGTCGCGCTGAACGCGCCCGGCCTCGCCTTCCAGCTCTTGGGCGCGGCGCCGGATCTCGGCTTCGTCGCGACGGCTTTTTTCAAGGGCGCGCTCGATCTCGCCGAGACGTTCGGTGGGATTGGAATCGGCCGCCGAACTCGGCATGGCGCCGGCCATCGCGAGGACGAAGGTGAGACAAAACGTCAGGACGACTTTCCATCCTTCGAGACACGACCCTTCGGGCCGCTCCTCAGGATGAGGCCTCATGGTGAGGAGGCCGCGAAGCGGCCGTCTCGAACCATGAGGTGATTCCGACATCCCTAATCCGCGGCGTTGGATTGTGCGTCGCGCTCGACGAGCAACGAACGGCCGGTCATGTCCTTCGGAATTGGCAAGCCCATCAGGCGAAGGACGGTCGGCGCGACATCGGCGAGACGGCCGGGACGCGCCCCTTGAACCCAGCGCGGGCCGTTGACGACGAGGAACGGCACGGGATCGAGCGTATGCGCCGTGTGCGGCTGGCCGGTCGAATGATCGCTCATCCGTTCGGCGTTGCCATGATCGGCGGTGATGAGCAGTGTGCCCCCGGCCGCGACGACGGCGGCCTCGAGTCGCGCGAGGCAGCGGTCGACGGCCTTGGCCGCCTGCATCGCCGCGGCGAGATTGCCGGTGTGTCCGACCATGTCGGCGTTGGCGTAATTGACGACGATCAAATCGAACTGGCCGCTTTCGATTGCCGGAACCAGACGATCGGTGATGTCGTCGGCCGACATCTCGGGCCTCAAGTCGTAGGTCGCGACCTTGGGCGAGGCGACGAGAATGCGCTCCTCGCCGGGAAACACCGTCTCGCGGCCGCCGTTGAAGAAATACGTGACGTGGGCGTACTTCTCGGTCTCGGCGATGCGCAGTTGCTTGAGCCCGGCATCGGCGACGACTTGGCCGAGAATGTTGGCGGCCGGAGCGCTCGGGAACAGCGCCGCGATCGAGGCGTTAAGATCCTCGGCATAGGCGGTGAGGCCGAGCTTCGCCGCAAACGCCGCCACGCGGGGCCGGCGGAAATTCGTGAAGCCGGGAAGCACGAAGGCGCGCAAGATTTGACGGACGCGATCGGCGCGGAAGTTGGCGACGAGAAGACCGTCACCGTCCTTCATGCCGGCGTAAGCCCCAATCACCGTCGGCGGCACGAACTCGTCGCCGACCGTGGCGTAAGCGCGATCGACGACGGCGACGGGAGTCGGGGCGCGTTCGCCCTCGGCATCGACCAAACAGCGGTAAGCGGACTCGACCCGTTCCCAGCGATTGTCGCGATCCATGGCGAAGTAGCGGCCGCCGACCGTGGCAATCGTCGCGCCGGGCGCGGTAGCGATGTCGGATTGGAATCGCGCCAGGTATTCGCGGGCGCTGCGCGGCGGCGTGTCGCGGCCATCGAGGAAGGCGTGCACGGCGACCGGGATGCCTTCGGCGGCGACGAGCCGGACCAGAGCGGCGAGATGATATTGATGCGAATGCACGCCGCCCGGCGACAACAGGCCGACGACGTGGCAGGTGCCGCGGCTTTTTTTCAGCGCCGCAACGAAATCGCGGAACGCCGGCATCGCGCCGACGGTTTTATCGGCGAAGGCTTGGTCGATGCGGGTCAAGTCTTGGACCAGAACGCGGCCGCCGCCCAAGTTCATATGGCCGACTTCGGAGTTGCCCATCTGGCCTTCCGGCAGGCCGACGTCGCCTTCGGAGGCTTCGAGATGGGACTTCGGCTGGGTCGCGTTCAGCCGCGTCCAGGTCGGCAATTTGGCGAGCGCGATGGCGTTATCGTCGCCGTCGGCGCGATCGCCCCAGCCGTCGAGAATGCACAGAACGACGGGCCGCGGTCGGGCCTGTGTTTCGTTACGGTCCATGGGCGGCACTATAAGGGAATCCGGCGCGGCTCGAAACGGCGCGGGCCGGCTCTATCCCCGATGATACGGGTGGCCGTCGAGGATGCATTGGGCCCGGTAGAGCTGCTCGGCCAGCATCGCCCGGACCAGCAAATGCGGCCAGGTCAGCGGCCCGAGCGACAGCCGCAACTCGGCCCGGGCCAGGACCGCTGGATCGAGGCCGTCGGCGCCGCCGATGACGAACGCCAAATCCTTGAGTCCGCGATTGCGCCAGCCGGACAACAGCTTGGCCAGGCCTTCGCTGTCGACGGCCAGGCCTTTGACATCGAGGGCGACGACGGTGGCGTTCTTGGGAATTTGTGCCAGGAGTTTTTCGCCCTCGGCGGCGCGAAGCCCGGGTCCGGAGACTTTCTTGACGTCGACTTCCTTGAGATCGAGACGCAGCCCGAGACGATCGACGTAGCGATCGAACAGCGCGCGTTCGGGACCGCCCTTGGTCTCGCCCCACCGGCCGACCGCGGCAAGCGTGACGCGCACGGGACCTCGGGACTTAGGCGCTGGCGCTGGACCGGCGCGGTTTCGCGGCCGGTTTGGTGGCGACGGGCTCGGCGGCGAAGGCCGCCCACATCTGCTCGAGGTCGTAGAAGGCCCGGACCTCGGCCCGGAAAATATGGATGACGACGTCGCCGGCGTCGACCAGGACCCAATCGCCGCGCGCCTGGCCTTCGACCGACGGGCTTTTGATGCCCCAGCCTTTCAGGCTTTCGCGCAAATGGGCGGCGATGGCGGCGACGTGGCGCTGCGAGGTGCCGGTCGCGACCACCATGTGATCGGCGAACGACGCTTTGCCGGCGAGATCGATGACCACAACGTCGCGGGCCTTGTCGTCGTCGAGAGCGGCGACAACCTGTTCGACCAGGCCTGGGGAGACGGCTGACTTGCGAGGACGACGCGCTATGACTTGGAACTCCTGGACGCTGGGCGAGCTGCCGCCCGCTCGGCGCGAAGCCGCGTCGCCGACACGGCGCTGCGCGGCGTTCTGAGGAACACCCAGGCGGGGGGATTTCGCGACGGTAACCACGTGGCCAGTATAGGCCTCAAACGCGCCCTCCTGAATCGCCGGGCGGCCCGGCTCTGAAGCGCTCGTAAAGAATAGGAGGGCCGTGCCAAAACCGCAATGGCGACTCCGCGAAAGATGGCCCGCCAGCGTCGCCAACGGCTTATCTCGACAAGATTATCGGCGCCCATCAACCAGACGAACCGCGTTTTGGGAAAGCGTGCCTTCAGCGCCGCCAAGGTATCGACGGTGTAGCGGGTGCCGAGCGTCACTTCGATGTCGGTCGGACGGATGCTCCGGCCTTTGGTCAGGCGCTTGGCATCGCGCAGACGGACTTTGAGCGGCGCCATGTCGTCGGTCGACTTCAAAGGATTTTGCGGCGAGACCAGCCACCAGACCTCGTCGAGCTTGAGACGCTTCAGCGCGATCTCGCTGATGATGAGGTGGCCGTCGTGGGCCGGATTGAACGAGCCGCCGAGCAAGCCGACGCGCAAACCCTCACCCACCCGCGACCGGGGAAGACGGGTGGCCCGTTTTACGGCCGGCACTGGCCGGTTCCGCGGACGATGGTGCGAAAGGTGGTGAGCTCCTCGACGCCGACCGGGCCGCGGGCGTGCAGCTTGCCGGTCGAGATGCCGATCTCGGCGCCCATGCCGAACTCGGCGCCGTCGGCGAACTGGGTCGAGGTGTTGACCATGACGATGGCCCCGTCGAGGCCGTTGATGAAGGCGGTCTGCACCGCCGGATCTTCGGCAACGATGGCTTCGGTGTGCTGCGAGTTGTGGGCCGCGATGTGATCCAGCGCTCCGGTCACGCCGTCGACGACGCGGACCGCGATGATGGCGTCGAGATATTCGGTGTCCCAGTCGGCCTCGGTCGCGGCCCGGACCTTGGCGTCGAGGCCTTGGACCGTGACGTCGCCGCGCACTTCGCAACCGGCCTCGATCAGATCCTGGACCAGCAGCGGCAGCAACGAATTCGACAAGCGCCGATCGACCAGCAAGGTTTCGGTGGCGCCGCAGATTTCCGGGCGGCGCATTTTCGAGTTCACGACGATCTTCCGCGCCATCTCGGGATCGGCCGAGCCATCGACGTAGGTGTGGCAAAGCCCTTCGAGATGCATGAACAGCGGCACGCGGCTCTCGGCGCGGATGCGTTCGACCAACGAGCGCCCGCCGCGCGGCACAATGACGTCGATGGTCTCGTGCATAGCGAGCATGGCCCCAACCGCGGCGCGATCGGTGGTTGGTACCAGCTGGATCGCGGTCTTGGGCAAGCCCGCCGCCACCAGGCCGGAGCCGAGACAGCCGGCGATGGCCAGCGACGAATGCAGACTTTCCGAACCACCGCGCAGGATCGAGGCGTTGCCGGCTTTCAGGCACAGCCCACCAGCATCCGCCGTAACGTTGGGGCGAGACTCATAAATCACGCCAATCACGCCGAGCGGCGTCCGAACCCGCGACAATTGGAGGCCGTTGGGCCGTGTCCATTCGGCCATGACGCGACCGACCGGATCGGGCAAGCCCGCAATGTCTTCTAGACCTTTGGCGGTCGATTCGACTCTGGCCTCGGTCAGGCGCAAGCGATTGACCATGGGTTTCGAGACACCGGCCTGTTCGGCCGCAATGACATCGCGCTGATTGGCGTCGAGCAACGCGGCGCGGCCGTCACGCATCGCCGTGGCCGCCAAACGCAACGCCGTGTTCTTCGCATCCGTCGAGGCGCCGGCGAGAATGCGGGCGGCGGCCTTGGCGGCGCGCCCGATCTCGGCCATCAGACGGCCGACGTCGGTCGTGTCGGCGACGTTCACCCCAAGCCTCCGTCGGACAGGACGAGATCGTCGCGATGGATCATCTCGTCGCGGCCACGATAGCCAAGCAGCGTTTCGATTTCACTGGTCTTGTGGCCCTTGATCAGCCGCGCGTCGTCGGCCGAATAGGCCGAAAGCCCTCGACCGATTTCGCGGCCGTCGGCGGTCTTCACGAGCACCGCGTCGCCGCGCCGGAAGCCGCCTTCGATCCGCACGATCCCGGCCGGCAACAGGCTCTTGCCGGTCTTCAAGGCCTTCAAGGCGCCGTCGTCGACGATCAACACGCCTTCGGGCTTCAGCGTTCCGGCGATCCACAGCTTGCGCGCCGCCTTGGGGTTCGAGCGCGGCACGAACCAGGTGGCGCGGCCGCCGTCTTCGATCCGCTTCAAGGGATGCGTCTCGCGACCGTCGGCGATCGCCATCCGGCAACCGGCGGCGATGGCGGCGCGAGCCGCGATCAACTTGGTGACCATGCCGCCGGAGCCGAGCTTGGACCCCGCCCCTTCGGCCATGGCTTCGATCTCGGGCGTCACGTCGTCGACCTCGTCGATGAACTTCGCCGCGGCATCGGCGCGCGGATCGGCGGTGTAGAGACCGTCAACGTCGGAGAGCAACACGCAGACGTCGGCCGAGACCATGGCGGCGACGCGACCGGCGAGACGGTCGTTGTCGCCGAAACGGATTTCATCGGTGGCGACGGTGTCGTTCTCGTTGATGAGGGGCACGGCCCCGGCCCCGATCAGCGTCAACAATGTCGAGCGCGCGTTCAGATAGCGCCGCCGGTTTTCGCTGTCGTCGAGGGTCAGCAACACTTGAGCCACGGTGATGCCGTGAGGCTCCATGGTTTCCTGATAGGCATGCGCGAGACGGATCATGCCGGCGGCGGCGGCGGCTTGCTTTTCTTCGAGCCGCAATTCGCCGTCGGTGAATTTCAAATGGCGGCGACCAAGCGCGATAGCGCCGGATGACACCAGCACCACTTCCTGGCCGCGGCCCTTCAGGCGCGCCACATCGGCGGCGAGACCTTCGAGCCAAGCACGCCGCAGCGAACCGCGTTCGGCGTCGACCAAGAGCGACGAGCCGATCTTGACGACGATGCGCCGCGCCGTAGTGAGCGCCGAGGTTTGCGCCGCGGCGTTCATGGCGCGTCGTCGGCGAAGATGGCGCGGGACACCGGCTTTTTCTTGGCGAGGCGCTTGGCGATGGCCCGCAAGACGTCGGTGAGTCCAAGCCCCGACACCGCCGACATCACGATCACCGGCCGGCCCGACGCTTTGGCCAAAGCTTTTTTCCGCCGCAAGATGACGTCGGGGGTGAGCGCGTCGCATTTGCTCAAGACCAGAACCTCGGGCTTCTTGGCGAGGCCGTGGCCATAGGCGGTAAGCTCGGCGCGCACCGTGCGCCATGCATCGACGACTTCGGATTCGGTTCCGTCGACGAGATGGATCAGGACCCGGCAGCGTTCGACGTGACCCAAAAAGCGCACGCCGAGCCCGGCGCCTTCGTGGGCGTTCTCGATCAGGCCGGGCAGATCAGCGAGCACGAAGGATTTTTCGTCGACCAGGACGACACCCAAGTTCGGATACAGCGTCGTGAAGGGATAGTCGGCGATCTTCGGCCGCGCCGCCGAGACCCGCGACAGGAACGTCGACTTGCCGGCGTTGGGCAATCCAACGACGCCGCCGTCGGCAATCAGCTTCAAGCGCAGCCACAGCCAGCGTTCCTGGCCGGGCCAGCCGGGATCGGCGCGTTTCGGGGCGCGGTTGGTCGAGCTCTTGAAATAGGCGTTGCCGTAGCCGCCGTCGCCGCCCACGGCCAGGACGACGCGGTCGCCGGCGTTGACCAGATCGGCGACGATGGTCTCTTTATCGTCTTCGAGAATTTCGGTGCCGATCGGAACGCGGATGATCGCGTCCTTGCCGTCGGCGCCGGTGCGATTGTCCCCGGCTCCGGGACGGCCGGGCTCGGCCTTGATGTGCTGGAGATAGCGGAAATCAATCAGCGTGTTCAGGGACGCCACGGCCTCGACGATGACGTCGCCGCCCCGGCCGCCGTTGCCGCCGTCCGGCCCGCCGAACTCGATGTACTTCTCGCGGCGAAAGGCGATCGACCCGGGACCGCCGTTGCCGCTTTTGATGAAGATCTTGGCTTCGTCGAGGAATTTCATGGCCGCTCTCGCCTATAGATAGGACGGAGACGGCCGGGTCGGAAAGTGCCGGCGGTATCCGCTGCCGGCGCCGAACAGGGAGGCGGCTGCTAGGACGCGGTCGCCGCGGCCGGAGCTTCGACCGACACGTACACGCGGCCGCCGGTGTGGCGATACTTCACGCGGCCCGGGACGAGCGCGAACAACGTGTGATCGCGGCCCATGCCGACGCCGGCGCCGGCGTGATACTTCGTGCCGCGCTGACGGATCAGGATGTTGCCGGGCGTCGCCGTTTCGTCGCCGTACAACTTCAAGCCGAGACGACGGCCAGCCGAATCGCGACCGTTGCGCGAGCTGCCGCCTGCTTTTTTATGAGCCATAGCGCGTTACTCCTTGGACTTGGACTTAGCTTTGGCCTTGGGCGCGGGCCGAACGCGTTCGGCCTTGGGCTCCTTGGCAACCACCGGCGCGCGGGGCGCCTTGGCCGGGGCTTCGACGACCGGCGGCTGTTCGCCGCTCAAACTAAAGCCGACGATCTTCAACACTGTCTGATCCTGACGATGGCCGCGCAGACGGCGATAGTGCTTGCGCCGGCGCTTCTTGAAAATGATCACCTTTTCGCCGCGGCCTTGCTCGACGACTTCGGCAAAGACCTTGGCGGTGACGAGAACCGGCGAACCGATGCTCATGTCGCTTTCGCTCTTCAGCATCAGGACGTCGCCGAACGAGATGGTCTCGCCAGGCGTCCCGATGTGGGCGTGAAGGGTGATGACGTCGCCGTTGGCGACGCGAAATTGCTGACCGGAAGTCCGGAAAACGGCGTACATGGCGCTCTACTCGTACTCGAATCGTGGAAGGTCGGGCGCGCCCGTGACGGGCGGCCCCGACGGCGGCGCATAATAGCGGGGGGTGGCGGCCTGTCAACCCGGCGGGGCGCCTTTGGCCAAGCCAAAAAGACCCCGGAGACGGCCCCGGGCCGGCCATTCGCCCCGGCTTGCGCCCGCCCGGCGATTGTCTTAACAGTTCGCCGGTTCCCGAAACCCTGCGGAGGGGTGCCAGAGAGGCCGATCGGGACAGTCTCGAAAACTGTTGTACCCTTAGGGGTACCGTGGGTTCGAATCCCACCCCCTCCGCCACTATTGTAAGATTTGTTATGTAGTACTAATGACTTATGTAATATACTTCTTGTTGTACCCACCACTCTACCCACCATTTGACGCCGGATAAAGCCGGATAAGGCGGGACGGCTTTGTCACGTTGCCGAACAAAGAACGTAAAGGGCCTGCGGCCGCCGTCCGCCACGTGTCCGTGGCCGCCGCGCGGAAGGTTCGGTGCGTCGAGGCTGAAGTCAGATGGCGTTGGACGTTGAAGGTGTTGTAGACGGCAGCGTGAGTAGAGAGAAATCGTTGAGCTGAGCCCCGGCTTTTGAAACCCTGC
>SHVU01000054.1 GCA_009691105.1 Rhodospirillales bacterium
CGCCCGCCGACCGTCGCCATACGGGCGCGGAAGCCATGACGGCGCTTGCGGACGAGCTTGCTCGGCTGATAAGTGCGCTTCACGGACAAACATCCATTGGAAATGAGGCCCGCTGTATACGGTCTCGGGGGTGGAGTGTCAACGCCGCCGCCCCCCGAAGGGGACCCCTGCAGCCCAGGCGTAGCGGGCAAAGGTGGAGCTTCTGCTAGAGTATTCGGCCTATCCGCCGAGACAAACCCCCAATATCTGCGTCCGCTCATGGCTTTCGAGGACCCGATGCCCATGTCTGTCAAGCCCGATCACGGATCGCCAGCCGTCGAGAAACGGTAGCCATGACGTCTTCGGTTGACGTCGATCTCTGTGTCATCGGTGGCGAGGCGGCGGGGTTCACCATCGCTGCCGGAGCCGCGCAGCTCGGAGCCAAAACGGTCTTGATCGAGCCCGGTCCGTTGGGCGGAGACCAGGGCTCGCTTGCGACTCAAATCTTGCGGGCCTCCGCCAACGCCGCCTGGACCCTTCAGAACGCCACCACCTTTGGCCTGAACGCCCTCGCGCCCGCCAGTGATGGAAAGGCGGTCTTCGCGCGTGTCCGCTCTGTCCTCACCGACGTCGCGCCGCTCCATTCCCGGGTGCGGATCGAAGGCTTGAGCGTCGAGGTCATTCCCGCCCCGGCTCGCTTCATCGACCGGCGCCGCGTCGAAGCCGGCGGCAGGATTGTCCGGGCCCGGCGCTTCGTGATTGCGACAGGGGCCGCGCCGATCATCCCGACGATTCCGGGTCTGGCCGACGGCGGCTATCGCACGCCGGCCACGATCGCCGATCTGGACCGTGTGCCGGATCATCTGATCGTGATCGGCGGAACGGCGCGTGGGCTTGAACTCGCTCAAGGCCTCCGTCGCCTCGGGGCGCGGGTCACGCTTCTCGCCACCACGCCCGTATTGCCCGAGGACGATCCCGAACTTGTCGACGTCGTTCGTCAAGCGCTGATCCAGGACGGCGTCGATCTCCACGAGAACGTCTCGGTGGCGCGGATCGAACGGCAAGTATCCACCGTCATCGCAGTTCTCGGCGACGGCGAACGCCGGATCGAAGGCTCGGACCTTTTGATCGCCGTCGGCGAAGCGCCGCACATCCACGACCTCGGTCTCGCCGCGGCCGACGTCATCCACACCGCCAGCGGCATTGCGGTCGATGGACGGCTGCGCACGTCGAACCGACGCATTTTTGCGGTCGGTGCGTCGGTCGGCGGTGATGGGACCGATCATCTCGCCGCGTCGCATGCCGCCGTCGTCTTGCGCAACGCGTTGTTCCGGATCCCGTCGCGCCTCGATACGCGCGCCGTACCTCGCGTCACGTTCACGATGCCGGCACTCGCTCAAGTCGGCCTGAGCGAAGACGACGCGCGGCGACAGGGCGTCAAGTTGCGCGTTCTGCGCTGGGCCCTCGCCGATACCGATCGGGCCCAGGCCGACGGAACACTGGACGGGCATGTCAAAGTCGTCGCCACGCCGAAGGGCCGTATCCACGGCGCCGGCATTGTCGGACCCGCCGCCGACGAGATGATCAACCTCTGGACGCTCGCCATCCGCAACCGGATCAAACTCGACGGAGTGGCAGAAACGATCGTACCGTACCCGACGTTGAGCTCGGCGAGCCGACACGCCGCTGGTAGCTTCGTCACGCCTCGATTATTTTCGGAACGCACGAAATCACTGGTGCGTTTCCTCGCCCGCTTTGGTTAAGCCCGCCATGGTCGAATGGAATCCCGCCCAATATCTCCGCTTCGCCGCCGAGCGAAACCGGCCGGCCGAAGATCTCATGGATCGTCTGGCGCTAACGGCGCAGGCCGAGGGCGCGATGTTGTACGACCTCGGCTGTGGCACCGGGCCGGGAACACGGGCTCTGAAAGCACGGTGGCCGAAGGCGCGCATCGTCGGCGTCGATTCCTCGCCGGACATGCTCGCCAAAGCCAAAACCGAAGGCGGCGACATCACCTGGGTCGAGGCGGACCTTTCCGCGTGGCAGCCCGATCCGCCGGCCGATCTGATTTTCTCCAACGCGGCCCTGCAGTGGTTGCCCGAGCACGACCGGCTGTTTCCGAATTTGATCGACGCGCTCAAACCAGGTGGCGTCCTGGCCGTTCAGATGCCGCTGAACTACGCCGCGCCGTCGCATCGCTTGATGATGGAGACCGCCGACACCGGTCCGTGGAAACAACGCCTCGCCGGCGTGTCGCGTCTGTCCCCAACCCTGCCGTCGGAGGCGTACTACGATCTCTTGGTCGATCGCGTCCGCCACATCGATTTGTGGGAGACGACCTATATCCACGTCCTCGAGGGCAACAATCCGGTCGTCGAGTGGGTCAAAGGCACGGGGCTGCGCCCGTGGATCGAGGCCGCCGGCGAACATCGGGATGCGTTCGTCGCGACCTATGCCGAGCGGGTGGCGCGGGCTTATCCGAAGCAAGCCAACGGCAAAACGCTGTTTCCGTTCCGGCGATTATTTCTCGTCGCCGTGAAATAGCTCCCGGCTTCAGTCGAGCTGAAGCACCAGACCTTTGAGATAGGCCGACTCTGGCAAACGCGGATGCACCGGATGATCCGGGCCGGCGCCAGTCGAACGCAAGATCCGCCCGTCCCGTCCGGCGCGTTGAACCCCGGCCGCGACTTCGGAGGCGAAGGCTTCTACCGTGACGTTGTGCGAACACGAGGCGATGAACAGAAATCCGCCTGGCTCGACGACGGCCGCGGCCAGACGCACCAGCTTGCGATAGCCCTTGAGGCCCGTTTTCAATTCCTTGGCGATGCGAACGAAAGCGGGCGGATCGCAGGCGACGACGCGGAACCGATCGCCGGCCGACCGCAGACGCTCCAATTCGCCAAAGGCTTCGGCCTTCACAACGCTGAGCCGATCGCTGACGTCGTTCCACTTACCGGCAAGCTCGGCGAGCTCCAGCGCCTTGGCCGAGGAATCGACGGCGATGGCGCGTTCGGCGCCCGCCTTAAGGGCGGCAATCGCGAAACCGCCGATGTGGGAGTAGACGTCGAGCATCCGTCCGCCCTTGGCGAGCGGTGCGACGAAATTACGCGCATCGCGCTGATCTAAGAACCAGCCGGTCTTTTGGCCGGCCGTGACGTCGGCGGGGAAGCGCAAGCCGCGTTCGTGGACTTCGACGGACTCGGGCACCGTTCCCTTCGCCGGCCGAACATACGTCTCAAGATTTTCGAGACGGCGGAACGAACCGTCGTTGCGTAGCATGACGGCGCTCGGGTTGATGACGATGTCGAGCGCGGCGAGAAGTTCCGGCAACAGACGTTCCATACCGGCGGTCGCGGTCTGAATGACGACGATGTCGCCGTAGCGATCGACGACCAGGCCGCCGAGGCCGTCAGCTTCGCCGTGGACCAGCCGGTAATAGGGCTCGTCGTAGAGCCGCTCGCGCAGCGCCAACGCCGCTTTCAGGCGCGTTTCGAAAAACGTCCGATCGATCGGCGTCGTCGGATTTTGGGCCAGGACCCGAAACGAGATCAGGGTGTGAGGATTGAACGTGCCGACGCCGAGCGGTTTGCCATCGACGCGATGGAGCGTCGCCACCTCGCCCGCGGTCAGCGCCTTGGTGGCGGCGTCCATGTTGATTTCGTTGGAATAGGCCCAAGGATGGCCAGAGCCGACGCGGCGGTCACGACCGGGCAAAAGGAACACGCGGACAGGCGTCGAGGTCACGGACATTGGTACCTACTCAATCGGAGAAAGCGGTGTCGGGGCAATTATCGCATCCCGGCCGGGCCGAACGTAGTCGCTGGCCGCGGACTTGTCTTGGCTAATCGCCGAGCGCGACACCTTCGCGACGCGGATCGGAGCCACCTTCGAGACCGACGTTCGATAGTCGAATGACATTCAGGCCGCTCGCCAGATCGCGCATTTGGACCTCATGACCCAAGGCTTCGAGCCCGGCTTTCAGGGTCTCGACCGCCGTTCCTTTTTCCAGGACCGTCGGCCCGTTCAGATTGATGACATGCGGCAATCTAGCGATCGCTGGCGCGTCGATGTTCCAATCGAGAGCCGCGATCACGCTGCGCGCCACATAGCCGATGATCTGGGCACCGCCCGGCGAACCGGTGGCCAGCAACAGCCGCCCGCGATTATCGAAGACGAAGGCCGGAGTCATCGAGCTGCGCGGCCGTTTGCCAGCTTGGACGCGATTGGCGACCGGGCCGCGCTCGTCGGTTGGCGAGAACGCGAAATCGGTCAGCTGATTGTTGAGGAGGAACCCGCGCACCATGAGGTGCGAGCCAAAGGCGGTTTCGACGCTCGAGGTCATGCTGACGGTGTTGCCGCCGGGATCGACGATGCTGAGATGGCTGGTCGAGACCGCGAATTCGGAATCGGCATGGCCCATGCCGCGCTCGCCCGCCGCCGCAAGCTGCCCGGGTTGGGCTCGGCCCATGCTGCGGGTCGGCGATATCAGGTCGGCGCGGCGGGCCAGATAGCGCGGATCGATCAAGGCGGCGACCGGGACGTCGACGAATTCGGGATCGCCGACATAGGTGTTGCGATCGGCGAATGCGAGACGGCTGGCCTCGGCGATCAGATGCGCTGCGTAGAGAGAATTGGGATCGAGCCGGGCCAGATCGAATTTCTGCAACACGCCGAGAATTTGCAGAAGCGCTACGCCGCCCGAGGTCGGCGGCGGCGGCGCGCAGACCAGCCACGTCCGATACGGACCGCAGACGGCCTGGCGCTTGCGCGGCACGAAGGTGGCAAGATCTGCCGTCGTCATACCGCCGGGGTTCGGTTGGGCGCACTGGATGGCGGCAACGATGTCGGCAGCGATGGGTCCCGTATAGAACGCATCGGCGCCACCTTGGGCGACCGCGCGCAGAACTTCGGCATAGGCTGGATTCACCAGACGCGTTCCGGCCGGCTTCGGACTGCCGTCGGGCAAATAGAAATAAGCCCGGGCCTCGGCGAAGGTTTTTAGATAACGGTCTTCGGCGATCTGCCCGGCAAGCCGCGGCGAAATCGGAAAGCCCCTGTCGGCCAGTTGGATCGCCGGCTCGAACAACTTGGCCCAGGGCAAACGGCCGTGTTGTTTGTGGGCAAGCTCGAGCATGCGCAAAACGCCTGGAACGCCGACCGCGCCGCCGCCGACCGCGGCATCGAAGAACGGTTTCGGCTTTTTATCTGCGTCGAGAAACATTTCGGGCCGGGCCGAAGCCGGCGCCGGTTCGCGGCCGTCATAGACCGCGATATCTCCGGTCCGCGCGGTGTGATGCAGAAGGAACGCGCCGCCGCCGATCCCCGACGACTGCGGCTCGACCAGACCCAACACCAATTGCGTCGCGATCGCCGCGTCGATGGCGCTGCCACTGGCCCGCAACATCTCGCGGCCGGCTTCCGCGGCAGCCGGATGCGCGGCGACGACCATCTGATGCGGTTTTGCCACCGGCGTGTCGCGCGACGCACAGGCCGACAACGCGAGCATTGCCAGCAGCATGACGATCGCCCTCACCCTCCCACCGCTTGCGCGGCGGGTCCCTCCCTCTCCCGCTTTCGCGGGAGAGGGGCGGGGTGAGGGTTTTCGAGAAACGATAAGAGCGGTCACGACTACGGCGTCCGCGGACGACGGAATTGTTTGGCGAGCATCAGGCCTTGGCGCTGATAACTCGAACCGATGCCCATGCCGTAGAGCTTGTCGGGAAGTGCGACGAGCCGTTCGTACATCAAGCGGCCGACGACCTGACCGTGCTCGACGGTGAACGGGACTTCGTGGGAGCGAACTTCGAGAACGGCGCGCGAACCGGTACCGCCGGTCGCCGCATAGCCGAACCCGGGATCGAAGAAGCCGGCGTAATGGACGCGGAACTCGCCCATCAAAGTGTCATAGGCGACCATCTCGGCGGCGTGGTCGGGGGGCACGGTGATCGCTTCCCTCGACGCCAGAATATAAAAGTCGCCCGGGTTCAGGATGATGCTGGGCCGCGACTCGACGTGCAGCACGTCCCAATAATCTTCGGGCGCATAGTGATCGACCTTGTCGACGTCGATCAGATCGGTGTGCGGCTTCGCACGATAGCCGATGATCGGCGACGTGCCGTCGCCGCGCAGATCGACGGTCACCCCGATCTTGCCTTTGGAAATATTTTCGCGGCCTTCGTCGGTGTGGACCAGTTGCGATTCGTCCTGGAGGCGGCGCAGCGCCGTGTCGCTGGCCGGCGGGCTGCCGCGGCGGATGCGGAGCTGGCATAGCCTCGAGCCTTCATGGACCAGGATCGAAAACGCCCGCGGCGAGATCTCGGCGTAAAGCGGACCCTTGTAGGCGGGCCGGACACGGTCGAACTCCGACGAGCCGTCGGTGATGACGCGGGTGAAAATGTCGAGCCGGCCGGCCGAGCTTTTCGGATTGGCCATGGCCGAGACCCGGGCCCCCAAGCTGACCGATTCCATCAAGGGCACTATGTAGACGCAGCCGCGTTCGAGGACCGCGCCGGACGTCAGGTCGATCTCGTGCATGCCGAACGCGGTGAGCTTGTCGCGAACGGTGACGCCTTCGCCGGGCAGGAAACTCGCCCGCACCCGATAGGCGACAGCGCCGAGGCGAAGATCGAGGCTCGCCGGCTGAATTTGTTCCTCGCGGATCTCTTGGACCGCCTGGATGCGCTTGGCGTGGATCAGGGCGCGAATCGACTGGGCGGGCAGAACCCCCGTCGAGTGGAGGACGCCGTCGTCGGTGCCGTTCTCATCGAGCTTCAGCTCGGCCTCGGCGTCTGGATCTTTCAGATTCACGTCGCCAGTCTTCCCTTGAGCCTCTGGTTTATCAATTTTGTCTTTATTTTTCAATTCGTTAGAACTCCGCCGACAATCCCCATCGCGTCCCCCGGACCGCCCCCAACGCCGGACCGGCGAAGTCCTCGCAACCATAGCTGGATTCCGGGCCATCCTCGCAATCCGCCGACCCCCCGCGAACTGCTCCACAGGGCGGCCGGCCAGGCGCCGTCAGCATAGCCAGTCATTGTGCAGTGCGGTATCATCGCCCATATACTCGATTCTAGCCGCCTACCGGAGACCGAAGCCGTGAGCGCCGCGTCGCACGATCATTGCGTCACCATACCGGAGATCCGCTCGCGCAAGGCTGGCGTCCCGCTCGTCTGCCTGACGGCTTACACGACGCCGATGGCGCGGCTCCTCGATCCCCATGTCGATCTGCTGCTGGTCGGCGATTCCGTCGGAATGGTGGTGTACGGCTACGATTCCACCCTGGCCGTGACGATGGACATGATGATCGCCCACGGCCGGGCCGTGGTTCGCGGTACCCGCCACGCCTGCGTCATCGTCGATATGCCCTTCGGCAGCTACCAAGAATCGCCGCAGATCGCGTTCCGTAACGCCGCCCGGATCATGGCCGAGACCGGCTGCAAAGGAATCAAGATCGAAGGCGGGGCCGAAATGGCCGAGACCATCGCCTTCCTGACCAAGCGCGGCATTCCCGTGCTCGGCCATGTCGGCTTGATGCCGCAATCGGTGAACGTCGTCGGCGGTTATCGGGCCCGCGGCCGGGAAGGCGCCGACGCGGCGCGCATTCTGGCCGACGCCAAAGCCTGCGCCGAGGCCGGAGCCTTCGCACTCGTCATCGAAGGCACCGTCGAGTCGCTGGCCCACGCCATCACCAAGTCGGTGCCGGTTCCGACCATCGGCATCGGCGCATCGCCGGCCTGCGACGGACAAATTCTCGTCACCGAAGACCTGTTGGGCATCTTCCGCGAGTTCACGCCGAAGTTCGTCAAACGCTACGCCGAGCTCGGCCAGATCATCGAAGAGTCGGTCCAGGCTTTCGGCGCCGACGTCCGCGATCGCCGCTTCCCCGGGCCCGAGCAATTGTTCGGCCTGAAGCGCAAAACCGGCTGAGCCGGGGCGACTCGCCCCACCCGATCCGTCCATGGCACTCGAGATCGTCCGCACCATCGTCGGACTGCGGGCCCGTATTGCCGAGTGGCGCGTCGCCGGCGACACCGTCGGTCTGGTTCCGACCATGGGCGCGCTGCATCGCGGCCACGCCTCGCTCGTCGAGCTGAGCCGCCGCCATTGCCGGCGCACCGTGGCGACGCTGTTCGTCAATCCGAAGCAGTTCGGACCGCGCGAAGATTTCGCCCGCTATCCGCGCACCGAGGATAACGACCGCGACGTTCTCGCCGCGGCCGGGGCCGATCTTGTTTTCGCGCCACCCACCGACGTAGTCTATCCAACCGGCTTCGCGACTCGCGTCGATGTGTCCGGCATCGGTGACATTCTGGAAGGCCAAGTCCGTCCCGGATTTTTCGCCGGCGTCGCCACCGTCGTCGCCAAGTTGCTGCTCCAAGCCCTGCCCGATCGCGCCTTCTTCGGAGAAAAAGATTATCAGCAGCTTCTGGTCATTCGCCGTCTGGTCAAAGACCTCGACATTCCGGTCGCCATCGAAGGCGGCCCGACGATCCGCGATCGCGACGGCCTCGCGCTCTCGTCCCGCAACGCCTACTTGAGCGCCGCCGAGCGCGCCCAGGCCCCGGCCCTTCACGCTGCCCTGGTGCGCGTCGCGACGCGGTTCAAGGACGGCGTCGATCCGGACGTCGCCGGCGCCGAGGCCAAGACCGAATTGTTCGCCACCGGATTCGCCTTTGTCGATTATCTCGACGTCCGCGATGCCGAGACCTTGGCGGCAATCCAACCGGGCCACTGTCCGGCGCGGGTTCTGGGCGCGGCGCGGCTCGGCACGACCCGTCTCATCGACAACGTCGCCGTCTGAACCGCGCCGGCGATGGAAGGTTACGTCGGTCTTTTCTTCGGCTCGTTGATCGCCGCCACGATCATTCCGCTGTCGTCGGAAGCGATGCTGGCCGGCGTCTACGCGCTCGGCACCTATGACACGGTCGGGCTCTGGCTCGCCGCCTCGACGGGCAACACTCTCGGCTCGGTCATCAACTGGGTGCTCGGCCGGTGGCTTCTGCGCTTTCGCGGCCGCCGCTGGTTTCCGGTCAGCGATGCCGCCCTGGAGCTCGGCCAAGACTGGTTCAGCCGTTGGGGTTTGTGGTCTCTATTGCTGGCGTGGTTACCGTTCGTCGGCGATCCTCTGACCGTAGCCGCCGGAACCTTGCGCGTTCCCTTTGGTCGCTTCGTCGTTCTGGTCGCGATCGGCAAGGCAGCGCGGTTCGCGGCCCTTCTTTATGCGGCCGAGTGGCTCTTCCCGATCGCCAAGTGACACACCGGAAGACGGGTCCGGCGCTTCAACCGATCGGCGACGAGCGAGCGATGGCACTGCGCCGGATCGCGCTCCAAACATAAGAGACAGATCGGCCCGTGGGATTTCGCCAGCGCCGCGGCTTGGGCGAGGCTGCCTTGCCCTTCGGTCGCGTCGAGACGAGCCTTCATGATGCGGTGAAAGACATCGCGCTGCCCGGCATGGGCGGCGTCGCGGCCTGCCGGTGGCGTGCCGAGCGCCCCGAGATGCACGTAGCGAAGCCCGGCGCGCTCCATCGCCGTGGACAAGGACGGTTTGGAAAATCCAGGCTTGCGGGAATAGGGCCGATCGCGAACGTCGATCAGCGTCTTGACGCCTGCGTTGGTGAGCGCCGCGGTCAGAGTGTCGAGCGTCGCGCCTTCGTAGCCGATGGTGAAGACGGCTGGCCCGACACCCACGGCTTACCGCCGATAAGTGATGCGATAGACGACCTCGGCCGAGTCATCGGACACCAGCAACGAACCGTCGCGCAGTTCTTGCACGTCCACCGGCCGGCCCCAGCTCGATCCGGACTGCAACCACCCTTCCGCAAACGGCGTGGCCGTTGCTTTGCCGTCGGCGTCGATACGGATGCGCATGAGGCGATAGCCATCCGGGTTGCGCCGGTTCCACGAGCCGTGTTGGGCAACGAAGGCGTTGTGGCGGTATTCGTCCGGGAACATCGAGCCGCGATAGAAGCGGATACCGAGCGCGGCAACGTGAGAGCCGAATTTCACGACCGGCGACACCAAGCCCGTGGGCAACGGTAGGTTGGCGAAATCGCGGGTCCGATCCTCGCCGCCGCCGTAAATCGGAAAGCCGAAATCAAGCCCGGCCCGCGGCGCGTGGTTCAACTCGTCGGGCGGGATTTCCTCGCCCATCCAATCCGCGCCGTTGTCGGTGAAATAGAGTTCGCCGGTGCGGGGATGAAAATCGAAGCCGACGGTGTTGCGGATGCCGCGGGCGAAGACTTCGGGCTCGCCGCCATTGGTGTCGAAGCGAAGAATGGTGCCTTCGAGGCCTTCGAGCCGGCAGATGTTGCAGGCGGCGCCGACCCCGACGTAGAGCTTCGCATCCTGCCCGACGGCGGCGTACCGCCAGCCGTGGTGACGCTTGTCGGGAAGCTTGTCGTACAGAACGCGCGGCACCGCTTTGCTGATGCCGTCGAGGCCTTGTCCGGTCAGCGCCACGATCCGGTGCTGCTCGGCGACATAGAGCGTGCCGCTGGACCAGGCGATACCATTGGCAACTTTCAAATCCTCACGGACTTTGACGACGCGCTCGGGCTTACCGTCACGGTCGGCATCGATGATGGCGTGAATGTTCGAGCCCCGCGATCCCACGAAGACGGCGTCGAGCTCTGGCGCCACGGCCAGCGACCGGGCGCCGGGAACCTCGGCGTAGACCTCGATCGCGAACCCGGGGGGCATCTTGAC
>SHVU01000015.1 GCA_009691105.1 Rhodospirillales bacterium
GACTTCCGATTAGAACATCGGGATCTCCGGACGCCGGTGACACATCGCGGCAAGCCGGTTGGCTTCCGCAGTGCAGCATCATGCTCGAAGTGACACGCGAGAGGTTAGGAACGCCGTACTACCGCTTTCGCGATACCGGCATCTCCACTGCGCACTTCGGTCACCGCAGCCGCAATAGCCGCGAGTGCCGTGTCGCAATCGGCGCGCGTGATGCCGAGGTGTGTCGCACAGCGGAACAGTGTGTGGTTGGGCGGATAGACGCGCACCCCGTGGCTCAAAAGCTTCTTGGCAAACTCGTGGGCGGTTATGGTGAGCTCGCCGACACCCACCGATACGATATTCGTGTCGACTTCGTCGGGCCTTACGGTAAGGCCGGAGATCTGCGCGAGCCCCATCGCCAGATGCCGGGCATTGGCATTGTCTTCGGCCAGGCGATCAACGTGATGGCGAAGCGCGTAGACGCCGGCCGCGGCAACGATCCCGGCCTTGCGCATGGCGCCGCCGAACTGCCGCTTGTAGCGCCACGCCTGTTTGATGAAATCCGTCGATCCGGCCAGGACCCCGCCGATGGGACAGGCCAAGCCTTTGGAAAAATCGATCCAGGCCGAGTCGAAATTGCGGACGTAGTTCTTGGCGGAAATCTTGGTGGCGGCCACGACGTTCAAAAGCCGGGCCCCGTCCATATGCGTCGCGAGGCCATGACGGCGGGCGACCGCCGCCACTTCGTTCAACGCGCCGAGCGGCCAGATCGATCCGCCGGCGCGATTGTTGGGCTGCTCGACCGAAAGCAACCGACTGCGGGGCGCCGTCGATTCGCTGCTGTGGCGGACTTCGCGTTCGACCTGCTCGCCCGTGAAAATGCCGCGCTGACCGTCGATGGTACGCGCATTGGCTCCGATCAACGCGCCGATGGCGCCGTTCTCGGAATAGACGACATGCGACATCCGGTCGCAGATGATCTCGTCGCCCGGCTGACAGTGGACGCGAAATGCCACCAGGTTGCACATCGTGCCCGACGGCAGAAATAGCGCGTCTTCCTTGCCGAGCAGTTCGGCGACCATGGCGCAGAGCTTGGTGACGGTCGGATCCCGGCCAGATTGCTCGTCCCCGACCTCGGCCTCGGCCATGACCTGACGCATGGCCGGTGTCAGTTCGGAGGCGGCATCGCTGGAAAGATCGATAATTTGTGGCATGACGGCAGCGATTATAGAGACCGCATGACGCCGCAACAACGCCGGCCGGGCGCTGTCCAGAGTTTATCTCGCCTCCGGCGGATACGGCGCGTTGGAAGGAACCGATGGCGCGGCGACGACGCCCTCACCGTCCAACATGACCAGCACGCCGACCGAGATTTGGGAAAACCTGACCAGCACGCTGATCGAAGAGAAAGTCCTGCTGACCGATTCCGGCGGCGTCGGCGAGGCCCGGGGCGGACTTGGCCAGCGAATCGTGTTCCGCAACACGTCCGGCAAACCGATGAGCGTCTCGCCGTTCGGAGCGCAAACGCTTTATCCAGCGCGTGGTTTCCGCGGCGGCAGACCAGGATCGCTTCGTCAGATCCTGGTTAACGGAAAACCGGTTCCATCCCAGGACCGCCTGACCCTGGCCGACGGCGATACAATGACCAAGATCGAACCCGGCGGCGGCGGCTTCGGGTCGCCCCAGAAGCGCGCGCGCCAAGGTTCTGGACGATGTGCGGAATGGCTACGTCAGCAAAGCAGCCGCCAAGTCCGACTACGGCGTCGAGTAAACGCCGTGCCGGTCCGCCGCCTTAGATCGGCGGCATGCTGATCTTGAAGCCGTCGTCGAGCTGAGGGCCACGCCGCCGAATGTGGCCGAGATTCAGCTGCCGCTCGCGCCAGGCGATATAGCCCGCCGACGCGGAAATGATCGCACCGCCGATCCAGGTCGCGGCATCCGGGATTTCCGCGAAGATCACATAACCGATCACCGCCGCCCAGATGAGCTTGGTGAAATCTGCCGGCAAGACCACGGTCACGTCGGCCGTCCGAATGGCTTGCGCCGTGCAGAGATGCACGCCGCTGCCGACCGCTCCGATCATCGCCAGCCAAACGAGCTGCTCGACAGACGGCATCTGCCACACCGGCAACGCGAACAAGAGCGTGATCGGGATCGACAGAAGGCTCGTGTAGAGCGTGATCGTCAGGCTCGAGTCCGTGCGGACAAGGGTCTTGATTAGCACCATGGTCACGGCGCCGAGGATCGCCGCGCCCAGCACCAAGCCTGCGCCGACGTCGAACTCGACGACGCCCGGCTGCAAGATTATCCAAGTTCCAGCTAAACCGATGAGGAGCGCCGTGATGCGGCGGGCCCGGATCTTTTCACCCAGGAACAGAACCGCGAGGATCGTGATGAAGAGCGGCGACGTGAAGTTGAGCGCCGACGCTTTGGCCAACGGCGTCATCGAGATGCCGAGAAAGAACATCAGCATCGACGCGGCGTTGATCGCGGCGCGGCCGAGGTGTCCCTTGAAGCGGGTGGTGATAAGGGGTTTGACCCCGTAGCGGAGGAAAGCCGGCGCCAAGACGAGGAATCCAAACAGCGACCGGAAGAACACGATCTCGAACGGATGCATCCCCAGAGAAACGTGCCGGATCATGGCGCCCATGGCGGTGCCCAAGAAGGCGGCAACCAGCATGAACCCGATGCCCTCGACGGAGGGCGAAATGGCACCGAAGGGTTGTTGGCGACTGAACACGGCGAGATCGTTCACGAACTTCTACTCCACCTGAGGCCGTTAGGGATTCGGCATTATTGGAAGGACATCCCGCAATGACGGTTGTCACTCGGGACCACGGACGGCACCCCCCTTGGGCGAGGGCCTTCCTTTCCCATAGGACCATGGTCGTAAATTGCTGAAATTATGGTGAAAAAGGGGCGCACACCGCCAAACGCGGTGTCACCGGTAGTCCAAGACCTGCTGATCGGCCGAGCCCTAAGGGCCGGCCTCAGGAATCGACGGTTTCCGCCCGTTCCAGCGCTTCGCTGGCCTCGACCCAGCGGGCCTCGGCCTGGGCGAGACGGCGTTCGATGTCAGCCCGCTTTTTCGTCAGTTCGGGCACGGAAGCGCCCTTCAACGCGCCGCCGTAGCTCTTGGGATCGAACAGCGTCTGATCGATCTCATCCCGTTGCTTCGTAAGCCGCGCCACTTCGGCTTCGGCCTCGCCGACGGCTTTCTTGAGGGCTTGAGACCGTTGACAAATCTCCGCCGGCGACCGGGGTTTGTCCTTGCGGCTGGAACGCGCTCCGCCGTTGCCGGACGATCCGCCCCGCCCGAGGAGCGTGTCGCGATAGTCGTTGAGGCTTCCGTCGAAGTCCTTCGCGGTTCCGTCAGCGACCAGGACCAGGCGATCGGCGGTGGCTTCCACCAAGTGCCGGTCATGGCTGACGATCAGGACGGCGCCGGTGTACTCGTTCAAGCCCTGGACCAAGGCTTCGCGCGCATCGACGTCGAGATGGTTGGTCGGTTCGTCGAGGATCAGAAGATGCGGCGCGTCGCGCGTAATGAGCGCCAGCGCCAACCGGGCCCGCTCGCCGCCCGAAAGATTGCCGACCTGGACTTCGGCCTTGTCGCCGGAAAACCCGAACCGGCCAAGCTGACCGCGGATCGCGCTCGGCTTGGCGTTCGGCATCAGACGCGTCATGTGCAAGAGCGGCGTATCGTCGACGTCCAGCTCTTCAACCTGATGCTGGGCAAAGTAGCCGACCTTGAGCTTGCCGCTCACCGAAACCTTACCGGCCATGGGCTTGAGACGACCGGACAGAAGCCGCGCCAGCGTCGTCTTGCCGTTGCCGTTGCGGCCCAGAAACGCCAACCGCTCGTCCGGATTGAGCTGTAGGTCGAGCCGCGACAAGATCGGCGCGCCTTCCGTATAGCCGACAGCGACCTTGTCGAGCGTGATCATCGGCGGACGCAGCTCGTCCGGGCTTGGAAAGTCGAACGTCAAGCTGGGATCTTCCGTCGCCTCGGCGATCGGCTCCATGCGGGCCAGCACTTTCATGCGGCTCTGGGCTTGGCGGGCCGTGTGCGCCTTGTAGCGCCAACGATCGATGAAGGATTGGAGCTTCTGACGCTTCGCGTCCTGGCGAACCCGCATCGACTCGGTCTGGGCCAAACGCTCGCGCCGCTGGCGCTCGAATTCGTCGTAGCCGCCGACGTAGAGCGTCAGCTTGCCGGCCTGGAGATGCAGGATGTGGTCGACGACATTGTTCAACAGATCGCGCTCGTGACTGACGACGACCATGGTCGAGCGAACCGACTTCAAGAACGACTCGAGCCAGATCGTCGCTTCGAGGTCCAAATGGTTCGAGGGCTCGTCGAGCAACAGAAGGTCGGAGCGCGAGAATAGGACCGACGCCAAGGCAACACGACCCCGCCAGCCGCCCGAAAACGAATCCAGCGGCCGAGCTTGGGCGTCCTCGTCGAAACCTAGACCAGCCAGAATCCGCGCCGCCCGGGCCGGCGCCGCATGGGCGTCGATCGCGTTCAAGCGCTCGTGAATATCGGCAAGTTGATGGGTGTTATCGGGATGCTCGGCCTGATCGAGAAGCTGGGTGCGCTCGACATCGGCGGCCAACACGGTCTCGAACGGCGTCGCCTGCCCGGAGGGCGCGTCCTGGGAGACGTAGCCGATCCGCGTGCCCCGCGGCGTCTCGACGGATCCACCGTCGGAATCGCTCAAACCGGCAATGATCCTGATCAAAGTCGACTTGCCGGCGCCGTTGCGGCCGATCAAGCCAACGCGGCTTCGGGGCGGGATTGCCGCCGAAGCGCCGTCGATGATGACGCGGCCGCCCAAACGGACGGTGATGGATTTCAAACTGAGCATGGGCGCGCCTGATAGCACGCCCAGAGGGCCGGCGTCAGCCGATTAGAAGAGGCCGACGATCTTTCCGTCGGCGCCGACGTCGATGTTGTAGGCCGCCGGCATCTTCGGCAAGCCCGGCATGGTCATGACTTCGCCGCAGATCACGACCACGAATTCGGCTCCGGCCGACAGGCGAACCTCGCGAACATTGATGATGTGATCGGTCGGCGCGCCCTTGAGCTCGGCATTGGTCGAAAAGCTGTACTGGGTCTTGGCGATACAGACTGGAGCGTTGCCGTAGCCCAATTTCTCGAAGGCTTCGAGCTGGTCCCGCACCGACTTGTCGGCCGAGATGTCCTTCGCCCGATAAATTTCGCGAGCGATAGTGCGGATCTTTTCCAAAAGCGGCATCTCGTCGGGGTATAGGAGCTTCAGCTTGCTCTGGCCCTTCTCGATGATTTTGACGACAGCCCTGGCAACGTCCGCGGCGCCGGCGCCGCCCATCGCCCAATGATCGGCCATGATCGCCTCGACGCCGAGCTTCGCGCAGGCGTCCTTCACCAAGGCGATCTCGGCATCGGTATCCGCCGAAAAGCGGTTGATCGAGACGACCGGCATGATCCCAAACTTCTTCACGTTCTCGACATGGCGTTGCAGGTTGCTCATGCCGGTGGCGAGAGCTTTCAGGTCTTCTTTCTTCAAGTCTTCCTTTTTGACCCCGCCGTGCATCTTGAGGGCGCGGATCGTCGCGACGATCACGGCGCAGTCCGGCGACAGCCCGGCCTTGCGGCACTTGATGTCGAGGAACTTCTCGCCGCCGAGATCGGCCCCGAAGCCGGCTTCGGTCACGACGTAGTCGGCGAGCTTCAGCGCCGTCGTCGTCGCCAGAACCGAATTGCAGCCGTGCGCAATGTTGGCGAAGGGACCGCCGTGAATGAACGCCG
Organism: Rhodospirillales bacterium; assembly: GCA_009691105.1. Lineage (GTDB taxonomy): Bacteria > Pseudomonadota > Alphaproteobacteria > Rhodospirillales > SHVU01 > SHVU01. The sequence goes on from SHVU01000015.1 coordinate 5,774, forward strand.
GCGAGCCTTCTAGCGACTGCACCAGGTTCGGCGCCAGCGCGTCCTTGAGGAGCGCTGTCATGGCGCCATGGCCGTTGATGTCGCCGGCACGGACCGGTTTCCGCTCACGGGTGTAGCCGACGATGATGTTGGACAGCCGCTTCTTGAGATCGTCGAGATCGCGGGCCAGGCAGAAGATCGCCATGACTTCGGACGCGACGGTGATATCGAAGCCGTCTTCACGCGGGAAGCCGTTGGCGACGCCGCCGAGCGATGAGACGATCTGACGCAGCGAACGATCGTTCATGTCGATGGCGCGGCGCCAGGCAATGCGCCGGCCGTCGAGACCTTGGGCGTTGCCCCAATAGATGTGATTGTCGATCAGCGCCGACAAAAGATTGTGGGCGGTGCCGATGGCATGAAAATCGCCGGTGAAGTGGAGGTTGATGTCCTCCATGGGCACGACTTGGGCGTAGCCGCCACCCGCCGCGCCGCCCTTCACCCCGAAGCACGGCCCGAGGGACGGCTCGCGCAAACATAGGATCGCCTTCTTGCCGATGTGGTTCAGAGCATCGGTCAGACCCACCGTCGTCGTGGTCTTGCCTTCGCCGGCCGGGGTCGGCGTGATTGCCGTGACCAGGATCAACTTTCCGTTCGGCCGATTTTTCAGCGAGTTGATGTAATTCATCGACACTTTGGCCTTGTAGTGGCCATAGGGTTCGAGGTTTTCCGGCGCGATGCCGAGCTTCTTGCGCGCCAACTCCATGATCGGCCGCGGCTTGGCGGCCTGAGCGATCTCAATGTCGGACTTCGGCGACTGATGCTGTGAGGCGGGCATGAGCCTGCTCCATCAAAGGGGTGTGAGGGACGAGATCGCTCGGCGCGGGAATTAGGTGAGGCGAGTACCAACGGCGAGCTTGGCCGCCGTAGAGAATTCTCCAGCGGCAAGCTTCGGGCCGTCGGCCTGTACGCGGCGGACTTTGAAGCGGCCGTCGGCGCAGACCACCGTAAAGCCATCGGCGCCGACCTCGACGATCTCGCCCATCTTGCCGGCGATACCTTTCGGATCCTTGGCCGGCACCGGCGTCGCCTCGAAAATCTTGAGAGGCTTGCCGTCAAGGTTCGTCCAGGCGCCGGGGGCCGGGCTGCAGCCGCGGATGACGCGATCGACCTGAATCCAGGGCTTGCCCCAATCGATCTTGGCGTTGTCGGCGCCGCAACGGCCTTCGTACGTCGCCTTCGAATTGTCTTGCTTGATACGCGGCGCCTTGCCGGCCTTCACAAGATCGATGGATTCCAGCATCGCCTCGACGCCCATGGGGAACAGGCGGTCGAAATAGACCGAGCCCAGAGTGTCGGTGGCGCTGATCGGAGTTTTTTTCTGTAGCAGCACGTCACCGGTATCGAGGCCACTGTCGGGCCAGAAGATCGAAAGCCCAGTTTCGGTTTCACCTTTGATGATCGGCCAGTTGATAGCGCTCGGCCCGCGATAGGCCGGGAGCAACGACGGGTGATATTGGATCGAGCCGTGGGTCGGAATATTGAGAAATTCTTCCGGCACGAAGAGCGTTACGAAGGCCATCACCTGAAGGTCGGGCTTCAGGGTCCGGAATTCCTCCCAGACCTCCATCTTGCGATACGACGCTGGCTGGAAGATCGGCAGTTTCGCGGCTACCGCCGCTTCCTTCAGTGGATCGGCCTTTTGCCCGGGCTTTTCCGGCGCCACATACACGCCAACGACGTTTTCACCGCGCTTCAACAGCGCGTCCAACACTGCCTTACCAAAGGCCTGCTGGCCGTGGACCACGATTCGCATCGAACTCGCTCCTCCCCTTCGCGTTCTGGTCGTCGCCGGCCGTATCAGACCGTGGTCAGCGACGTCGTTCTCAGGCGGCTTCGGCTCGCCCTTTTGCGGCCGGCGTGATCGCGCCCGACGCCTTGATCTGGGCGACGTCCCCGGCGCTATAGCCCAAGACCTTGGTCAAGATTTCCTCGGTGTGCTCGCCCAAGAGCGGCGAGCGCTTCACCTCGGTCACCGAGTCCGACATCTTGATCGGGTTGCCGACAGTCAAATACTTGCCGCGCGTCGGATGATCGACTTCGACGACGGTGCCGGTCTTGCGCAGCGACGGCTCTTCGGCGATTTCTTTCATCGACAAGATCGGGCCCACCGGAATGTCGACCTGGTTGCACAGGTCCATGACCTCGAACTTGGTCTTGGTCATGGTCCATTGCTCGATGGTGTCGAAGATATGCCGGAGCTTCGGCAACCGCGCCGGCGGCGTCGCGTAATCGGCGTGGGTCTTCCACTCGGGCTTGCGGATCAGATCGCAGATCGGTCCCCACACCGGCGCCTGGGTTATGAAGTAGATGTAGGCGTCCGGATCGGTCTCCCAGCCTTTGCACTTCAAGATCCAGCCGGGCTGACCGCCACCAGAGTCGTTACCGGCGCGTGGTACCGACTGGCCGAAGGCCACGCCTTCGCCGAACTGGCTGTATTCCTTCAGCGGCCCATGCTTGAGGCGCTGTTGGTCGCGGAGTTTGACGCGCGCTAGGTTGAGGACGCCGTCCTGCATCGCCGCCAAGACGCGTTGGCCGCGGCCGGTACGATTACGCTGATAGAGCGCGGCAACGATCCCAAGGGCGAGATGCAGCCCGGTGCCGCTATCGCCGATCTGGGCGCTGGTCACAAGCGGCGGGCCATTGCGGAAGCCGGTCGTCGAGGCGGCGCCACCGGCGCATTGCGCGACGTTCTCGTAGACCTTGCAGTCCTCGTAGGGTCCCGGGCCGAAGCCTTTGACCGAAGCGACGATCATGCGCGGGTTCAGCTTATGGATATGCTCCCACGTCAGTCCCATACGATCGAGCGCGCCGGGCGCAAAGTTCTCGACCAGGACGTCGCAGGTCTTGACCAAGCGATCGAGGATTTCTTTGCCCTTCGGATTCTTGGAATCGATCGTGATCGAACGCTTGTTGGCGTTGAGCATAGTGAAATAGAGGCTGTCGGCGTTGGGCACGTCGCGGAGCTGACCGCGCGTGATATCGCCGACGCCAGGCCGTTCGACCTTGATCACGTCGGCGCCCATGTAGGCCAGAAGCTGCGTGCAGGTCGGTCCCGACTGGACGTGGGTGAAGTCGAGGACCCGAACGCCGTCCAGCGCCTTGCCGGCCTGGCCGTAAGGCTTGGTCGAAATCTTTGGTAGCACGTTGGCGGCAGCCTTCGTTGCCAGCTTCTTCGACTTCAGCTTCACGGCCTTCTTCGACGCGGCCCTGGTTTTGGATTTGGTTTTGGCCTTCGCTTTCGAGGCCTTCTTCCGAACTGCCATTGTGATTCTCCTGTGTAGGTCTGCGGCTTTGTGGGGGGGGCACGGCGCTTCGCACCTTTGCCCATCCTACGGGTCTCGGTTACTTCTTCTTCAGTGCGCTTTGCGGATTGAGATTGCCGATGCGGCCACTCTCGCTGCCGGCCTTCGGATCGATCACCGCGTTGATCAGCGTCGGTTTGCCTGAGTCCATCGCCTCGTTGACGGCGCGCCTGAGCTCGTCCGGCGATGTGGCATTGACGCCGACACCGCCGAAGGCCTCCATCATCTTGTCGTAGCGCGAGCCCTTGACGAACACGGTGGTCGCTGGATCCGAGCTCGCGGCGTTGACGTCGGTGCCGCGGTAGATGCCGTCGTTGTTGAAGACGACGATGCAGACCGGCAGCTGGTAGCGGCAGATCGTCTCCACCTCCATGCCGGAGAAGCCGAAGGCCGAGTCGCCTTCGATCGCCAGCACCCGCTTGCCGGTCTCGACCGCGGCTCCAACGGCATAGCCCATGCCGATGCCCATGACGCCCCAGGTGCCGACGTCGATGCGCTTGCGCGGCTGGTAGACGTCGATGATGCCGCGGGCGAGGTCAAGGGTGTTGGCACCCTCGTTGACCAGCATTGCGTCCGGCCGTTCCTTGACGATGATGCGGAGAACGCCGAGCGCGCCGTGATAGTCCATCGGCACGTTGTTGTTCATCAAACGGGGCGCCATCTTGGCGACGTTCTCGTCGCGCTTCGAGGTGACGGCCTTGATCCAGTCGGCCGGCGGCGCGGGCCAGCCGCCCATGGCAGCGAGCATCGCGGTGACGCAGGAGCCAATATCGCCGACGACGGGCGCGGCGATCTCGACGTTTGAATCCATTTCCTTGGGCTCGATGTCGATCTGGATGAACTTCTTTGGCGCATCGCCCCAGGCCTTGCCCTTGCCGTGCGAGAGCAGCCAGTTGAGCCGCGCGCCGATCAGCATCACGACGTCCGAGTCCTTCAGCACGGTCGAGCGCGCCGCGCCCGCGCACTGCGGGTGCGTGTCGGGCAAGAGCCCCTTGCCCATGCTCATCGGCAGGAACGGCACGCCGCTCTTCTCGACGAACGAGCGGACCGCGTCGTCGGCCTGCGCATAGGCCGCGCCCTTGCCGAGGATGATCAGCGGGCGCTTGGCGCTCTTGAGCACGTCGAGCGCACGCTTGACGGCGTCGGCTGCCGGGATCTGGGCGGGCGACGGGTCGATGACCTTCACCAGCGACTTCCGCCCGGCGTCGGCATCCATCACCTGGCCAAACAGCTTGGCCGGCAGGTCGAGGTATACGCCGCCCGGACGGCCGGACACCGCGGCGCGGATCGCGCGGGCCAGGCCAATGCCGATGTCCTGCGCGTGCAGCACGCGAAACGCCGCCTTGCAGAGCGGCTTGGCGATCGCGAGCTGGTCCATCTCCTCGTAGTCGCCCTGCTGCAGGTCGACGATCTCGCGCTCGGAGGAGCCCGACATCAGGATCATCGGGAAGCAGTTGGTGGTGGCATGCGCCAGCGCCGTGAGGCCGTTGAGGAAGCCCGGGGCTGACACGGTGAGGCAGACGCCCGGCTTCTTGGTGAGGAAGCCCGCGATCGAGGCCGCGTAACCGGCGTTCTGCTCGTGGCGGAACGACAGCACGCGGATGCCCGCGGCCTGCGCTATGCGGCCGAAGTCGGTGATCGGGATGCCCGGCACCCCGTAGATGGTATTGAGGCCGTTGAGCTTCAGCGCATCGATCAGAAGATTGAAGCCGTCGGTCAGCTCCCGCTCGGTCTCCGCCGTTGCGGGCTTTTCTTTTACTGCTGCATCAGCCACTGCACTAGCCATGGGAATCCTCCCTGAACCCTTCTTCGATCAATCCAGATAGTCGGCATATTTTTCGACGTGATCGGCCAGCCCCAGCGCATGGGTTCGCACCAATTCCTCGGCGCGGGCCGTGTCGAGCGCTTCGAGCGCTTCGATGATGTTCAAGTGATCGCGGATCGACCGGTCGGCGCGGTCCTTTTCGCCGATGGTCTTGCGGCGGATCATCCGCATATGCGTGAACAAATTCTCGGCAAGAGAGATCAGGACACTGTTCCGGCTCATCCGGATGATGGCCTGGTGAAACTCGATATTGACCTCGGAGTATTCGTCGAGCCGCGCGTGCAGTTCGCCGTTCTCGAATTTGGCAAACATCTTGCGCAGCGACGCGACCTCGGCCGGATTCGCGTTCTGAGTGATGAGCCGCGCCGCCATGCTCTCCAGCGCCGCCCAAGCGGTGATCATCTCGATCACTTCGCGCTTGGTCTTGCGGACCACGTAGACACCGCGCCGAGCCACCGAGCGGACGAAGCCTTCGCGTTCGAGCTGGGCCAGGGCTTCACGGACCGGCGTCCGGCTGACGCCGAAATCCTGGGCGAGCTGGCGCTCGTCGAGGCGGATGTCGTCCGAGTTTTGATAGATATCCATCGCCACGATGACGTTCTTCAAGGCGGCATACGCCTTGTTCTTGAAGCTGTCCGGCGCGTCGATCGGCGGTACCACGAAGCTCGCCGCGCCACTGCTCCTGGCTTGAGAGCCGGCGCTACGGGTTTGGGTGAGGGCGAGGTCGCGAGTCATGGCTGGCATACATTATTCCAGGTCAGCGGCCCGGTTCAAGTGATCGCCAGAAAGAGGCCGCCGACAGCCATTTCCGGGACGAAATGCCGGTCTACAGGAAGCCGCTAAGATCGGGGCGTGGCGGTGCCCCGACGACGCTTTCAACGGTGCGCCCGATAGCCAAGGCCGCAGTGTCCTCCCCGCCCCGGCAAATGACCTGGAGCGAGACCGGCAAGCGAGCCGTTCCCAGTTGCTGAACCGGGAGCGAGACCGCGCACTGACCGAGGAGGTTCACGAGGCGATTGGTGCGGGCGACGGCATAGGAAATTGTTCCTTCGCTGGCTGGATCGTCGTAATCGGTGATCGGCTTCGCGACATAGGGAACGGTCGGGCAGATCCACCCGTCGAAGCCGCCCATCCAGCCTCGGGCCTTTTCCGTCAACGCCACGTGCTCGCGCATCAAGGTGACGTAGTGATCCGCCTTCAAGGCGACACCGGTCTCGGTCCGCTTGGCGATGGTCGGATCGATCTGGGATTTGGATTTGGCGAAACCCTCGGCTCCACCAAGTTCGGCGACCAGCTCGGCGGCAACGAAGGCGCGAAAGCGCGGTCCGATCTCAGCCGCGCCGGGAACCTCGACGTCGTCCACGGTGACGCCAGCCTTCACCAGACGTTCGATGCCCGCGTCGACGCAACGCCGCACGTCGTCCTCGATCTCGTCGAAGAAATAATTCTTTGGGCGGCCCAAACGAATACCGCGCGCCGGCGCCGCCGCGATCGGGGCAATGCCCTCGTACGCCGCCAGGATCACCGCCGCATCATCGGCCGAACGAGTGAGAAGGCCGAGAGTGTCGAGCGTCCGTGACAGCGGGAACACGCCGTCGGTCGGCCAGCGACCCTTGGTCGTCTTCAAACCGAACGTGCCACAAAACGCCGCCGGTGTGCGAACGCTGCCGCCGGTGTCGGAGCCGATAGCGAAGCCGCACAGCCCTGCGGCCATGGCCGCGGCCGAGCCGCTCGACGAGCCGCCCGGGATGCGATGCACCTTGGAATCCCAAGGGTTCCATGGACAGCCGCGCGCTCCGGAGATGCCGGTGCCGCCGATCGCGAATTCGACTGTCTTGGTCTTGCCAAGAACGACGCAGCCCATGGCCTTCAGGCGTTTGGTGAAGGTTCCCTCGGCTCCGATGATGTGCCGAACGTCGAGTTTCGAGCCAGCATGAGCCGGTGTCTTGTCGACCGCGATCAGATCTTTGACCGCAACCGGAACACCCATGAGCGGGCCAAGATCGGTTCCCGAGGCGAGCAACGCATCGATCGCCTTGGCTTGGGCGATCGACCATTTTTCGTCGATGAAATCGAAGCATCCCAACTTCGGCTCGAGCCGGCGAATGCGCTCGAAGTAGGCGCGGGTAACGGCTTCGGAGGTCGTTTCACCGCGACGGAGACGTTCGCCGAAACGCGCGATGCCGTCCGCCAGGGGATCGGGGGGAAGCGTGGCCATGGTGGGATCCCTCAGACTGGAGAGCCGTCCAAGGGTCGAAGCGTAGCTGTCCGCGCCGCCGCCAACAATCGATTAGTGGCGAATCAGGCTTTCCGATCAGGCTTGCCGTACCACCGTGGCGTATAGGCCCAAGCCTTACCGCCAAGCCGCGGAAAGGTCCGCGTCGTCGAACTGCCGATGATGACGACGGTGCGCATATCGACGTCGGCCGGCGATACCGTTCCCAGGCTTACGATCGTGATCGTTTCTGCGGGACGACCGACATCGCGTCCCAAGATCACCGGCGTCTCGGGCGCACGGTGCACGCGCAGGATCTCAAGGGCGCGACTGAGCTGCCATGGCCGGGCCGCCGAGGTTGGGTTGTAAAGCGCCACAGCAAGGTCCGCGGCCGCAGCGTGATCGAGTCGTTGTTCGATCGTCTCCCATGGCTTCAGGTTGTCCGAGAGCGACAGCACGCAGAAGTCGTGGCCAAGCGGCGCACCGGCCCGCGCCGCCGCGGCTTGCGCCGCCGAGATGCCTGGGATCACGATCAACTCGACGCCGTGCCAGGCTGGTTCGGTCGATTCATGGAGCGCCTCCATGACCGCCGCGGCCATGGCGAAGATTCCGGGATCGCCCGACGACACGACCGCAACCGAGCGGCCCGTAGCGGCCAACGCCAGGGCCTGTCGCGCCCGATCCATTTCCTCGCGATTGTCGGAGGCATGAACGGTCTGGTCGCCACGGAACGGACCGGCCATGCGCACATACGTCTCGTAGCCGACAATATCTTCGGACGAGGCCAGCGCACGGCGGGCGTCGGGTGCCATCCAGCCATGGGTGCCCGGCCCGAGCCCAACGACGGCAAGACGGCCCTGGGCTCGCCCAATTTTTTTAACGTCGATCGGCAACGCCGCAACGGCAAGAGCGACGGGGCCGCCGACGAAAGGCCCTTCGACGACATCGCGAACGACACCGACCGGCGCCGACGGCGAAGTCCCATCGGCCACAAACCGAACCGGTCGCGCCAAGGCTTCGGCGACGGCGTGAACTTCGGCATCCGCCGCATCTCGCTCAGCAGCAATAACAACGCCGACCGATTGCGGAGACAGTTTCTGTCGGACCAAAGCCTCAGTGACGAGTCGCGACAAGTCCTCTTGCCCGCCTTGGAGCGCGACGACAACGGAGCGCGGATGAAACACGAGCTCGCGCTCTTTGGCCTCCACCACGTGCGGCGTAACGACAATCGACAGTCGGCCGCTCGGATCGAATGGCAGGCGCGTTTGCGTCAACCAGGGCGCGTTCCCGACGAGCCGTACTTTTTCGCCGGCCAACAAGTCCGCCATGAAGCGTTTGCTGGCGCCGGGATTGCCCAATTCATAGCCCTCGGGCGGGCTTTCGAGCGTCGCACCGAAGCGGACCTCGCCGGTCGTGGTGATGGCCGGTGCGACGCCGAGAGCCGTAGCGATTTGACGCGCCAAATCGTTGACGCCGCGAAGTCCGCCGAGCAGCGGAACCACGGCGCTGCCGTCTTCGGCCACGGCAACGACCGGCGGCTCGGCCCGCTTATCACTGAGCAGCGGCGCGATAGTGCGAATGACTATCCCGGCGGCGCAGAAAGCGACGATCGGGACGTCGTCTTGAAAGAGGGTCCGCACCGCGTCACCAAATTTCTCGAACGCGACGTCGGCACCCGTAACGCGGCCCGCTAAGCCATGAATTGTCGCGCCCGCAAGACTCGTCTGAACGCGACGGGCGGCGGCGAGGCTGCCGTCGCCCAGAATGACGATGGCCGGAGCGCGGCCACTCACGGTTGCCACTTTTGTCCGGGAATGAGGACGATAGAAAAATAGGGAACGGTTTTCGGATCGACGTCGGCCAAGGGAAGCGACCGCTCGTTCGCCATGGTCGCGCGCTCAATATAGAGGGCCCGCTTGCCGTGACCGAGGCGGGTTACGACCCGGCGAACCTTCTCGAAGTTCGCGCCGAGCTTTATGACGGCTGCGGCTTCGACTCCGGCCAGTCGCGTCTCAAGCTCCGCTTCCGGCAACACGCCGGACAGGATGACCAGGCTCTGATTCCGATAGGCGAGCGGCGCGCCGAGCGCCGAAGCCGCAGCCACGACCGAACAGACGCCCGGAACGACTTCGGCCGCATAGCGCCCCGCCAGACGGTCATAGAGATACATGAACGAGCCGTAGAAAAAGGAATCGCCTTCGCAGATCACCGCGACGTCCGATCCCGTGTCTAGATGCGTCGCGAGCAAGGCCGCCGACGTGTCGTAGAAATCGGCGATCACCGCCTCGTACGACAAGGGCGGCGGTAGATGTTCCGTGGTCACCGGAAAGATCAACGGGATGATCGTCTGGTCCGGCCGCAAATACGATTCGACGATCGCGAAGGCGTTGCCTTTCTTTCCCTTGGCAGCAAGGTAGGCGACGACCGGCGCGGCGCGCAGTTCGCGCAAAGCCTTGACGGTGATGAGCTCGGGATCGCCGGGCCCGACACCAAGGCCCAGCAGGCGACCGGGGCGCGGCATTTACTCGTTCTCCGTCGCCAGGGAATTGATCGCCGCCGCCGCCATCGCACTGCCACCGCGTCGGCCACGAACCGCGACGAACGGAACGCCGCGGCTGTCGGCGGCAAGTGCCGCCTTGGATTCGGCCGCGCCCACGAAGCCAACTGGGAAGCCCAGGATCAGCGCCGGCTTGGGCGCGCCGGCATCCAGCATCTCCAAGAGATGGAACAACGCCGTCGGGGCGTTGCCGATGGCGACGACCGCGCCGCCTAGTTTCGGCCGCCACAGTTCCAGAGCCGCTGCCGACCGCGTCGTGCCCATGCTGTCGGCGAGCTTCGGCACGCTGGCCTCGGTCAGCGTGCAGACAACGGCGTTGTCGGCCGGAAGTCGGGCCCGGGTGACCCCGTTCGCGACCATCCGAGAATCGCAGAGGATCGGCGCGCCACCGGCGAGAGCGCGGCGGCCGGCCGCACCGGCGCCACGCGAAAAGACCAAATCGGCGATCACGTCGACCATGCCGCTGGCGTGGGCGACGCGGACGGCAAGCTTTTCAAGATCGGTCGGAATCGCACTGAGGTTGGCCTCGGCACGAATGATCGCAAAGGAACGTCGATAGATCTCCGGCCCGTCGCGAAGGTACGCCATCACGCCGATCCTTCTGGCTCGACCGAGGATCGCGCCGCCAAGATGGCGCGTATACGGACACCGGCGTCGTCGACAGTGATATGACGCGCTACGGCGTGACCGAACTTGTCGGGCGCAGCGCTGTCTTTGACAAATAAGTCGTAGAGACCGGGCGCGACGGCAACCAACGTGATGTCGGCAACGCGAATGGAAGCGCAGGATTTGACGCAGCCGCTGAGGTGAATGCGCGGTGCCGGCTCCCCGGCGGCGCCGAGTGTCCGCGCCAAGGTCACAGCATCGCTCTTGGTATCGGCATGGCCTGACGCACAACCGGGGGAGCCGGAGCACGCCACCATTGTCGCCAGCGGTTGGCTTGCCCGACACGCCAAACCAAAGCTTTCCAGAGTTTCCATCACGGCCTGGGCGTTCGGCGTCGCCACCGTCGGAACGATGATGCTTTGCCAGGGCGTGAGTCGCAGCGTGCCGTCGCCGCGTTCCTCGGCTACACTAGCGAGTCGCGCCAATCCATCGGGAGTGACGCGACCGAGCGGCGGCACCGCTCCGACGAAAGAGACTCCCGTCTGACGTTGCGGTCGAACGCCGACATGGCCAAGCCGAACCGGCGACCGGCGCCGCCAGGCTTCGACGGTCGCGCCTCGCTCCAACGCCCTGCCGACACGGCGCGATAGCCGATCGAAAATATCGTCACGGGAGGGTCGCGCAAGAACATGACGAAAGCGCGAGATCGTCGTATCGCCAGCTGCCTCGTCCACAAATAGCGCGACCAAAGCGACGACGGCTTCGACGGCATGCTCGGCTCGAACCGCCATGAACGGCGTCGGATCGTCAGCGCGGACCGGCGGCGATCCGGCAAGACCGAGCGCCAGGCGCGAACCGCCGTCCAGACTCGCCAGCCATATGTCGTGAGGATGATCGACGACAGCGACATCTTCGCCGCCGTCGACGAGGATAGAAAACTTCGCCGACAACGCCCGGCAAGCGGAACTGGCTTCGAGATGCGCCAGCAGGGCGCGCGCCAAAGGCCGGGCATCCATGTCCTGACCAAGATCGATGCCCGCCGTCGGATTGATCATGACATTGCGAATGTCGTCTGCATCCGGACGGGTCGGTCCAAAATCGGCATCAAGGAGACTCTCGATCAACGCCGTCTCGTCGGCCGGCCGAATGCCGCGAAGCTGAAGATTGGCCCGGTTGGTCGCCTCGATGATCCCGTTACCAAACCGCGTCGCCGCCGCGGCGATGGCGCGGGCTTTGGCGGCCGATAACTCGCCCAGGGGAATCTTGACGCGACAAATGCCACCGTCGCGGGCCGGAACCATCCGGAACAACCCGGGACAGACGGAGGCGCGAAGACCGCGCCGCGCCTCGGCAATATCGAACGTGACGGACCGCTCAGGCATCGATCACCCCCGCCGGCAGGTTTCCCGGCGGCTATCGACGACGGGCTCGCCAATCAAGCGCCGGCGGCCGACGGCAAGCCCGTATTACACGATCGCTTCGGACCCCGCAAAGGGCCCCGCCCTTGCGATCCGGACGGCCTTGATCTAGCTCTGGTCCCGACGCGGCGGAGGTAGAACGCGAGCAATGCCGGCTTGGCTGACGATCGTCGGAATTGGCGAAGATGGGCTCCCGGGTCTGGGTAAGAAGGCCCGCGCGGCCGTTCTTCAGGCCCGCACCTTGGTCGGCGGCAAGCGCCACCTGGCTCTGGTCCCGGACCGGGGCGAGGAACGGATCGCCTGGCCGACACCCTTCGACGGCGCCTACGACATGCTTCTGGCCCGGCGTGGAACGCCGGTTTGCGTTCTGGCCAGCGGCGATCCCATGTGGTTCGGGATCGGCGCAACCTTGAGCCGGAAAATCGCGGCCGAAGAGATCGCTGTCTATCCGGCACCGTCGTCGTTCGCGCTGGCCGCGGCACGGCTGGGGTGGCCTTTGCAAGACGTCGCGACGCTGACGGTTCACGGGCGTCCGATCGAAGCGTTGCATCCGCACATTCATCCAAGCGCGCGCCTTCTTATCTTGAGCGACAGCTGCCGGACGCCCGGCGAGGTCGCGCGTCTGCTGCGCGAACGCGGATTTGGCGACAGTCGTTTGACGGTTCTCGAGCATCTCGGCGGTCCAAAGGAACGTCGCGTCGACCAGACAGCGCGCGACTGGAAAGAAGCCGTCGGCGCCGATCTCAATATCATCGCGGTCGAGTGCCGGGCCGACGCCGAGGTTTCTCGGCTCTCCACCCTCGCTGGCTTACCAGACACTGCCTATGTCCATGACGGCCAAATTACTAAACGCGACATTCGGGCCACAACCCTGGCTCATCTTGCGCCGTCGCCCGGCGAGTTGCTGTGGGATGTCGGCGCGGGCTGCGGATCGATCGGGATCGAGTGGATGCGGGCTCATCCGACATGCCGCACCTTCGCCATCGAAGCCGACGCGGCGCGCTGCGAATTCATCGACCAAAATCGCTGCCGCCTGGGCGTGCCTGATTTGCGGATTCTGCACGGCCGCGCCCCGGAACTTTTGAGCGGCCTCGCGACGCCCGACGCCGTCTTCATCGGCGGCGGGCTTTCGGAACCGCATGTGATCGAACGTTGTTGGGAGGCGCTGCGCCCCGGCGGCCGCCTTGTCGCCAACGCGGTCACGCTTCAAAGCGAAGCCATCCTCACCGAATGGCGTCAGCGGACGGGCGGCGAACTAACGCGACTGTCGGTCGCCCATGCGGGAGCGCTTGGACGCTTCGACGGCTGGCGGACGGCCATGCCGGTGACGTTGCTGTCGGCGACGAAGCCCGTCTTGCGCGCCGGGGAACCACGACCCATTTGACTTGGAGAACGGCGGCCCAGCCGTCATACTCGCGGTTAAGATGGAGGTCGCCATGAAGAAATCCAAATCGATCCGCCTCGCCTTGCTCGGCAGCACCGGCTTCGCGCTGGTCGCCTGTGACGAAGCACCGCCGACCGATGCGCGGTTTTATGCGAACGTCGACGAGTGCAGGGCCATTCACGGCAAAGCGAGCTGCGAGCAAGCCTTTACCCAGAGCGAGGCGACCCACGCCGCTGAGGCGCCGCAATTCAACCGCAAGGAAGAATGCGAAGCCGAGTTCGGCGCGGGCAACTGCGAGACGAAAACGGCGAGCACCAGCGGCGGCGGCATGGGCAGCTTCTTCATGCCTGCGATGATGGGCTACATGATGGGCAACGCTTTCAGCCAACCCGTCTATCGCGGTCCTGACAACAGCGCGACCACGCGGTCGGGCGGCAACACGTATAAGGTTGGCAGCTTCGCCGGAAACGGCCGCGCCTCCGCCTTTCAGGCAAGCCCGGTCACGCAAGTGGCGCGTGGCGGTTTCGGCGGCCGCGCCGCGGCGTATCGCACCTCAGCCGGTAGCTAAGGCTTGCAGCGACTGGCGGCGGAGCCTCGCCCGGACTGGCGCGAACACGTCGAACGCGATCTCGGCTTCGTCTTTCACACCATCGACGGCGCTCCCTACTGGGACGAGACGGCCTGCTACCGCTTCACGGCGGCGCAAGTCGACGAGCTTGAAGCCGCGACCGGCGAGCTCGAACAGATGGCGATGGAGCTCGTCGATCGCGTCGTAAAGGCCGGCGACGAAGCCTACGAGCGCCTGCGCATTCCCGAAGCGGCCCGCGCCGCGATTCAACGAAGCTGGACGGTCGGCGATCGGAACCTCTACGGCCGCTTCGATCTGCGCTACGACGGCAAAGAGCCGCCGCGCCTTCTCGAATACAACGCCGATACCCCGACCGCGATTTTCGAGGCCTCGGTGGTCCAATGGGATTGGCTCGAAGCGATACAGCCGGGGCGCGATCAGTTCAATTCGATTCATGAAAAGCTGGTCGCCGCGTGGCGCGGCTTCGGCCTCGGTCACAACGTCGTCTATTTCGCCTCGGTCCGGGGTCACGTCGAAGATGGCGGCACCGTCGAATATCTTCGCGACACGGCGGTGCAAGGCGGCCTCGCGACGGCGCGGATTGACGTCGAGGATATCGGCTGGGACGGCCAGCAATTTCTCGATCTCGACGAGAAACCCATCGACGTCCTGTTCAAGCTCTACCCGTGGGAATGGATCGTCGGCGAGGCGTTCGGCACGCATCTGTTGTCCGGCGCGGCGCGCGTGATCGAGCCCGCATGGAAAATGGTGCTGTCCAACAAGGCGGCTCTGGCACTGCTTTGGGAAATGGCGCCGGGTCATCCCAATCTTCTGGCCGCGTCGCTCGAACCCGGTGGCGTCGAGGGCGCGGTCGTTCGCAAGCCGATCTTTGGCCGCGAGGGCGCCAACGTCCAAGTCATCGAGGCCGGGCAGATCACCGCCGAAACCGAGGGCGCTTACGGCGCCGAGGGCTTTGTCTATCAGGCTCACGCCCCTCTACCGTCGTTCGACGGCAACTATCCGGTGCTCGGATCCTGGCTTGTCGCGAGCCAGCCCGCCGGCATCGGCATTCGGGAAGACTCGACCGCCATCACCCGCGACACCAGCCGCTTCATCCCCCACTTTTTCGAGTGAGAGCATCCATCATGGACATCATGATTTCGCTGCAAGGACTCGGTGACTTCTTGATCTATTTCGCCGCGGCGATCATTGCCGAGGCCTTGTTCGTCGCTCTCTATATGGCGGTGACGCCCCATAACGAGGCCGAGCTCATCAAAGCCGGCAATGCCGCCGCCGCGATCAGCTTGGCCGGCGCTGTTCTCGGCTTCACGCTGCCGCTTGCCAGCGCCGTCACCCACAGCGTGTCCGTGCTCGACATGGCGGTGTGGAGCGGCGTGGCGTTGATCGTGCAGTTGGCGGTCTTCCTGATCGCGAACATCGTCTTGCGCGATCTGTCCCGACGCATCGAGCAAGGCAACGTCGCGGCCGGTATCACCTTGGCGACGGCGTCCTTTGCCATCGGCATCCTGAACGCCGCCAGCATGACCTACTAGGTCGCGGCGGTTTAGCCGAGGGCGGTGTCGAGAAGCATCATGACGATGAACCCGCCCATGAGCCCGATCGTCGCTGGCAGTTGGTGACCGTTGCGGTGAGTTTCCGGAATGACTTCGTGCGAGACCACGAAGATCATCGCGCCGATCGGCTCGATAACACCTGTAGCGGCCGCGACCGGCACGGCACGAAGCGGCGATAGATTGACCACGCGCAGGGCTAGGGCCACGGCCAAGCCCTCTGGAATGTCTTGAAGGCCGATCGCGGTGGCGAGCGGCATTCCGACTTTGAGATCGCCTTGTGAAAAGCCAACGCCCCCCGCCATGCCTTCCGGCAGGTTGTGAAGCGCGATCGCGAAGACCAGAAGCCAGACCCGATTGACTCGCTCTTGCGCCGGACCAAAAGCACCGGCAGTCGGATGCTCGTGGGGAATGAACTCGTCGAGACCGAGCATCAGAACGACACCCAGTGCCATGCCGGCCGCGACGATAGCCGCCCCGGTTCCCGTCCCACCGGTCAGGGGCGTCGCCACGTCGACACCGGGCAAGATGGAGCGAAAAGGAACTCGCCGCCAGCATGATGCCCGCGGCGAAGCCAAGCATGCCGTCTTCGATGCGCTGCGGGACGCCGCGCAAAATCAGCGCCGGAAGCGCGCCCCCCGTTGTGGCCGCAAAACAGGCAAACCCGCCGAGAAATCCCAGGCGAACGGGCCCCCAGGATTCGCCCGCGATGATCTCGATGACGCTGAACGCGAACAGCCAGAGGATGGCGAGCAGGGCCGCGGCAAACCCGACCGCCGTCCCGCGGTGGGCCAGGACGTGGGCGCGGTACAGGGCGAGCCAATTGAGGGCGGCGGTCACCATGGGCGCTCCTTCCGCTCCGAAGTTGCGGATATCGCAGCGGATCGACGCCCGTTTCGTCTGCGCAATGCGCAGACGTGATGTGCGGAGCGGCCGGTTCCTCGCGGGGAAAACTGGGCTTATCATGCGACCGTCATTCGATGCTATCCGGAGACCGACCGGAAGAGGTCGGGACCACCAAGGGAGAACGCTATGCTGGACCAAACCGATCCGTATGCGCCGCGCCAGACACTCCAGGCACGGCGCGGCCTCGTCGCGGCCGGCCATCGCCTCGCAGCGCAAGCCGGCTTCGATATTTTGGAGGCGGGCGGCAATGCCGTGGATGCTGGCGTCGCCGGCGGAATCGCCTTGGGCGTTCTTGAGCCGGAGTTCGTGAGCTTCGCCGGCGTCGCCCCGATCATCATTTATCTCGCCGAACGCCGCGAGGTCGTCACCATAAGCGGTCTCGGCGGTTGGCCCAAAGCGATAACTAGCGATTATTTCCAGCGCAACTACGGTGGCAAGATTCCGAGGGGCGTCCTGCGGTCGGTCGTGCCAGGCGCCCCCGACGCCTGGATCTCGGCGCTCGAAAAATACGGCACCATGAGTTTTGCCGATGTCTCCCGCGCTGCGATCCGTTATGCCCGGGAAGGTTTCCAGGTCACGCGCATCAAGGCAGAAATCCTCGCCGCCGAGGTCAAAGCCTTCCGCGAGTGGCCGTCGAGCGCCGCGGTCTTCCTGCGCAACGGCGAAGCCCCGAAGGAAGGCGATCCGTTCGTGCAGACGGATTTGGCCAAGACACTTCAATATCTCGCCGATCAAGAAACGGCCGTCGCGAAGCGCGGTCGCTCCGCCGGCCTTCAGGCGGTACGGGATGCGTTCTATCGCGGCGACATCGCCAAAACGATTGTCCGCTTCGTCAAGGACAGCGGCGGACTGCTGGCGGCCGAAGACTTGGCCGAGTTCAAGGTCGGCCACGAAGCTCCGGTTAAAACCCGCTTCGGCGAGTTCGACATCTATGGCTGCGGGCCGTGGTGCCAAGGACCGATGCTGCTCCAGCAGTTCAATCTGCTCGAGGGCATCAACCTCAAGGCCATGGGCCACAACACGCCGGCCTACATCCACACACTGACCGAGGCGATCAAGATCGCCTCGGCGGATCGCGAAGCCTATTTCGGCGATCCCAAGTTCATCGACGTGCCGATGGACCGATTGCTGTCGAAGGAATACGCCGCCGAACGTCAGAAGATGATCCGTCCCGACGTCGCCTGGCCGGCGATGCCCGCGCCGGGCAACATCACCGGCGCCACGCCGTGGCGCGGCGAGCCTTCGACGCGCCCAGAATCGGAGCGCGTTCCAGCCGACGAATCGGGCCGGCTCAATACGTCCTATGTCTGCGCCATGGATCGCCACGGCAATGCGTTTTCGGCGACGCCCAGCGATGGCGGATCGGCCGTTCCGATCGTTCCGGGGACGGGCTTGGTGTTGGCGCCACGTGGCGGCATGTCGTGGGGCAACCCGGACCATCCGTCGTCGGTCGCGCCCGGCAAGCGGCCGCGCCTCACGACCAATCCGGCGATCGCCATCCAGGAGGGCAAGACCGTGATGCCCTTCGGAACGCCCGGCGCCGACGTTCAGACCCAGGCGATGGTGCAGGCCTTCCTGAACATCTTCGTCTTCGGCATGGATCTCCAGGAAGCGGTCGAGGCGCCGCGCTTTGCGTCCTATAGCTATCCGTCATCGCAGGAACCCCACGACGATCATCCGGGCCTTCTGAAGCTCGAGGGGCGGATCGATCGCAGTGTCGGCGAGGCACTCGCCAAGCTCGGCCACAAGGTTCAGTGGTGGCCGGATCGCGTTTGGCTCGCTGGTTCGGTCTGCGCGATCGTCGGCGACCCACGCACCGGTCTCATGTCCGGTGCCGCCGACAACCGACGCAGCGCCGACCGGGTCGGAGCCTAACCCCCCAGCCAAGGAACGCGAACAGGACGGGATCGATGGCCGACATCCTGTTCACGAACTTGGCGCTTCTCGATCCGGTCGCCGGCAAGCTTCGGTCGGGGTTTCAGGTTCTCGTCTCGGGCTCGACCATCGCCCGCGTCGAGAAAGGCCGGATCGCGGCGAAAGGTGCGCGGCTCATCGATTGCGGCGGGCGAACGTTGATGCCCGGCCTCATCGATTGCCACAATCACATCAGTTGCCCGCCGAGCGGCCTAGTCGGCCCGCCGAAAATCCTGCCGTCGCTCCTGACCGCGATCGCCTCCGAGCATCTTCGCAACATGTTGATGCGCGGCTTCACGACGGTGCGTGACGCCTGCGGTGCCGACCTCGGCCACAAGCAAGCCGTGGAGCGCGGCTACTTTCCGGGACCGCGCCTGTTCGTCGCGGGGCGCGCCTTGAGCCAAACCGGCGGACACGGCGACGCCCGCGACCGATCCGAATTGACCAACGGTTGCGCCTGCGGACCCTTACTGAACGTCATGGGGCGGATCGCTGATGGCGTGACCGAAGTGCGACGCGCCGTGCGCGAGGAAATCCGTCTCGGCGCCGACCAGATCAAAGTGATGGCCGGCGGCGGAGTCGGCAGCGCCGCCGATCCGGTCGATCAACTTCAGTATTCCATGGAGGAACTTGAAGCCATCGTCGACGAGGCGACTCGGTCGCAGACCTACGTCATGGCGCATGCCTATAGCGACGCCGCCATCCGCCGCTGCGTTCAAGCCGGCGTCCGCACGATCGATCACGGCAATTTTCTGGGACCAGAGACCGCCCGGATGATGGCGAAGGCCGGGACCTATCTGGTGCCGTCGTTGATCGTCTATCGCGCCATCGCCGAGTACGGACGGACCGACGTCGGCTATGGCCGCGACGGACAAGGCTGGCCCGAAGATCTGCTCAAGAAGGCTGCCTACGTTCTCTCGGTGGGCACGCGATCGCTCGAAGTCGCGAAAGCCGCCGGCGTCAAAATGGCCTACGGGACCGACCTTGGCCCGGTCCATCCAGAATTGCAGGCCGACGAGTTTCTGGTTCGGGCCGAAGTCCTGACGCCAGCCGAAATCATCCGCAGCGCCACGGTGATCGGCGCCGAAGTCGTGCGCCTACCAGGGAAGCTCGGCGTCATCGCGCCGGGAGCCCTTGCCGATCTTCTGGTCATCGACGGCAATCCGTTCGACGACCTGAAGCTCTTCCTAGGCCAGGGCCAGCATCTGTAGGTCATCCTGGCGAACGGCCGTCTCGCCAAGGACCGCTTGAACTAGCGGCGACGGCGCGCTTTCGGCTTCGCCTTCGCCTTGGATTTCGCTTTCGCCGTCTTCCGTTTCGCCCACGGCGCTTTCGGCTGCGGCGAGGCTTCGACCAGGAGAGCCCACGACTCGGTCGAGTCGGCGCGCAACGGCCGGATTTTCTTCATGCCCGGCGAGTTGTACCAAGCGAGAGCCTTTTCATAGGAATCGAACTCGGTTACCGCCATGCGGGCCGGCAACGGCTGGTTGCCTTCGACCATCTTCATGCGGCCGGCTTTCGCAATGACCCCGCCGTCGAGATCCTTGAAAATGAACGTGCCGTTGCGGGCCAGCGGCTTTCCGCGCCCCGTCGAAAGGTTCAAGGACGCCAATCGCGCCCATTCCCGATAACGCTTCAAGTTCTTGATCTTGAAGACAAAGCCGACGCCGTAAGCCTTCATGGCCGTTCCTCCCTGGTGGTAGGCGAATTAGTGCCCATGTCGGCGGCGGACGCAACACCTTCTCCCGGTGGTTTCAGGCTTGCTGTAAAGTAGCGCCCCTAAAATGGAGATCGCTATGCATTTCGAGTCGCGCCTTTGGAAATTCACCGAGGGCGTCCGCCTTCGCATGCTCGGCGCGGTCCTGGTCGGTCTCGTGTCGGTCGGTCTTGGCGTCACCCGCCTCGGCTTGCTCGGCTGGCTGATCGCCCAGGTCTTTACCGGCCTCGATATCACGACCCTCGCCATGCCCGTCGGCGAGATCGCCGGAGTCATGATCTTGCGGGGGATCTTCGAGCATTGGCGGATCGTCGTCGCCCACGAGACAGCGGCGCGGGTTCAGAAAAAACTGCGCCGCGCCATCTACGACAAGATCGCCGAACTCGGCCCCGGCACGGTCGGCCGCAAACGCTCCGGCGCTCTGACGCTGTCCATGATCGACGGTGTCGAGCAACTAGAAACCTATTTCGGACAGTTCCTGCCGCAGTTCCTGATCGCGCTGCTGACGCCGTTCTTGATCTTCGCGGCCATCGCCTTCATCGATCTGCCGGTCGCCGGCGTCTTGCTGGGCTTCGCGGTCCTGGCCCTGTTCGCACCGGCGGCGTGGCATCGCTTCGACGTCACCAATTCGAGCCGGCGGCAAAAAGCCTACGCCACCTTCGCCGCCGAATTTCTGGATTCGATCCAAGGCCTTGCCACCTTGAAAGCCTTTGGCCAAAGCAAGGCGCGGGCCGACCGGCTCGACGTCGAGGCCCACGATCTTTTCCGCCGCACCATGGCGGTGCTCGCCACCAACACTCTGGCGCGCGGCATTACCGACAGCGCCATTGCCTGCGGCGCTGCGGCAGCGCTTGCGATCGGCGCGTTCCGCGTCGAAGCCGGCGACATGTCGCTGGGCGCGTTGCTGATCATTTTGATGCTCGGCGTGGAAATCTTCCGGCCGATGCGCGAGCTGCGCAGCGTTCTGCACCAGGGCATGGTCGGAATGGCCGCGGCCCAAGGGCTCTACCAGATATTCGAAGACCATCCGCTGGTGGTGGACGCGCCGGTGACGGCGGCCTGTCCACGGCTCGAACCGACCATCGCCTTTGAGGACGTGCGTTTCAGCTATCCGGGAACGTCGCGCATCGTCCACGAAGGTCTCAGCTTCCAGGCCGCGGCCGGTGAGCGGATCGGCCTCGTCGGGCCGTCCGGCTCCGGCAAGTCGTCGATCGTTCGACTCCTATTGCGCTTCTACGATCCCGACCGCGGCACCATCCAGATGGGCGGGCACGATCTTCGCACGCTGTCGTTCGCCGAGATCCGGTCTATGATCTCGGTCGTCAATCAGGACACCTTCCTGTTCCACGGCACGGTCGACGACAATATCCGCATGGGCCGGCCCGACGCCGCCCAAGCCGATATCGAGGCCGCGGCCCGGGCCGCTAACATCCACGATTTCGTGACGACGTTGCCCCAAGGCTATCAAACGGTGATTGGCGAGAAGGGCATCAAGCTATCCGGCGGCCAGCGCCAGCGCGTCGCCATTGCCCGGGCGTTGTTGCGCGATACGCCAATCCTGGTGCTCGACGAAGCGCTCTCCGCCGTCGACGCGGAAAACGAAGCGATCATCCAAGAGGCCCTGGATCGGCTGATGCGCTGCCGGACGACATTGATCCTGGCGCATCGTCTGTCGAGCATCATCGATTGCGATCGCATCCTGGTGCTCGACGGCGGTCGGGTCGCCGAAAGTGGCCGCCACGACGCTCTCATGAAAACCGGCGGTCTCTATGCGCGCCTGATGGCCGAGCAGGCCCGTGAATCCGGCGCCGCTTCCGGCACCGCACGCGTTGCAGCCCGCGCCGAAGCGGTCCGCGAGACCATTGCCGATACGCCGGGGGGCGCCGTGAAGCCCCTCACCGAAGGCATCATCAAGGCGGAAGGCCTGAACTGGTTCCAACTGATCGCGACGCTGATGGCCGTGGTCATGCCGTGGAAAGGTCGCCTCACGGCGACCTTCGGCTTCGGTGTCTTGCGGGTCATCGCGTTCATCGGCGTCGGCGTGTTCAGCGCCTTGATCGTCTATGCCCTCAAGCACGGCCAACCGTTCGAACCTTGGCTGTTGTGGCTCGGCATCGTTGCATCGCTCGCCGGGCTCTTGCATTGGCTCGAGTCATGGATCGCCCACGACATGGCGTTTCGCCTGCTGGCGGTCATGCGGATTGATGCGTTCCGCAAGCTCGACGCTTTGGCCCCGGCCTATCTCGTCCGGCGGCGCACCGGCGATCTGATGGCGCTCGCCACCCACGACATCGAGCTGATCGAATATTTCTTCGCGCATACCGTGGCTCCGGCTTTCGTCGCGATCCTCGTGCCGAGCGTCGTGCTCGTCGTCTTGAGCTCGGCGAGTCCGTGGATCGCGCTCGCCCTGGTGCCGTTCCTCTTCGCCGTCGGACTGAGCCCCTTCGTCATGCGCAAGCGCTTAGACCGGCTCGGCTCGGCAGCGCGCGAAGCCGCCGGTGAACTCGGTGCCTTTTCGATCGACTCGGTCCAAGGCCTTGGCGAGATCGTCGCGTTCCAGCAAGAAAAGCGGCGCGGCGATCATCTCGATCGCCTCTCGGATCGTCACATCGGGCTTCGCCTGCCGTTCTTCAGCGAGCTGACATTGCAGCAAAGCCTGCTCGAAGTGCTCACCGGTCTCGGCGGTCTCGCCGTCGTCGTCACTGGCGCGACATTGGCCGCTCAGGGTGCGATCGATCCGGCGTTCCTGCCTCTCTACACGTTGCTGGCGATGGCGGCGTTCTTGCCGGTCTCGGAGATCGCCCAGATCGGTCGCCAGCTTGCCGATACGTTGGGTGCGACGCGGCGAGTCTATGCGTTGCAGAACGAGCCAGTTCCGGTCAACGACGGGCCCGGTGTCCGCGCCCAGGCCGGCCCAACGGCGCTGGCCTTGGAGAACGTCAGCTTCGCGTATCCCGGTCAAAACCGGATGGCGCTGAGCAACGTCAGTTTCGCGATTCCGGCCGGCAAGACCTTGGCGCTGGTGGGACCCTCAGGTGCCGGGAAAACGACCACGGCACAGCTCCTCATGCGGTTCTGGGATGCCGATACCGGCCGCATCACGCTGAACGGCACCAATCTTCGCGAGTACAAATTGGACGATTTACGCCGGCAGATTGCCCTCGTCGCGCAAGACACGTATCTGTTCAACGACACGTTGCGCGCCAACATCCTGATCGCGCGACCCGACGCGACCGCCGAAGAACTCATGGCGGCGGTCCGGCATGCCTCGCTCGACGGCCTCGTCAGCGCTTTACCCGACGGTCTCGAATCCATGGTCGGCGAACGCGGCACCAGCCTCTCCGGCGGCCAGCGTCAGCGCGTCGCGATCGCCCGGGCCTTCCTCAAAGATGCGCCGGTGTTGATCCTCGACGAAGCGACGTCACACCTCGACGCCGTGAACGAGCAAGCCGTTCGCAGCGCCCTTGATCGCCTGCAGGCCGACCGCACGACGATCGTCATCGCCCACCGGCTGTCGACGATCCGGAACGCCGATCAGATCGTCGTCCTGAAGGACGGCCGTGTCGTCGAAACCGGGACCCATGACGCGATGCTGGCCAATGGCGGGCTCTACGCGCAGCTTGTCGCTCGTCAGCTCGCCTCGGCCTACGCGCCGGCAGCCCAGTAAGCCGCGACTTTACCCGAGCCTACTTGCACCACCGTCCGGTTTCGGCCCAGATAGCGCCCGCCTTTTCCCACCCATAGAGAGGATCCAAAACCATGTCTTTTTCCATGTATCAGGCTTCCGTTCCGGGCTTCGTGCAGACGATCACCGCCTTGTCCAAGATCCTCGATAAAGCCGAGGCCGATGCGACGGCACGTAAGATCGACCCGACGGTTCTTCTCAATTACCGGCTCGCGCCGGACATGTTTCCGCTGGTCCGTCAGGTCCAGACCGTGTCCGACGTCGCCAAAGGCGCCGTAGCGCGCCTCGCCGGCGTCGACATTCCGAAGTTCGAGGATACGGAAAAGACGATTCCGGAGCTCAAGGCACGGCTCGCCAAGACGCTCGATTTTATCCAGGGCATCAAAGCCAGTGCGCTTGAGGGTTCGGAAAGCCGTGACGTGACCATTCCCGTCGGCGGCAAGCCGACAACCGTGAAGGGCCAGGACTATCTGGTCGGTAACGTCCTACCGAACTTCTATTTCCACGCCACGGCGAGCCACGCCATCTTGCGCCATTGCGGCGTCGCCATCGGCAAGCGCGACTTCCTCGGCCGGACCTGATCGACCGCCCGGTTTAGCGCCTCGATTCAACCGGGGCGCTAGATCGGCAGCCGGTTTTTGACGAACTCGCCTTCCTTCATGATGACGGAGAGCTGCTCGCCCTGACCGGTGAGCAGCTTGATGTTCTTTAAGGGATCGCCGTCGACCACCAACAAATCGGCGAAGGCGCCTTCCTTGATGACGCCGATCTGACCAGGCATCCGAACGACCTCGGCGCCAACCGTCGTCGCACTGCGAATGACATCCGCATTCGACAAAACCTCGGCACGGATCAGGAACTCGTCCGATTGATACTGGTCGGGCTTGATATAGAGGTCAGTGCCAAAAGCGATCTTCACGCCAGCCCGTTTGGCGAGCTCCAGCGAGCGTGAGCCAGCCGCGTAGACATAGGCGCGCTTCGCCATGGTTGCCTCGGGCATCTGCATCTCGCGCCCGATCTTCATGCCGACGTCGTAGGTGACGAGAGTCGGAACGAGATACGTCCCGGCTCGGACCATTTTCCGCGCCGCGTCCTCGTCGATTAGGTTGCCGTGCTCGATGGTGCGCACGCCGGCCACGATGCAGCGGCGAATAGCGTCGGCCGTGTAGGCATGGGCCAGCACATAAGTATGCGAGCGGGTCGCTTCGTCGACCACGGCTTCGAGTTCGGCCGTCGAGTACTGCAATTGGTCGATGGGATCGTGGAGCGAACCGACGCCGCCGCCCGCCATCAGCTTGATCTGATCGGCACCGAGACGAATTTCGTCGCGCACCGCCTTGCGCACCTCGGCGTCACCGTCGGCAAGCCGGCCGATACCGCCGGCCAGATGCACGCAGGAGCAGGGCTCTGTCAGTTCGGCTTGCGACCGGCCGTCGCCGTGCCCGCCGGTTTGGCTGATGGCGCGGCCCGAAACGAAGAGCCGTGGCCCCAGGAACAGTTTCCGTTCGATCGCCTGCTTGTGGCCGAGATCGGCGCCGCCGGCGTCGCGCGCGGTCGTGAAGCCGCGCAGGATCATGCCGCGCATCAACTCCGCCACATAAGCGTTCATCAAGGACGGCAGCATGGCTGGGGTCGTGTTCATGCCGCTGCGGCCAAGAATGCCGGCGTGATTGGCGACGAACACCATATGAACGTGACAATCGATGAGACCCGGCATCAACGTACGGCCACCGCAATCGACGACCTGAGCCTTCGCGGCGCGGATCGCGCCTTTCGCGATCTGGGCGATCTTGCCATCGCGCACCAAGACCTGATGGCCGGACAAAAGACGGCCGCGCTCAACGTCCAGGAGCGCAAAGTTCTTGAACAGAAACTCGGTCATGGTGTCATCCTCTGGGAGAGCGACCCGCCCCGACGGCTGGTCCAGTGGGGATTTCGGCAGAATATCGACCCCCGAAAGCGGGTCGACGAAACGACAAGGATTAAGAAGTATCGCGGGGCGCCGAGGTGCACAAGCACTTGGCAAGAGCGCATTTCCAAGGCACCCTTAGTCCGTCATGCGTCGTCGCCAACCCTTTGTACGGAGGACAGGCCGATGAATAACGGTAAGGTCAATTGGACCGGAAACTTCCCGGCCGTCGTGACTCCGTTCGCGAAAGACGGCGCCATCGACGACAAAAAATTCGTCGAAAACATCGAGCTCTTGGTCTCCGAGGGCGCCGACGGCGTCATCGTTTCGGGCTCCAACGGCGAGTCCTGGGCTTTGGAGAGCAACGAGCGACTGCATCTGTTCAAGCTCGCCGTCGCCGCTGTCGGCAAGAAAGTTCCCGTTCTCGGCGGCACCGGCGGCATCATCACCAAGCGCGTCATCGAATTGACCCAGGCTGCGAAGGCCGCTGGCTGTGTGGGCGCCATGATCATGCCGCCCTACTACGCCATGGTGAACCGCAAGGAAGTCGCCGCGCATTACAAAGCGATCTCCGACGCCGCCAAGCTTCCGATCCTGCTCTACAACTCGCCCGGTGCGACCGGCGTCAACATCACCGCCGACATCTGCGAAGAACTCGCGCAGATCGAATACGTCGTCGCCATCAAGCAGAGCGTTCCCGACTTCATCGAATTCGAGAACACACTAATGCGGTGCGGTGAGATGATCCGCGTCTTCACCGGGAACTCCGGCAAGCGCGGCTTTGCCGCTGGCCTTCTCGGCTGCGCCGGGTTCGTCAGCAGCGAAGACCCGCACGTCATGGGCCGTGACGGCATCGAGCTCTGGGATCTCTGCGTTGCCGGCAAGGTCGCCGAGGCTCGGACGCGCCAGATGACAATTCTCGCCATGAAAAACTTGGTCGGCAAGTTCGGAACGGCGCCAGCCGGGATGAAGGCCGCGATGAATCTGCTTGGCCGGCCTGGCGGTCACGTCCGGGCGCCGTTGCTCGATCTCACCACCGCCGAGATCGATCAGTTGGCGGCGGGTCTCTCCGCGTTGGGTCTGCTCGGCGCCAAGCTCGCCGCCGCCGAATAAGCCACGGCACACCATCCTCCCGAGACTCATGTTTATTGATCCCGCCGTCAGTCTGCCGCCGCCGCCGCTAGCCCACAGCCCATTCAAGGCTTTAGTTGTTCCGCGACCGATCGCGTGGGTGAGCACAGTGAGCCGCGCCGGCGTGATCAACGTCGCGCCGTACAGCTTTTTCAACGCGATCTCAGAAGATCCTTGCTGCGTGATGTTTGCGGCCGGTGGCAACCACGTCGACGGCGGCATCAAGGACAGTCAGAAAAACGCCGAGGAAACTGGCGAGTTCGTCGTCAATCTCGTATCGCACCCGCTGCGCGAATCCATGAATAGGACGTCGGCTAACGTCGGACGCGCTGTCAGCGAGATGACATTGGCGGGTTTAGCGGCGGCACCGTCCGTCAAGGTAAAGCCGCCCCGCATCGCGGATTCGCCGGCAAGCCTCGAATGCCGCTGGCTGCAAACGATTCCCGTGCCGCATCCGCGCGCCAAAGATCGCCACGTCATGGTCATTGGCGAAGTCGTCGGCATCTATATTCGCGACGATATGATCGTCGACGGCAGGGTCGACATGACCCGGCTGCAACCGGTCGCGCGACTCGGCTACAACGACTACACGACCGTCACGGACGTCTTTTCGATGATCCGCCCTGGTTGACGGTTACCAGCGAAAGTATCGGTCTCATGCACTGGACACCGCGTCGCGAACGCTTTCGCGCCCTTCTCACGAGCCGCCGATGCGTTCATCCCGGCTCGGTCTTTGATCCGATTTCGGCGCGTATCGCTGAGGACCTCGGGTTCGAGGTCGGTATGTTCTCGGGCTCGGTCGCGTCCTTCACCGTACTCGGCGCCCCCGACCTGCTGGTTCTGACCCTGTCCGAGTTCGTCGAACAGGCGAACCGTATTTGCCGGGCTTGCACCATGCCTTTGCTCGTCGACGCGGATCACGGCTACGGCAACGCGTTGAACGTCAAACGGACCGTCGAAGAGCTGGAAACGGCCGGCGTTGCCGCTCTGACTATCGAAGACACGCGGCTGCCGCAGAGCTATGGGAAGGCAGGTAAAGCCAAACTGGTGTCCATCGATGAGGGCATCGGAAAAATGCGCGCCGCTCTTGCCGGGCGGCAGGATCCGACATTGGTTGTCGTCGGCCGGACAAGCGCCCCCTCAATTACGGACATCGCCGATACCGTCGCACGGGCACGGGCGTACGAAACCGCGGGCGTCGATGCGTTTTTCGTTGTCGGCTTGAAAACACGGAAAGATCTAGAACAGCTTCGCGCCGCCGTGAAGATTCCGCTGATCCTCGGATCAAGCGGTCCGGAACTTAAGGATGCGGCGGTTCTGAGCCAATTGGGCGTGGCGATCGCGCTGCAAGGGCACCAACCCTTCATGGCAGCGGTGCAGGCCACGTACGAGGCTCTGAAAGCCCTCAAGAACGGCACGCCACCGGATCGACTCGAGCGTCTCGCATCGAAGGATCTTATGAATCAATTGACGCGCGACGCGGCTTATCAAAAATGGGTGGATGCGTTTCTCGGGCGGGACTGATCGCTCCGTCAGCCGAGCGCCATCTCCGTCAACGGAACAACCCGAATACCAGCGGCTTCAAGGCCGGCTCGCACGGATCGAGCCACGGCCACGGCCGAAGGCTCGTCGCCATGCACACAAATGGTGTCGACCCGTATCGAAAGCGACTTGCCGCTGCGGGCCACGATCCGCTCGTTCAAAACCATATCAACCACACGGCGCGTAACCTCCTCTGGATCCTGCAAAACCGACCCGGCGATTTTGCGCGAGGTCAGCGCTCCATCGTCCTCGTAGGTCCGGTCGCAGAAGCCTTCTCGTGCGACCGTTAGGCCCAGCGTCTCCGCCGCGGTTTGCATCTTCGTGCCCGCCTGGGCGACATAGATCATGTCCCGATCGATCGTCTTGATGGCGCGCCCGATGGCGAGGGCGTAGTCCTCCCGCTCGGCAGCCATGTTGCTGAGCGCCCCATGCGGTTTAACGTGCGTCACTTTTGTGCCGGCATTCGCCGCGATCCCTTGCAAGGCCCCAATCTGATAGGCCGTCAAGGACTCGACCTCGCTCGGGCTCATATCAATGCGGCGACGACCGAAACCCCACAGATCGTTGAACCCGGGATGAGCCCCGATGCTGACGCCGCCACGGACGGCACGGCCCACGATGTCCCGCATGGTCATGAAGTCGCCGGCGTGGAAGCCGCAGGCGATGCTGGCCGACCGAACGATCTTGAGCAATGCCGCGTCGTCGCCCACGGCAAAGGCGCCATAGCCCTCACCCATGTCGGCGTTCAAATTGACGTCACGTGCCATGCGTCGTTCCTCGATTGCGCATCACGGCCTTCGGTCCCAACGTCGCCGATACCAGTGACAAGTGGTGGCAATTGTCGCACCGTAGGTGTCGCTATACTAGAACCACGCGATAAAAATCGAGCGGGGTCGGGGAGGCGAGTGGCAATCCGGGACGGCGACACGGACTCGGTTCGGTTATTGAATTGCGGCGACACCGCCTTGGTGGTCGAATTCGGCCGCACGGTCGATCGCCGCATCAACGATCGCGTCCTCAGCCTCGACGCCCAGATCCGGAGCGTTAAGCTCAAGGGTGTCGTCGAGACCGTTCCGACCTTTCGGTCGCTGATGATC
The DNA here is from genome assembly GCA_009691105.1 of Rhodospirillales bacterium. Classification (GTDB taxonomy): domain Bacteria; phylum Pseudomonadota; class Alphaproteobacteria; order Rhodospirillales; family SHVU01; genus SHVU01. Next base: position 35,163 of record SHVU01000015.1, read on the forward strand.
CACTACGACCCGATCGCGACCGCCGCCGCCGAACTGGAGCGCACTGTTCGTGGACTCCTCGGCCACAGCCGCATCGCGGATAAACCCGCGCGGCAATGGCGCATCCCGGTTTGTTATGACGCGGAATACGCGCCGGACCTCGCCGACGTCGCGGCGCGAACCGGGCTCGACCCAGCCGATGTCATCCGATTGCATTCGACCGTTCCGTTTCACGTGTACATGCTGGGATTCCTACCGGGGTTCCCCTACCTCGGCGATTTGCCCGAGCAGCTTGTCTTGCCACGGCGCAAGGACCCCCGCGTCCGGGTACCGGCTGGATCTGTCGCGATCGCCATGAATTTGACCGTCGTCTACGCCCATCAGAGCCCTGGCGGCTGGCACCTCATCGGACAGACACCGATCAGCTTCTTCGATGCGGCGAAAGAGCAACCGTCGATGCTCTCGGCCGGCGACACGGTGAATTTCGATCCGATCACAAAACACGAATTCGAGCGACTTGCGAGCTCGTCCAACGAGCCACTCTCCGGGAGGCGCGGCCGAGCATGACGAAAGCTCTGACCATCATAGCCGCGGGGGCATCGACGACGATTCAAGACCGCGGCCGGTTTGGCTATCGAGACCTGGGCGTTCCGGAATCGGGAGCGCTCGACAACCTAAACTTCCGTCTCGCCAATGCCCTGGTCGGCAACGATGCGAATACCGGGGCGCTTGAAATGCTGTTGATGGGTCCGACCCTCGAGGTCGGCGCTCGTTCGGTGCGGGTCGCCTTGGCCGGTAGCAACGCAACGATCGAGATCGAGGGCGTCCGCATCCCGGCGGGGCGGAGCGTTCGCATCGGTCGCGGCACCCGTTTCCGCGTCGGACCTCTGACCGGATCGACCTGCGCCTACCTTGCCGTCGAAGGCGGATTCGATTTGCCGCTCTCTCTCGACAGCTTGTCGACGTTGCCGCGTGCCGCCATCGGCGGCTTCCAGGGACGCCCTCTGCACATCGGGGATGTGTTGCCGCTCGTTCGCAACGACGCGGCAAAGCGCGCCGAGACGATGGTTCCACAGCACGCCGCGACAGTTCGCAGCCATGTGATCCACGTCGTCTTGGGCCCACAGCGAGACCATTTCACAGACGCCGCTGTCGAAACCTTTCTGGGCGGCACCTATACGATTTCGCGCAATTGGGATCGCATGGGCATGCGCTTGGAGGGACCGAAGCTGGAACACGCCCGCGGCCACGACATTGTCTCGGACGGCATCGCCGCGGGTGCGATCCAAGTGCCTGGCACGGGCCAGCCGATCCTGTTGCTGGCCGATCACCCGACCACGGGCGGTTATCCCAAGATCGCGACGGTGATTTCCGCCGATCTTCCTGAAGTGGCTCGGCGTAGTCCGGGATCGACGATTCGCTTCGCCGCGATCGATATCACGAATGCCGAGCGCCGCCGGCGCAGCCAGGAGAACGCCTTTCAGAGCTTCCTCGCCAGCCTTCGCCCCGTCTCGGGCTAGGCGAAACGACATTTGTCGATGTCTACAGGCGGAGGTTAAGACATGTCGAAGAAGTGCGTTGTCGGATACGCCGATTGTCTCAGCGTTCGCGCGGGCGACACCGTTCGTTTCATGGTGAGCTGCGAACAGCCGGGGAATTACCGCGCCGATATCGTGCGCCTCATATGCGCCGATGGCCTGCCAAACGGCGCCGGTTTCGAAGAAAACGAAATCGCCACGACGGTGAGTGGTTCCTACACCGGACGCCACCAGCCGATCGACCCGGGCTCGTACGCTATCGTTCCCCCAGCCCCAGCGTTTGCCGCGATCCGAAGCTTTACCGCCCAGGCGATGATCTATCCGACGACGCCCGGACGCGGCCGCCAAGCCATCATGGGAACATGGTCTGCCGCAACAAAGACGGGCTTCTGCCTTCTTCTTGACGACGACGGTAGCCTTGGTCTCCTCCTCGGTGATGGCAACCGCAGCAAGGTCGTTCGGACCGGCCAGCCATTGACGGCGAGGCACTGGGCGTTTGTCGCGGCGAGCTTCGACGCCGACACGGGACGCGTTCAGCTTCATCAAGAACCGCTGCGTGAATCGGCGGGAACGGACTTCGCATCGAGACCAATTTCGACCGACACCGAAACGACCATCAGGCCCTCGCCCGCGTCCGGGCCGTTTCTGTTTGCCGGCTGGGTTCAATCGCCGCCCGGCGATCGCCTTACGGTCGACAGGCATTTCAACGGGAAGATCGATGCTCCTCGGCTTTGCAATCGGGCCCTATTGCGCGCGGATATAGAGCAGCTCAAGGCGTTGACGATTCCTCAGTCGCTCGCCGCAGATATCGTCGGGTTCTGGGATTTCTCTCGCGACATCCCGTCTATCCGCGTTGCCGACCTGTCGTCCAACAACCTTGCTGGCGAGACCGTAAACCTGCCGGTTCGCGGATCGACGGGTTGGAATTGGACGGGCAACGAGTTGGCATGGCCGCATGCTCCTCATCATTACGGAGCGATTCATTTTCACGATGACGACTTAGCCGACGCCGAATGGGAGCCGGACTTCGCGCTGACCATTCCGCCCGACATGCGGAGCGGCATTTACGCCGCGCGGCTCACGATGGGTGACAGCGACGACTACATTCCATTCTTCGTGCTTCCACCGAAAGATCGGCCGACTGCCGACATCGCCTTTCTGGTTCCGACCGCAACGTATCTCGCCTATGCCAACATCCGGCTCAACCTGACTCGGGGCGCGCCCTTCGGCATTCGGACCAACAACGAGGCCATGCTCGCGGCGCACCAGGAATTCGGCAGCTCCTGCTACGAGACGCATTCGGACGGCAGCGGCGTGGTCTTTTCGACGCATCGTCGTCCCGTTCTCAACTTGAAGGCCAAGGCCTGCCGCTGGGCATTTCCGGCCGACACCGACATTACGGCCTGGATGGCCCGGCACGGCCATGACTTCGATATCGTCACCGACGACGCCCTTCACGCCGAAGGTCTCGATCTGATCCGGCGCTATCGCGTCGTCGTCACGGGCACCCATCCCGAATATGTCTCGACGCCGATGTTCGACGCCCTCGACGGCTATCTGCGCCAGGGCGGGCGACTGATGTATCTCGGCGGCAATGGTTTTTACTGGCGGATTGCGTTCCATCCCGACGTGCCGGGCGCCATAGAGGTTCGACGGGGCGATGACGGCACCCGGTCCTGGCACGCCGAGCCGGGCGAGTACTATCACGCCTCCGACGGCACCTATGGGTGCTTGTGGCGCAAGGTGGGGCGCCCACCAAATCATCTCGTGGGCGTCGGATTTGCCGCCCAAAGTATCCTCGCGAAAGGCTCCGCGTACCGCCGTCAACCGGCCGCGGCCGATCCCCGCGCCGCCTTTGTTTTTCGCGGCGTTTCGGAAGACATCATCGGGAACTTCGGGATCGCCGGCGGTGGCGGTGGCGCGGCGTCCGAAGAACTCGACCGCTGCGACTACGATCTTGGCTCGCCCCCGCACACGTTGATTCTGGCCTCGTCGGAAGATCATGCCCCCGACATGTTGCGCGTGAAGGAAGAGCTGGGGTCTACGAACCGCGCCTTCTCCGCAGGCAAGGTAATCCATGATTCCATGGCGCGCGCCGATATTGTCTTCTTCGAGACCGCAAACGGCGGCGCCGTCTTTTCGGTCGGCTCCATCGGGTGGGCCGGGAGCCTCGCACACAACGGCTACGAGAATTCCGTAGCGCGCATCACGGCAAATGTCTTGGAGCGTTTTCTTGATCCGACGACTTTTCCACTACCTCCCGACCATAACCAGTAGACGACAACCGTCGACCGCGGCTGTTGAGAGGATACCGATGGACCTGAACGTCGAACGATTTCGCGTCGAACTCGAGGCAAAGGTCGCACTCAAGGCACGGCCGACGCTGATAAAGCCACTCGCAGCTTCGCACGCGGAATACAAGGAACACTTCAAGGCGCAGGCAGCGGAACTACGCGAGCTCCAAAAGATATTCTTCGCTGCCAATCGCTATGCGCTGCTCCTGATTTTTCAGGGCATGGATGCCTCCGGGAAAGACAGCGCCATAGGCCGCGTCATGTCCGGCATCAATCCGCAAGGCTGCCAAGTCTCCAGCTTCAAGCATCCGAGTACGCAGGAACTGGCTCACGACTTTCTGTGGCGCGCCTCCCAACGCCTCCCCGAACGCGGCCGCATCGGAATTTTCAACCGTTCCTATTTCGAAGAAGTTCTGATCGTTCGCGTTCATCCCGAGATTCTGAAAGGCGAAGCCGTGCCGGATCAACCCGACCCGGACGCCATCTGGTCCTCGCGCTATCGGTCCATCCTGAATTTATAGAAACACCTTCACCGAAACGGAACCCGGATCATCAAATTCTTTCTGCATCTATCGAAAGCCAAGCAACGCCAACGCTTTTTGCAGCGCATCGACGAACAGAACAAGAACTGGAAGTTCAATGCCGGGGATCTCGAAGAACGCAAATACTGGAGGCAGTATCGGACCGCCTACGAGGAATGCCTGAGCGCGACCAGCACCCGGCACGCGCCGTGGTACGTCGTTCCTGCCGACCGCAAGGACGATACGCAGTTGATCATTGCATCGATCGTCGTCAAGGCATTGAAAGACATGAAACTCCACTATCCCCAATCCACGGCCCAACGGCGCAAGGAGTTGCTCGCGTTGCGGCGCTCCTTGATGCGCTAACGACAGCCCTGCCGCGCTATCTGCCGATTGCAGGAGCCGAGATGGCAGGAGTACGCTTGCCCGGCCAGACAGGAGGGCGATCCCCATGCTGAAGCTCAAAGGCGTCGTGCCGGCCTTGACCACGCCTTTCAAGAAAGATTTGTCTCTCGACATCGACAGCTTTCGCCGCCTTGTCGATATTCTCATCGAGGAAGGCGTGCATGGGCTCGTCGCGACGGGCTGCACGGGCGAGTCCTGGGCGATCGAGCCAGAAGAATTTCAGGAACTGTTCACCGCCGCCGTCGAGCAGGCCCGCGGCCGCGTCCCGATTGTCGGCGGGTGTTCTGGCATCACGCCGCGGCAAGTGATCAAGAAAGCCACGATGGCCAAAACGGCCGGTTGCGACGCCGTCATGATCCAGCCGCCGTATTATGCTTTACCGGGCGAAGACGAAGTCTTCGATTTCTATAAGGAGATTACGTCGGCGGTCGACATCCCAGTCATGGTCTACAACATCCCGCGCCGCAACGGGATCAATATGAGCGTCAAGCTCGTCGATCGCTTGGCCGATCTGCCAGGGGTCTTCTCGATCAAAGAAAGCTCCAAGGATTTTCTGCATCTCAGCGCCATCATCCGTCAGGTATCGGACCGCATCGACGTCTTCGCGGGTTACGCCGCGGTGTTGGGAATTGGTGCGATCACCGCCGGCGCGGTCGGCTTCGTGGATTCGACGGCGGTTCTGTACGGTCGCGGCGCGGTCGACTTCTACGACGCCATCATCGCCGGGGATTTTGAGAAAGCCCGTCATCTGCAAGCCGAGATGGCCAGTCTTCAAGACGGCATGTTCGGCATCGGAACGTTTCCCTCAGCCCTCAAGGCGGCGTGCGAATTCGTCGGCCGGCCGGGCGGATGGACCCGCCCACCGATCAAACCGTTGGACGCCGAGAAGCGCGCCAAGGTCCATGCCGTGCTGACCAAGGCGGGATTGATCCCGTCGGACGCCCGGCGCGCCGTCGGCTAAGCGCGCATCGTCAATCCTGTCATGGCTCCCGCGCGGCGCTGGGTTCGACGACCGGACGGATCGAACTGGGGCGATTTTGGCCCTGACGATCAGATCGGCCGACTGAACCTCGTGACGCCGGACTGCGTGAAGGCCGCGGTCGCCGAAGTTCGCGTCGGCAAAACATTTTGCCTCAGTCTACCCCTCGACTTTCCCGGCGGCAACTACCACGGGCTCAACCGGCACGCGCCGAAGCTCGAGCCCATGCGACGCCGGGACATCGACGTCTACAACTATCGACGCGACGAAACCCACACCGACGTTTTTTCCGACGATCGCGTCATCATGCCGTGCCAGGCCTCGACCCAATGGGACTCGTTGGCGCATGTCGGCTCGGCCTTCGATGCCGATGGCGACGGCAAAGCCGAGCTCGTCTACTACAACGGCTATCGGGCCGGAGAACACGTCGTAGGCTGGGAGGACGGCGGCCCCGAGGGGCGCCGCTTCGTCGGCGCCAAAGCTCTCGGCATCGAGAACATGGCGCGGGCCTGCGTGCAGGGCCGCGGCGTAATGATCGATCTGTTCCATCACTTCGGCCGCGCCCGACGGATCGTCGGCTACGACGATGTGATGAAAGTCATGGATGCGGACGCGGTCACCGTCGAGCCCGGCGACATGGTGTGCATCCACACCGGACAGGCGGACGCCCTCCTCGCGCTGAACCGCAATCCGGATACCGAGACGTTAGAGCACGCGTTCTGTCATTTAGACGGATTGGACAAGCGCTTGCTGCGCTGGATCGACGAAAGTCGATTGTCTGTCCTGGTCGCCGACAACTTCGCCATCGAGGCGGTCCCGGGCCATCACGACAACGCGCCCCATGCCCTCGAGCCCTTGCACGAGCTCTGCATCTTCAAGCTCGGCATCAATTTGGGCGAGCTTTGGTATCTTGGGGAACTGAGCGAATGGTTACGCGCCCATAAGCGGTCGCGATTTCTGCTGACCGCTCCGCCGCTCCGCCTACCCGGCGCCGTCGGCTCGCCGGTGACCCCTATCGCCACTGTCTGACGCGACCTCTGCCAGGCTCTGCGCTGTCCGACGAACCTTTGGGCTAGGTCGCCGCGCGGTTTACGTACGACGGCTACTGTCCCCGAAAGTTTTCCAGGAAGTCGTTCGCGTCGCCCACGGCTTCATCCATCGGATTGACTTGGGCCGGAGCGTCCCCGCCTGCGGCCGTTGAGGTGTCCGCGAGTGCCACTCCGCTCGGCGCCGAGAGCGAGAATTGATCGAATGACACCTGCACCGCATAGGGCTGGCTGGTGGCCGATCCGCCGGTCAAGGCTTGCGACGCCGCACCAGTATCACTGCTGCCCGCGCCGGAGCCGCCCGACGGGCTTGCCGCCGTGCTTTTGACCGCCGCGAGAACCTGAACGACCGCCGTAACGGCCGCCGCTTGGGTCGCCGGAGCGACGGGCGGAACGGGAACGGCGAGGATTTGGAAGCTCTGTCCGTTGATGGTGAAGGGGCCAGTACCCGGGACGCCGACCAGAACGGTGCGCGACGCCGCCGCGATATCGCCCAAGCCATCCACCGTGCCGGTGAGGGCGGCACTGACGCCGCCAACCTTCAGGACGCCCGTCTCGGCGGCCAAGTTCACCGTGCCAACGACGGCCCCCGTGCTGGAAAGGATCAAAGCACCGGCCGGCTTGTTCAGCACGCCCTGAAGAAGGATCGGCCCGCCGCGAAGCGTCAGCGCGTCGTCGAAGCTGAAGCCATTAGCAGTCACGGCACCCGTGCCGTCGCTGCGGCCAACCGTGACTTGGGCCGCGGTGGCGTTGGCAAGGCGCGCGAGCTCGGTCGCATCGAGCGAGAACTGACCGGCGGCCCCCGCAAGACCCACAGTGGTGGACGCAGTTCCTGGCTGCAGAGTCCACGAGCCGGTGCCGGTCCAATTGCCCGTCAGAGTAATGCCGTCGACGACGATCGTGATGTCGTGCGCCCCGGCGTTGAGCGCACCGGTGGTGACAACACTCGAACCGGCATTCAACGCCGTGTTGGTCGTGGCGACCGTGCCGCCGATGCTCGTCGAGCCGGCCGCGGCGGTATTCAGGCCGCCCGCAAAGGTCAATTGATCGCCTCCATCACCAAGAACGACCGCGCCTGTGTTCGTGAAGACGGTCGCATTCGTGACCGTCGTGGTCGCGCCAGTCAGAGCGACGCCGTAGTTATTCGCAGCAGTGGTCAGCCCTGTGGCCGAGAGGTTTCCGGTTACCGACGCCGTACCGCCGGTCTTGGCGAAAGCGAGCGTACCGACGCCGGAAGCCGAGGCCATCGTCGCGGTGCCCGATCCTTGAATGGTCAAGTCGTGGCCGTTACCAGTGACGGCGCCCGTAGTAAGTGCGCCCGAGCCTGCGTTCAATGTCGTATTGGCGTTGAGGGCGACGGCACCGGTGGTCAAGAGTAGTGATAGTTCCGCCGATGCTCGTCGAACCGGCCGCAGTGGTATTCAACCCGCCAGCGAATGTCGGGCTGTCGCCGCTGGCGTCGCCCAGTGTCACGGAGCCGGTGTTCGCGAAATTTGTGGCGCCTGTCACCATGGTCGTGGGACCGGTCAAAGCCACGCCGTAAGCATTGGCCGTCGTCGTCAGGTTCGTGGCCGCCAGATTACCGGCACCGCCGCCGTTCCGCCGGTCTTGGCGAGGACGAACGTTCCGAGGTTTGCGGCCGAGGCGATCGTCGCGATTCCCGAGC
>SHVU01000016.1 GCA_009691105.1 Rhodospirillales bacterium
CTCCAGGCGTCACAACTGCGTGCTGCAGATGGGCGGTTCGGATCAATGGGGCAACATTGTCGGCGGCGTCGAGCTTGGCCGCCGCGTCGACAACAGAGCTCTGTTCGGCCTGACCACGCCGCTGCTGCAGACCGCGTCGGGCGCCAAGATGGGCAAGACCGCGGCCGGCGCAGTTTGGCTGAACGCCGACATGCTGGCCCCTTACGACTACTGGCAGTATTGGCGGAACACCGAGGACGCCGACGTTGGGCGCTTCCTGAGACTTTTCACCGACTTGCCGATCGCCGAGATCGAGCGCCTAGAGAAACTCCAAGGCGCCGAGCTCAACGAGGCCAAGAAAATCCTCGCCAACGAAACGACCCGGCTTGGTCACGGGACCGAAGCGGCCGAAGCCGCCGCCGAAACGGCGCGCCGCACCTTCGAGGACGGAACGAGCGGTGAGTCGCTGCCGACGGTCGATATTGGTCGCTCTGAATTGGAAGCCGGGCTTCTGGCCTACGACCTGCTGCGTCGCGCCGGTCTCGCGGCCAGCAACGGCGAAGCCCGACGTTTGATCAAAGGCGGCGGGGCGCGTCTCAATGGCGCGACGATTGCCGACGAATCGCAAAAAGTGACGACCCGCGATCTCGACGCTCAAGGAGCGATAAAACTTTCGGCGGGCAAGAAGCGCCACGCCATGGTGCGCGCCGTCTAGCCACCGCCCCCGGACGCCGGTTCCTCGACCTTGCCGGGCAAATCGAAGACATCGAAGATCTTTCGCAGGATCCCCGGCGTCAGCAACGTCAGCGGATTGTAGGTGACTTCCGGCTTATCGGTCGGACCGGTCATGCGGAAGTTCGCGACGAACACGCCGCTTCCCTTGTCCCCGAAGAGCGGGCCGATGATCGGGATTTGCGTCGGCAAGCTGTTGAAGAAGCTCGCCGGGACCACGGTGCCAGACAAATCGAGCGTCTTGTGAATGCTGTTGATCGAGCCCCCGGCCGTGAAGCTGACGGGCCCTCGGGCCCGCGACTCGCCGACGGTGATCATGCCGCGATCCAAGGTGTAGGGCGCTTCGAGGCGCGAGAAGCCGAGCCCTTCGCCTTGCAGAGCTTCGAGGATTCCGGTGATGCCCATGAGGCTGAGAAGATGGGCCAGAACCGGCGCATCCTTTATGTGGAAGTTGTCGACATTGAGCATGCCGGCGAGCGGCGCGTGCGGCTTGGAGTCGTCGAAGATCCCGTCGAGCTCCAGCGTTCCACCGATCATGTTGTCGTAGTAGTCGAAGCGGCGGAACGTTTCGCCGGCATCCTGGGAGCGCACCGTCAATCGACGCTTGTCCGGACCGGCAGGTTCGATCCGAACTTCCACCGACGCCTGCGGATTGAGGTTCGCCGTAAAGCCGATGCGCGACCACCGCCCGAAGATCTTCATGAGCTCGCCATTCGCGACCTCGACCGCACGGCCGTGGCCGAGACGCACCTGCCCCAAGGCATAGCGCACCGTGATGGGTGGCTCGTTGGGATTGATGACGGGCTCGGCAGCGGTGACCGCGCCGGCAAGCCAGGGTTCGAGATCGAAGCGACGGCCTTGGATATCGGCGTCCCATCCGCCCGCGGTGCCGGGACGGAAGGTCGCGGCAAAATCGATCCGCTCCTCGGGATCGATAGCGAAGCGCGCCAGCGTGACTTGCTCCAAGCGGTTGTCGGGACCGCCGAATTTCGCCGAGCCATCGATCCGCAAATTCGGTGCTTCGACCGTAAATCTCGGAACGTCGACAACGGTCTCGCCTTTGAGGCCAAGCTCGAGGCGAGCCTCGGCGGCGACGCCCGAGGCTTTCGACCACCGAAAATCCGGCAAGCTCACACTGGCTTCGGCCAGGTCGAAGCGTGCGTCGAGCCCACGGCGGCCATCCCGGAAAATCGAATAGTCGGCTTCGACGCTGATCGGACCTTGGATCGTATCGCCGGAGAACGGTGGGAAATCGAGCCCGAGGTCTTCGACCCGGTGGCGGCGATCGAGAGTGCCCGCCAACCGGTAGTGGTTGGAGACCGGCTGCGCATCGTCCAGGTAGTGCGTCCAGACGAGCGTCGCCGGAATCGATCCGAGCTGGCCGCGCCCCTTGAGTTCGAGTCGCGTCCGACTCACGTCGAGATCGAAACGCCAGCCGCTCAGGTTGAGATTTCGGAAGGCGCCGATCAAGGACACATCGGTGAGCGTCGCCGAAGCCTCGGCCTTGACCTGATCCTTGGTCAGGGTGTGCTCGGCGATAAAGTACAGCTTGAGGCGGGCCGAGGCGCGCCCACTCGCCAGCGCCGGATCGAGGCCGCCCAGCTTGGCGAAGCCCAGCGGCGGATGATCGATGAAGGCCAGGGCGTCACGAACCGGCCCGTCGATAAAGAGCTCTAGATCGGTGTACTGGTCTTTCTCGTCGAGACCCGTGAACAGGATGCGGCCCCGGCTCGTCTTAAGATTGCCGGTCTCGCCTCGCGTGATCGCGATATCGAAGCGCCGCGTGTCGAAGGTCGCGGTCCCAAACACATTGCGGGCCTTGGGCAGCGGCGGCAACGCATCGACCGTGAACCCGTCGAGAACCATATCGCCGGTTAGCGACAGGATCTTGAACCATTCGGCTCCCTCGCCGCGCATCACAATGTCGGCGCGGGCTTCGCGAACCGAGCCGTCCGCCATATGCGCCGTGACCCAATTCCAAGCGTCCTTGCCCCACGTCCGGGGCCAATAGCGTTTGACCTCGGCCATCTTCACGCCGCGCAGCGTGCCGGACGCCGCAACGGTCATGGCCTGACGCGTCAAGCCGATGCCATCGATGTGACCGGAGACCGATACCTTTGGTCCTTGGAGGTCCGCCTCCAGCGACTGGACATCGAAGCGCAACGCCGAGGCCAGATAGCGACCCTTCATGGTCACGGACCGCAGCGGAAAGACGTGCGCGGTCGGGGCCGATAATTCGAATTGGCCGGTGGGCCCGAAATCGAGCGAAAGCTCCTCGATCTCGAGAATGCGCGGTCCGCCGTTGAACCAGCCCCGCAGCAGTATCTTGTCGATCGCGAGGCGCTGGGCCATGGGGCTCGGCAGCACGACATGGCCAGGCCCGCCGGAAAACTCAAAGCGCGCCGTTTCGATCGCGCCGTCGAGACCGACGCGGCCCCGGGCTGAAATCTTCAGGGGCGTCTCGATGTCGGCAAGACGTGCGATGTCCGGTGAAAATCGCGCCAGCGAGGCCGGCCGGACGGGACCCGTATCGATCTCGACGTCGATCATGCGGTCGGCGGACCGATAGGTCGCGCCAAGGCGCATCGGAGTGGTCTCGCCATCGACTTCCAAGTCGAGGACGGCTTCGACCGCCACGCCTGTCGCGCCGCGTTCCAAGGTGATTCGGCGGGCCGGCATTTCCCAGGTGGTGCCCGCCTGGCGATCGTCCACGACCAGTTCGGCATCGACGATCCTGAGCCGCGTCAGATAGCGCCCCAGCGGGTCTTCGGCGTCGACCGACTCGAGCGCATCGACAATCCGGCTTATCAGGCGCGGTGAGCCGAGCGCTTCCCGCGCGAACCCCAAATCGAATCGCCCTTCGGCGCCACGCCGTAGGCGCAGGCTCGGGCGGAACAAATCAATGCTGCGAGGAGCGAGGACGCCCTTGAGAAGCGCTTCGGCGCTGAGCGCCAACGACAACTCGGGGATATCCGCGATCACCGTTCCGTTCGGATCGAGGACCCGCACGTTGACGGCGCGGATATCGAGCGTTCGCTCCCATCCCGCCCAGGTCAGGATCGTGTCGTCGAAACTGACCTGATAGGCGCCGGGATCGAAGCTGAGCGCTTCTTCGACATAGGGCGAGAGAAAGCCAAGGGAGATAGGACCAGAGGACAACCGCCACGCGAGAAGGATGGCCACGATGGCCAACCCGGTCGCGAGTGCGGCGAAGAACTGAATGAAGCGTCGGGCCGTACGAACTATCACCGGGCTCGTTTCCTGGCTGGCGATCCTTGACCGCCGAGACCTCCTCCCGCAGTGTTTCGAGGTCGGAGGCCCACATCATGCCTGAATTCGCCGCTCGATTCGAGCCGAGGTTATTACCTGGCGCCGCCGACCCTCGTCAGGCCGCACTCGGCGTCGAACGCTGGCTGGAGGCTGCTCAGGCGTACGACGATTCGACCCTCGTCCGCTTCGCACGCGATCTGGCCGCTGGGACTGAAGGCCGCGCCGTGCTCGACGCCGTGTTCGGCAACAGTCCCTTCCTGGCCCAGTGCGCGGTCAACGAACCGGCCATCATCCGGGATGTTCTGGTGACCGGGCCGGATGACACCTTCGCCGCCATTCTTGCCGATACCGAACACCTTCGTCACCGACCCACCGACAAGCCGACCGTCATCAAAGGCTTGCGGATCGCCCGGCGACGCGTCGCCCTCGCCGTCGGCCTGGCCGACATTCTCGGGACATGGCCGCTGGAACGGGTAACGGCGGCGCTGAGCACGTTCGCCGACAGTGCGGTCGGCACGGCGGTGGCGCATCTCCTCCGCGAAGCGGCCGGACGCGGCTTGCTCGAACTTGCCGGCGACGACATCGAGCGACAGTCCGGCTACGTCGTCCTCGGGATGGGCAAGCTCGGCGGGGGGGAGCTGAACTACTCGAGCGACATCGACCTGATTGTGCTCTACGACGCCGACGTAGTACGGGCGCCGGACCAGGACTCCCTTCACAAGACCATGGTCCGCATGACCCGCGATCTGGTCCGCCTGTTGGAAGAACGCACCGGCGACGGCTACGTCTTCCGGACCGATCTTCGGCTCCGTCCCGATCCCAGTTCGACGCCGCCGGCGATCTCGCTCGCCGCCGCGTCGACGTACTACGAAAGCATGGGCCAGAACTGGGAACGGGCGGCGATGATCAAAGCCCGGCCCGTGGCCGGCGATATCTCTGCCGGCGCGGCCTTCCTCGGCAATCTGCGGCCGTATATCTGGCGCAAGTACCTCGACTTCGCGGCGATCCAGGACATTCATTCCATCAAGCGCCAGATCGACGCCCATCGCGGCGGCGGCACGGTCCAGCTCTACGGCCACAACATCAAACTCGGGCGAGGCGGCATTCGCGAGATCGAGTTCTTCGCCCAGACCCAGCAGTTGATCTGGGGCGGACGGATTCCAGAATTGCGCTCGGCCGTGACCACCAAAGCCCTGCAGGCCCTTGCCGACGCCGGACGGATCGGCACCGACACCGCAACCGAGATGACCGAGGCCTACCGGTATCTGCGCCGCGTCGAGCACCGCCTGCAGATGATCGACGACCGCCAGACCCATACGCTGCCCGACGACGAGGCGAACCTAGCGGCTCTGGCGACATTTCTCGGATACGCCAGTGCCGAGGCTTTCGGCGAAGAGCTCGTCGCCCATCTGCATAAGGTCGAAACGCACTACGCCGATCTGTTCGAGGACGCGCCATCGCTGGCGGCACCGGGCGCGGCCGAGGGCAACTTGGTGTTCACCGGCGGCGATCCCGATCCGGAAACTCTCGGCTCCATCGAACGCCTGGGATATCGCAATCCCAAGGCCGTGGATGGCGCCATCCGCGGCTGGCACCACGGCCGCTACCGGGCGACGCGCAGCCAGCGGGCCCGGGAGCTCCTGACCGAACTCGTGCCGGTGATGCTCGCAGCGCTTGCCCGCACGCCGATCCCCGACGAAGCGTTCTTGCGCTTCGATTCCTTCCTGGCGCGCTTGCCCGCCGGCGTGCCGATCCTGTCGATGATTCATTCCCGGCCGGAGCTTCTCGAATTGATCGCCGAGGTCATCGGCAAGGCGCCGCGGTTGGCCGAGCATCTCGCCCGCCGACCGTCCCTCGTCGACAGCGTTCTGTTCGGCGATTTCTTCGCGCCACCGCCGCCCCTCGAAACGCTTCGCGCTGAGCTGCGCCGCCAACGCGGATCGACCGCGCGGTTCGAAGAAACCCTCGACGCCTATCGGCGTTGGGCTAATGACCGGCGGTTCCAGGTCGGCATCCAGTTCCTGCGGAATTCCTTGGCGCCCGACGCAGCCGCGGCGGCGCTCAGCGACATCGCCGATTGCGTCCTCGGCGAGCTGCTCGCCGACGTCGAGGCCGAGTTCGCCCGCCAGCACGGCCTGGTCCGCGGCGCCGCGATCGTCGTCCTGGCGCTCGGCAAGCTCGGCGGCCGCGAGATGACCCAGACCTCGGACCTCGATCTTGTCTTCGTTTATGACGCGCCCAAGGACGCGATGTCGGACGGGCCGCGGCCGCTCGCCGCCGCCCACTACTTCGCGCGCCTTAGCCAACGGATCATCGGCGCCATCACGGCCCAGACCAACGAAGGCGATCTCTACGCTGTCGACATGCGGCTTCGGCCATCTGGCACCAAAGGACCGATCGCCTCCAGCCTCGAGGCCTATGCCCGCTACCACGCCGAGAACGCCTGGACATGGGAGCACATGGCGCTGACCCGGGCCCGGGTCGTGGCTGGCCCCAAAGCCCTCGCCGACCGGGTCGAGGCCATTCTGACGTCAGCGCTGACCGCGCCGCGCGCGGCCGATGCGTTGCTAGCCGACGTCGCCGACATGCGGAAGCGGATGGATGCCGATCATCACAGCGAAAGCCTGTGGGACGCCAAACACGTTCGCGGCGGCCAAGTCGATATCGAGTTCATCACCCAGTACTTGGCGCTACGCGAGGCGCATGGTCGACCCGACGTTCTCGCACCAAACACCAAGGCGACGCTCGGCCGGCTCCGCGATGCCGGCAAACTGGATGGGGCCGCGGCCGCGACGTTGATCGCCGCCCTCGAAAGCTGGCAAGGCGTTCAGGCCATGCTGCGGCTGACCATCGACCAACGCGTCCTGGCCGCGGGCGACGGCGAAATCCCGGAAAGCCTGCGCGCCAATTTGGCTCGGGCGGCGGGAGCGCCAGACTACGACGCCTTGAAAAAAATCCTAGGAACAACGGCCGCCGACGTGCGGCGCATTTACGACTCTCTCGTCGATACACCGGCCAGCCGTCTAGCGCGCTGAAGAGGAAACCCGTCTGCACATCTTAAAATTGCCATGATCGGCGCTATTTATTCGGAAGCCGGGCAATAGGGTTCTGGTCCAGAGCTTGCAAGAGCGGTAACGCGGGAACGGGTCAACGATGGTTGGCGACGTGTTCAAGGGCCTCGACATTCTGATCGTGGACGACAATGTGCGGGATCGGGCCGCTATGCGGCGGATCCTGCAAAGCCACGGGCTACCCACGTCATCGAAGTCTCCGAGCCGCTGGAGGCGCTGGAGATCATCCGCCGCCGCAAGCCGGACCTTTTGATCATCGAACGGCATCTCGAACTCGTTCGCTTTCTGCGGGCCGACAAGGATCCGGCGATCGCCGAAATCCCCATCATCATGACCAGCGCCAAGCATCGTCACAGCGACGTGCAGGAAGCGCACAGCTCGGGCATCGACGAATTCCTCGCCAAACCAGCGGGCATCAAACGGCTGCTCTCGTACGCGCTCAAGGCGCTGCGCGACCGCCGTCCGTTCATTCGTTCGGACTTGTATCTCGGGCCGGACCGGCGGCGCACCGCGCCGATCCCCATGCCCATGGCGACCATGCCGATGGGCATCGGCATCCTGACCGAAGACGAAATCCGCGTTCTGCTGCGCGGCTAAAGTGCCGGCTACGTGCCGGCCTTCTTGCCCTTATCACCTTTGACGCGCGCCGCGAGCGCGGCCGTCATGAACCCATCGAGACCGCCGTCGAGTACGGCGGCGGTGTTGCTGGTCTCGACCCCGGTCCGCAAGTCTTTCACCAACTGATAGGGCTGCAGAACGTAGGACCGGATCTGGTGTCCCCAGCCGATGTCGGTCTTGGCGGCATGGGCCGCGGCGAGCGCCTCTTCGCGCTTGCGCAGTTCGAACTCATACAAGCGCGCCTTGAGCATCCCCATCGCCGTCGCCCGGTTGCGATGCTGCGACCGGTCGTTCTGACATTGGACGACGATGCCGCTCGGCAAATGGGTGATACGGACGGCGCTGTCGGTCCGGTTGACGTGCTGGCCGCCGGCGCCCGACGCGCGGTAGGTGTCGATCTTCAAATCCTTGTCGAGGACCTCGATCTTGATGGTGTCGTCGACCACAGGATAGACGCCGACCGAGGCGAAGCTCGTGTGGCGGCGGTCGTTCGAATCAAACGGTGAGATGCGGACCAGACGATGAACGCCGGCCTCGGTCCGAAGCCAGCCATAGGCGTTCGTGCCGATCACTTTGATGGTCGCCGATTTGATCCCGGCTTCTTCACCGCTGCTTTCTTCGATCCATTCGACTTTGTAGTCACGTGCCTCGGCCCAGCGCGTGTACATCCGCATCAGCATTTCGGCCCAGTCCTGGGCTTCGGTTCCGCCGGCCCCGGCATGGACTTCGAGATAGCTGTCGTTGGGATCGGCTTCGCCCGACAGGAGCGTTTCGAGCTCCTGCTTCGCGGCTTTTTCCTTGAGGGCCCGCAGCGCGTCGAGCGCTTCAGCCTGGATCGTCTTGTCGCCTTCGGTCTCGGCCAGCGCCGCCAGTTCGCGGTTGTCGGCGAGGCTTTGTGACAATGAGTCGACCGACGCTAGGCGCCCGCTAAGCCGCGTCCGCTCGCGCATGACATTTTGGGCTTCTTCGGCGTTATTCCAGAACGCCGGGTCTTCGGTCCGGGCGTCGAGAGTCTTCAGCCGTTGGCGCGCCGCATCGTAGTCAAAGATGCCTCCGCAGAAGCTCGAGCGATTGTTCGATCGCAGCGGCCAGGGAATCGATTTCGGCGCTCATGATCGGGTCTCCGCGTTAGGGCTTGCGGCGGTTGTAGACGCGGCGGCCGGAGCCGCGCAAGCCGGCAATCTTAGACGAATGCCCCAAGATCGGGACGGGGCGCCGGACCGACCAGATTTTCGACCAAGCAGGACAGGGCCAGCAGGCGGCGTTCGGCAAAGGCCGGGACCATGAGTTGCAATCCCACCGGCAACGACGCTCCCAAGCCGTGGATCGGAGTCGACGCGGCGGCCAACCCAAACATGTTGGCCGGCTGGGCACCGCGGGTGATGGTGAGCGCCAAGGACAGTCCTCTGTCGAAATCGGCAAAGTCGGTGACGGCCGGCGCGACCAGCGCCGCCATCGGCGTGATCCAGCCGTCGAGGTCCTCGAGACCGCGGGCCGCAACGCCCTCCAGCTCGACGACACGCCGACGGGCCCGGATGTAATCGGAGCCGAGCGTATCGAGACCGCGGCTGGCCCGCGCTGCGACCACCGCATCCATCTGGCCGCGCTCGGAGAGGAACCGCTCGCGACCGAGGATCGCGATTAGATCGGCGGGCAGGATCGTCGGGAACAGGCGTTCCCGTTCCATGGCTTCTGGAAGATCGACCAGCACGATCTCGACCCCGGCGGAAACGAGGCGAGCCAGGGCCGCGTCCATGCAGGCGGCAACATCGGGCTGAAGATCGTCATAGAAATAGATCGCCGGCCGACCAAGGCGAAGACCGCGCGCCGGAGCCGCCGCGACCGGCGCTTCGCCGTCGAGGGCCGCGTGAACGATCGCGGCGTCGGCGGCTGAGCGGGTCAGAAACCCGAGGGTGTCGAGGCTGGGCGACAGCGGAAAGACACCGTCGGTCGGATACAGCCCGCTCGTCGTCTTGAGTCCGAACACACCGCAGAAGGCGGCGAGACCGGCCGCGACCGCGACCGCCGAACCCGACGACGACCCGCCGGGAATGCGATGAACGGCGGCGTCCCACGGGTTCCAGGGTGTCCCCTGCGACGCCGAAATACCGACGGCGCCCAGCGCGAATTCGACCGTCTTTGTCTTGCCAATAACGACGACGCCGGCACGCTTCAAAGCACGAGCGAACGAACTTTCGCCGCCGATGATGTCGGCGACATCGAGATGCGATCCCGCCGTGGTCGGCATGCCGTCGACGGCGATCAAATCCTTGATGGCGATCGGAACGCCCATCAGCGGTCCGAGATCGGTTCCGACGGCGCGCAAGGCATCCATCGCCCGGGCTTGGGCAAGCGCATTGCCGTTGACGTGCTGATACGCGCCGAGCTTCGGATCGAGGATCGCGATGCGATCGAGATAGGCTTTGGTCGCGGCTTCGGCGGTGATCCGGCCGTCGCGGAAAGCCTGGGCGAAGTCTCTGAGCCCTCCGGTCGCGAGGGGATCAACGGGAAGAGAAATCGTCATGAGATGACTCGACGTCGGAATGGACGCCGACCATAGCACAGGGTTCGGCTAGTACAGCCCGCCGGTTCCCGTCGTCGGCGGCGCGCCGGCGGTAACGCCTTCGAGGACTTCGCCACGCCCAGCCGGGATCGAGCCCGGCTTGAAGGCTTCGACGATCACATCGCGTTCACGACCTTGCGCGACCTCACCCGACTCGGAGCGGATGCGGACCAAGCGAATGCCGGACGGCGTGCGGAACGGTGTCGCCGGCTGGTTGGCCAAGGCCGCCGCCATGAAATCGCGGAAGATCGGCGCGGCGATCGAACCGCCGGTCTCGAGCCGGCCAAGAGTGCGCGGGCTGTCGAACCCGACGAAGACCCCGACCGCGAGGTCGGGTGAGAACCCGACGAACCAGGAATCCAAACTGTCGTTGGTGGTGCCGGTTTTGCCGGCCAAGGGCTTGCCCACCGCTTTAACGCGAATGCCAGTGCCGCGGTCGACGACACCCTGCAGCATCGACACCATCTGATAGGCGCTCGCCGGGTCGGTCAGCTTCTCACGGATGTCGGACAAGACCGGCATCGACTGTCCGGTCCACTGCATGGCCAGGCAGCCCGAACAGCCGCGCTCGTCGTGGCGGAACACGGTGCGGCCATGACGATCCTGGACCCGGTCGATGAGGGTCGGGACGACCTTCTTGCCGCCGTTGACGAACATCCCGTAGGCCGCCGTCAGCCGCAGCAGCGTCGTTTCGCCGGCGCCCAACGACATCGCCAACTGATGGGGTAGCTTGTCGACGACGCCGAAGCGCTCGGCGTAGCTCGCCACCTTCTCCATGCCGATGGTCTGGGCGAGACGCACAGTCATGACGTTCCGCGACTTCTCGAGCCCCTGGCGCATGGTCGTCGGGCCATAGAATTTCCCGGCGTAGTTCTCGGGCCGCCATTTCGGGAGCCCGGGGCCCTGATCGAGGACGATCGGAGCATCAAGGATGAGAGTCGCCGGCGTGTAGCCGGAATCGAGACCGGCCAAATACACGAACGGCTTGAACGCCGAGCCCGGCTGACGACGTGCCTGGCTGGCGCGGTTGTATTGGCTGCGAGTGTAGTCGTAACCGCCGCTCATCGCGAGGATGCGGCCGGTGTGCGGGTCGATGGCGACAAGAGCGCCTTCGACATCGGGGATTTGGCGAAGCGCGAAAGTCGCGTCCGTGTAGGCGACGCCTTCGGCGTTGGCCGTGACCGCCTCGACGCAAATGACGTCGCCCGGCGCCACGACATCGGCGGCGCGTTCGACTTTAGGGCCCACCGCCTGTTCATCGAGGCGATGTCGGGCCCAGGTCATTTCGGCCAATGGGATGCGGCCGCGCGAGCCGTCGGCAAATCCGATATCGACCGAAGCCGCCCCGACGGTCACGACCGCGGCGAGACGGAAGCGGCCGAGGCCCGGCGGCGGTTCGACGCGGGCAAGCTGATCGCGCCAATCGCCGGGGCGAAGCCGCGCCACCGGACCACGCCAGCCATGCCGGCGATCGTAGATTTCCAGACCATCGCGCAAGACACGGTCCGAAATCATCTGGAGATTGGGATCGAGCGTTGTCCGGACGGCAAGCCCGCCTTCGTAGAGCATCCGTTCGCCGTAACGGCTCGCGAGTTCGCGGCGCACGTCTTCGGCGAAGTAATCGGCTTTAACGATCTCGGCGGAGGCGCGCAAACGGACGACCGGGGGCTCGGCCTTGGCGCGCGCGGCCTCGTCGGACGAAATTAATTCGGCCTCGACCATTTGGTCGATGACCCAGTCGCGGCGACCTTGGGCCGCGGCCGGATAGCGCACCGGATTGTAATTGTTCGGAGCCTTGGGCAACGCGGCGAGAAAGGCGGCTTCGGCGATCGTCAGCTCGTCCAAGGAATGGTCGAAGTAGTTCAAGGCCGCGGCGGCGACGCCATACGACGCGAAGCCAAGATAGATTTCATTCAAATAGAGCTCGAGGACGCGTTCCTTGCTGAGGACGCGCTCGATTCGAAAGGCAAGGATCGCTTCCTTGACCTTCCGCTCCCAGCTCACCTCGTTGCTGAGCAGGAAGTTCTTGGCGACTTGCTGGGTGATCGTCGAGGCGCCGACCAAGCGGCGTTCGCCGCCGAGGTTGCGCAGGTTGGTCACAAGGGCCCGGATCACGCTCATCGGATCGACGCCGGGATGGATGAAGAAGTTTTTGTCTTCGGCGGAGAGGAACGCCTGGATGACGTGCTTCGGCATCGCCCGGATCGGCACGAAGACCCGTTTCTCGACGGCGTACTCCGCGAGCAGGCGACCGTCACCGGCATAGACGCGCGTCGTCACCGGCGGCTCGTAGTCGGCGAGCTGGGCGTATTCTGGAAGACCTCGACCGAAATGATAAAAGACAAAGAAAACGCCGCCGGCGGCGACCATCGCGCCGACGAGAAGCAGCCCTAAGACGACGTTCAAAAATCGGATCATCAGGCTCTACGGTTCCCCAACCGTTGCGCCACCGGCCGAGCCCGGCCGGTTCGAGGGCCAAATCATTGTTGGCTTATTATGGTTAAGATTCAATTGGGTCCGAATTATGGCTGCGCCGATGCTGCGGCCGGCAACCTCGATCTGCGGGTCGATTGCGTAGACCTTGCCGGAGAAAACCAGGCCCGGGATCGCATCGATGGTGATTTCGATCCCTTGGTCGGGCCGCCAGGCCGCGAGATGAATTTCCGGAACGCGGAAGTCGACCTTCAAGGTGTCGATCGCTTCGAGATTGACGATCTGCTCGCCGGGTTCGACGATCTTGCCAACACTGATACGTCGCAATCCGAGAACGCCGTCGAACGGCGCTAGGATTTCGGTCTTGCGAAGACGGGTCTCGGCCAATTCGACGGCCGAGCGGTCGATGCGCAACGACGACGCCTCGTCGAGAGCGCGTACGGTGCCGGCACCCAGCGTTTCAAGCTGGCTGGCCCGCTTGTGATTGGCCTCGCTCAGTTCGAGCCGCGCTTTGGCTTGCGCCACCTCGGCCCGGAAGATCGAGCTCTCGAGACGAACCAGCACTGCGCCGCGCTTAACCGCCTCTCCCGCGTTCGCCTAAATCTCGGAGACGCGCCCCGGAACCTCGGAACTGACAGGAACCGATTCCTCAGACCGCAAGCTGCCGACGGCGCTGACCGTCTCGACGATAGCGTCGAGCTTCACTTTGTTGGCTTCGACCGGAACGGCGAAAGCCCCGACACGACCGTGCATCCCCTGAGGCGCTGACGGCGGCGCGCGAAAACCGAACCAATACACAAGGCTCGCACCGACGACCGCGATGGCGATGGCGATGACGATGACGACCAAAATTCCACGTCGCACGGCAATATCCTTTCCTACGCGCCATAGAGCCCATGGCCCAGGGGCGGCGCATCCTAAACTAGTACCATTCAAAACAGGGGGGCCTGAGGGGCCAGGATTACGGCCGTTTCGCTTCCTCGGTAGTCGCGAAATAGCCCTCGATCGACCGAACCACCGCGTTGGCGATGCGGCTCCGGTGACTTTCCAGATTGAGCAGAGCCTCATCCTCGGGATTGGAGAGGAAGCCGATTTCGACCAGAACCGCCGGAGTATCAGGGGAGCGCAGGACAGCAAACCCCGCAAATCGGTGGGTATTGCGCAGAAGCCTGGCTTCCCGGCCCATTTCGTTGACCAGCCGAGTCGCGAACAACGCCGATTGGTTCATGGCCTCGCGCTGGGCAAGATCGATCAGGATATTCGTGACTTCCGGCAGCTCCTGCGACAGGTCGACACCACCAATCAGGTCGGCCTTGTTCTCTTTCTCCGCGAAGGCTTCGGCTTCCTGGTCCGAGGCCTTTTCAGACAGCGTGTAGACCGAGGCCCCCCGCGTCCGCCGATTATCGGTAGCGTCGGCGTGGAGGGACACGAACAGATGGGCGCCGGCATCCTTGGCGATGGCCAAGCGATCCCGGAGCGGGATGAAGACGTCGCGGTCGCGGGTCATGACGACGCGAAAGAGGCCGGTCGCCTCCAGGCGTTCGCGCACGGCACGCGCCACCGACAAGGTCAGATGCTTTTCGACGATACCGGTCGGGCCCGCGGTCCCGGGATCAACGCCCCCATGACCGGGATCCAGAACAATGACGCGCTTGCTCTGACGGATCGGCTTGCGGCGCGGCAGATCGAACGGAACCATGGCCGGGGCGGCAGCCGGAACGATTTTAGCCTCGGCCTGTGGGAGCCTGGCTTCGGCTTGCTGGAGCTTGGCCTCGGGCTGCTGCAGCTTGGGAAGTTCTGGTGGCGCGGGCGCCAAGGCTCCCGTCACCGGACGCTGTGCCTGCATCAGCATGGCTTCGCGCGTGGCGGGTCCCAGATCGATCATGACTCGGAAGCCGTGGGCGCCATCGCCTTCGACGCCGACGGCGCTCAGGATGCGGGCTGGCCGCGCCAAGTCGATAACAATGCGCGACTGGCCCGGCTTGAAGACGCCATAGCGGAGCTTGTCGAGGACCCCGATCGAGGCCGGGAGGGCCTTGCCGGGGCGCCACGCCACCTCTGGCAGATCGACCACGACGCGGTCGGGATCGCCCAACGTGAAGACCGAAAATTCGATTTTATGGGTGAGTTCGAGGACGATCCGGGTGTTGTCGTCCAGAGCTCCGGCCCGGACGTCGACAATCGCGCCGCTGGCCGCCCCTGCCGGACTGGCCCCGAGCCCGGCCGCTACGATCGCGGCCATCATCCACCGTGCTCGTACGCCCCGCGCCATGTGCCGTTTCCCAAACCCGAATCACATATATCCACTGGCGGAGTCGGCCGGCAATGGCAAAGCACCGGCGGACACCATGGAATCCGCCTCTAACAAGAGGGTTGTCGAGCTATCGTCCTCCCAGTATCTTAACAATGTGTTGAGAGGCGAAATTCCGGCCGTCAGACTCCAGGAAGGTTTCGGCGCGACCCAAGCGTTCTGCGATGTCGCGCCATCGTCGCCCCCAAGCCGCGGGCTCGGAGCCGGACCAATGACCCGCATCTACTCCTTCATCGTACGAGGGTTTACCGCGCCGGTAGTGGCAGCGGCAGGGAACTCGCGTCCTGGTCTTCGGACCTCGGGGCGCGGAGCTGCATTCCCCCGCTCCGCCGGACTTGTCCTACGCACTTGTGGCGGGCGTTCACTCCGGCTGTGTCCGGCGACGTCGGCCCTACGGAGAATTACGCGCAATGCCGTCTTCAAAGATGCTGATCGACGCCGCCCACCCGGAAGAGACCCGGGTTGTCGTCGTTACCGACAATCGTCTCGCTGACTTCGACGTCGAAGTCGCCTCTCGGAAGCAGCTCAAAGGCAATATCTATCTCGCCAAGGTCGCCCGGGTCGAACCGTCGCTCCAGGCCGCCTTCGTCGAATACGGTGGGAACCGTCACGGGTTCCTCGCCTTCAACGAAATTCACCCGGACTACTACCAAATCCCGGTCGGCGACCGGCAGGCGCTGATCGCCGAGCACGAGGCCGCCGAACAGGCCGCGAAGCCCGCCGAAGTCCACGAAGCCGTCGAGGGCGCGACGCCGCCGGCCGCCGAAGCTCCGAGCGAAGATGATGCTGACGACGGCGAAACGCGCCGCCGGTTCTCTTCGTCCCGCTCGTACCGCATCCAAGAAGTCATCAAGCCGCGCCAGATCCTGCTCATCCAGGTGGTCAAGGAAGAGCGCGGCAACAAAGGCGCGGCGCTGACGACCTATCTGTCGCTCGCCGGCCGCTATTGCGTCCTGATGCCGAACACGCCGCGCGGCGGCGGAGTTTCGCGGAAGATCACCAATGGCGACGACCGCAAGCGCCTGAAGTCTATCCTCGAAAGCCTCGAAATCTCCACCGGCATGGGCGTCATCGTCCGTACCGCTGGCTCCGAGCGCACCAAGGCCGAGATCCGGCGCGACTACGCCTACCTACTCAAGCTGTGGGACAGCGTTCGCGAGACGACCTTGAAGTCGACGGCGCCGACGTTGGTCCACGAAGAAGCCGACCTCATCAAGCGAACCATCCGCGACACCTATAGCCGCGACATCGAAGAAGTACTGATCGAAGGCGACGTCGCCTTCGAGACGGCGCGTTCGATGATGCGGCTGTTGATGCCGAGTCACTCCAAGCGAGTGAAGCTTTGGGATCGCAAGGACGAGCCCCTCTTCCAGCACTTCCGGATCGAGGATCAGCTCGAGGCGACGCATCGCCACGCCGTGCAGCTGCGCTCCGGCGGCTATATCAACATCACGCCGACCGAAGCCCTGGTGGCCGTCGACGTCAACTCGGGCCGCTCGACGCGCGAGCGCAACATCGAGGAGACGGCGACCCGCACCAATATCGAAGCGGCACAGGAAGTCGCCCGCCAGCTCCGGCTGCGCGATTTGGGCGGCCTCATCGTCATCGACTTCATCGACATGGACAATCCGCGCAACCAGGCTCAGGTCGAGCGGGCGTTGCGTGACGCGATGCGGATCGACCGGGCCCGCATCCAGATCGGACGGATCAGCAACTTCGGTTTGCTCGAGTTGTCCCGTCAGCGGCTGCGTCCGAGCGTCTTCGAAACGACGTTCCAGTCCTGCGCGTTCTGCGGCGGCACCGGCCTGCGTCGCTCGACCGACTCTGCGGCGCTGGTCGTACTCCGCAGCATCGAGGAAGAAGGTCCGGCGCGTCGCGACAGCGAAGTTACCGTCTACGTGCCGACGGCGATTGCGCTCTACATCCTCAATAACAAGCGCCCGGCCTTGGATCGGATCACGACGCGGTTCGGCCTGACGGTGCGCTTCACGAGTGACGACAGCTTGATCCCGCCGAACTTCAGGCTCGATCCGCCGCGCGCTCAGTCGCAGCCGGTTCACGAACCCCGCGGCGAGCCGCCGCCGCTGCGGCCACAGCCCGAAAGCCAGCCCGGCGCTCAGCCGCAAGCCGGCCGTGAGGGCGGCGCGCCGCAGGAACCGGGCGGACGCCGGCGCCGGCGCCGGCGTGGCCGACGTCATGGCAACGGTGGTGACCAGCCGAACCTGCCGGGTGCGACGCCGGGCTCACCGTCGACGGGCGACATGGCCGCGGATTCTCAGCCGGCGATGGAGCATGGCTCGGCCGAGACCTCGGCCGATGCCGGCACTCACACCTCTCACGGGTCGACGCCCGATCATCACGCCGCCGAGCCTCAACAGGACTCGGCCGGCTCCAACGAAGGCCGCACCGACGGTCAGCCTCATCAACCAGGCCAACCCGGACAGCCCGGCGAAGGCCGACGCCGCCGGCGGCGGCGCGGTCGACGCGGCGGTCGCGGTCGACGTGGTCCCGACGGCGCGCCATTGCAGGGCCAGAATCCGCAGGGTGGCGAGCCAGGCCATCAGCAGGATGGTGGCGAGGGGCATGACGATCACGACGGTCATGACCACGCATCGGAGCAGCCAGCCCCCGCGGGCGACGACAGACCTTCGATCGAACGTGAGTCGCACGCTGCGCCGACACGGCACGAGGCGCCCGCGCCTCGCAAGTACGATGCACCTCGGCCCGAGCCGCGCCGTTCCGAGCCCGAGCCCCGTGCCGCCGACAATGGTGGATCGGAGCCTGCGGTGCCGGAAGCCGACACCCGCAAGACCAAGACAATCATCGTCGGCGAGGAATCGACAGCCCAACAGCCGGCCGGCAATCGCAAAGGCTGGTGGCGACGCCTGACGAGTTAGACGGCCGCGGTTCGGTCGCCGGCAAGCCAGGCCCGCAAACGGCGGGCGGCTTCGCTTACGTCTTCGGTACTGCCGGCGAACGAAATCCGAATGGTGCGGTCGCCGCGCTCGGGATCGAAGTCCAATCCCGGGGTGATGGCGACGCCGGTGTCGGCCAGGATACGTCGGCAGAACTCCTGACTGTCGTTCGTGAGATGACCGACGTCGGCGTAGAGATAAAACGCGCCGTCGGCCGACGCGATCTTCTCAATCCCGGCTTTCGGTAGCTCGGCCAGCAGAAGACGGCGGTTGGCGGCGTAGCGCTGCACGTGGCCGTCGAGTTCGTCGCGACAGTCGAAGGCGGCAACAGCGGCCGCCTGCGATAACGTCGGCGGCGAGATATACAGATTCTGTGCCAAGCATTCGACGGAGCGCAGCAGCGCCTCTGGCACGACCATCCAGCCGAGTCGCCAGCCGGTCATCGAATAGTATTTTGAGAAGCTGTTCACGACGATCGCCGCGTCGGTGAACGTGAGCGCCGTGTCCGCCGGCGCGCCGAAGGTGATGCCGTGATAAATCTCGTCGGATACGAGGCGGATACCGCGGTCGTGGCAATAGCCGACGAGGCCTTCCAACGCCGCCCGGCTCAACATCGTGCCTGTCGGATTGGATGGACTGGCGACAATCAAACCGTCGAGCCGCCCTCCCGCACGATCCAGCAACGCCGGCGAGGGTTGGTAATTGGTGTCTGGTCCGACCAAGATCGGCACCGCTTCGACGCCGATCGCCTGGAGAATGTTCCGATACGCCGGATAGCCCGGAGCCGCGACTGCGACCCGGTCGCCGGCTTCGAACGCGCTCAGGAAGGCGAGAAGGAATGCGCCCGAGGATCCCGTCGTGACGGCGATACGGCCGGGGTCGACGGCCACGTCATAGGTCTCGCAGTAGTGCGCGGCGATCCGGCGCCGAAGCTCGAGGACGCCGAACGCATCCGTGTATCCGAGCCGGTCGGCATCGACGGCGGCGCGGGCCCGGGCGCGAACTCCCGCCGGGGCTCCGGTCGCCGGTTGACCGACTTCGAGATGGAGAACGTCTTTGCCTTCGGCGGCGCGCTCGTTCGCGGCGCGCATAACGTCCATCACAATGAAGGGCGGGATCAGACCGCGCGGCGCAACCTTGAGGGGCATGACGGCCGGCGTGGCCTCCGTCGTCCGCTTATTGCTCGGCGCTGGCGGCGTAACCCGAGCCGCGCGGATCGGAGCGCACGGCGCAGGATTGAAAATTCGGCGGCAGGCCTTCGGGACAGGCAATCGCGTTGATGAGACCGATCATCGGCGTCGTCGCGACGCGATACTGGCGGTCGGACAATGATTTGAGCGTCGCCGCATCGACGTTGGGCTCGTGGTACACGACGTCCGGCGCGCCGGCGTGATGCAGGCGCGGCGCGGCCATCGCGTCCTCGAGCGGCTGTTCATCGACAAGGGCCCGCAGCGCGACCTCGATCATCACGGTCGGCGCGGCGCTGCCGCCCGCGGCCGCGGCACCGAAATAGAACGACTTCACGCGCGGATTGACGATCATCATCGGTGCCAGCGAGATCGGCCGGCGTCCCGCGGATTGCGGCGATGCCGCAAGAAGCATGCCCGAGCCCGGAGCGACCCGTCCCGTGCCGAACAGATTGTTCATGGTCAGCGCGCAGACCACCGCTTGGCCGTCCTTGTCGACGACGACGAAGGTGGTGGCCGAGGGAGTCTCCGGCTGTTCGACCGGCGCGGACGGAAGCTCCGTCGGCATCGTCCGACGATCGGCACGATAGCCCTTCATCAGCGCGACAGCACGGCTCTCGGCCCCCAGCTCGTCCGCCGACAGGCGCGTCGTTCCGTCCGGCGCCAGCCATTGGGCGCGATCGGCAAAGACCCGCAACGCGGCCTCGGCGAGCAAGTGAGGCCGCTCGGCCACGGGCGCATCCTCGTAAGCATCGTTGCTGGTCAGCGCCGTCCAGAGATTGGCCAACACCGCACCGCCGACCGTCGAGGCCGGCGCAAAGTGTGCAACCCGGTAACTGAAGGGCCGCTGCACGGTCGGCCGCCACTCGGGCGTGTAGGTGCGCAAATCGTCGAGCGACAATGATCCGCCAGCGTCCTGCACCGAGGCGACCAGGGCACGGGCTAAGGATCCCGAATAGAAGTCGCCAGGCCCCAAGGTGCGTAGACGCGACAAGACCGTCGACAGGTCCAACTGGATCAGTGTGTCGCCTTCTTTCACCGCGCCGCCGCTGCCGGACCGCGCGAAAATGCGCCGCGCCGCCGCATCGGCCATCAGCGGCGCTTCGACTTTGGCGAGATCGGCGGCAAAGGCCCGCGAGACCGGCGCGCCGAACCGGGCGATGCCTTCGGCCGGGGTGACGACTTTAGACCACCGCTGACGACCGTAGCGGCTATGCAGCGCATAAAGCCCCCGGGGCAACGTCGGCACGGCACTCGGCCGCGTCGCCGATGCCGGGACTTCGCGCGGAGCCACGGGAAGGAAGTCGAGAGCCTCGACCTTACCGGCGAAAGGATTATGAACCAGGCACACCCCGCCGCCCGCCAACCCCGCCGATGACGGAAGGGTGACGGTAAGGGTCAATCCGATGGCGGTCGCGGCGTCGGCGGCGTTGCCGCCGCCCGCCAAAATGCTCCGACCGATCAGAGCGGCGCGGGGCTCGTCGGCGGCCACTCCGCCAAGGAACCCTTCGACGATGGGGACTTGGCCGCTGTCGTCGCTCTCGAAGGCCGAACAGGCCGAGAGCGCCAAAAGGACAGAAATCCCAGCGAATTGACGCCACCTGGGTGCAACACTACTTTGAGGAGAACAGCGGGATTTCATGATCAGACCAAAACGTATCCTTGCCACGGCCGCCGCAGCCGCGGCCTTGATCGTATCGCTTCTGGGAAATCCGGCCGAAACTGCCGCCCAGCAACGGTCGTTCATCTCGGACACGGAAATCGAAAATACCATTCGCGAGATGGCGACGCCACTTTTCGTGGCGGCCGGCCTCGACCCCGAGGCAATTCGCATCATCCTGCTCCGCGACGATTCCATCAATGCTTTCGTGGCGGCCGGCCAAAATCTCTTCATTCACACCGGGCTCCTGACCAAGGCTCAGAACCCGGGCCAGCTAATCGGGGTCCTCGCCCACGAAATCGGCCATATCTCCGGCGGGCACATCGCGCGTAGCGCCGATGCCGTTCGCGACGCGACGACCCAAACCATCATCACGATGGTGCTAGGCGCGGCCGCAGCCGTAGCCTCCGGGCGTGTGGATGTCGGCGCCGCGATCATCTCCGGCGGCCAGCAATTGGGTCTGCGGGGGCTTCTGCAATACAGCCGCACCCAAGAATCGTCCGCCGACCAGGCCGCTATGAAGTTTCTCGAAGCGACCGGCCAATCGGCCACCGGCTTTCTCGAGATTCTCGAGACCTTGGGCGATCAGGAGATCCTGAGCCCCAATCGCCAGGCGTCCTATGCCCGAACCCACCCGCTCGCCATCGAACGTATCCGGACGGTGCGCCTGCACGTTGAAAAGTCCAAATTCGCGAACACCCCGACCCAAACGAACATCGTCGAGCAGTATCTGCGCATGAAGGCCAAGCTCGAAGCCTTCTTCAATCCACCGACGCGGACCCTCGCCGAGTACAAGGAATCCGACACCAGCATCCCGGCACGTTACGCCCGCGCTATTGCGCTGTTCCGCATTCCGCAGCTCGACCAAGCTCTGACCATGATCGACAGCCTCATCGCCGATCGACCCCAGGACGCGTATTTCTACGAGCTCAAAGGCCAGATGCTGTTCGAGAACGGACGGGTCGCCGACGCGATCGCTCCCTACGAAGAGTCCGTCCGCCTGCATCCCGAGGCTTATCTGCTGCGCGTTGGGCTGGCCCGCGCCCAGATCGAATCGCAAGATCCGCAGCAACTCGATGCCGCCATCCAGAATTTGCGCGCCGCGGTCGTCGTCAACCGCGAGAGTCCTTTCGTCTGGCGTCAGCTCGCCATCGCCTACGGACGGGACGGACAAACCGGACTGAGTTCGCTGGCCATGGCCGAAGAAGCGTTGCTGCGCCGGCAGAAACGCGAGGCTGTCTTCTACGGCGGTCGCGCCGAACGCGAGCTGCCGCGCGGTTCGCCGGCCTGGACCCAGGCGCAGGATGTCCTTCGTTCCGCGGAAGAGCTCAAGGATTGACCGTGGCGCACCCCGGCGCGCCGGGGTGATGGTCTTGGTCCTGCTGGGCGCGGGCTGTGCCCTCGCGCCGCCAACGGCGCCCATCGAACCCGAAGGCCAGATCGAGGTTCTGGGTCACGCCCTCGATTTCTCGACGCGCGTCTTACCGCGCGACTGGATGATCGAAGGCAGTCATCCCCCCAGCACGCGCCTCAACGTCGCGATCAAGGATGGCGTCCCGGCCCTGCGCGTCGTCGGAGGCGAGCCGTTCGTTCTGGCGCGCGTCACCAACATTCGGCTTGTGGTCAGTCCCTACTTGAGCTGGTCGCGGCTTCTCGATCCGCCGCCAGGCCCCCTTCATCCTGTCGGCCTCGTCATCGGATTCAACGGTGGCGATGCGACGGCCGTGAACCGACGACCTCCCAATCGAAATTGGTTTGGGACGACTTTGCCGCTTCACGATCGGGAACTTCGCATCGCCTGGGGCGACGAATCCCCGGGACGCAACGCCTTCGATCCCACGGATGCCGGCACCCGGGTACGCCGCTACGTCCGAGCCTGGGGCCCGGAGCGATTGGAAGCGTGGCGCCACGAAGCGATCGATCTCGCCGCGCTCTATGCCCAGGCTTGGCCCAACGACGACGTGGCCTTGGCGCGGATCACCTACATTGGCGTGGCCGCGACCGCGGACCAACCGGCGGCGGCCTATCTCTACGGCATCCGCTTGTCGCGTTAAAACGCACCGGTGCGCCGCCCGGACGGCTTGTGCCGGATCGAGGTCTTCGCCATCATAATCCCATGAAAACATTCATCGGACGGATCGGCCTTTTCGTTTTCGCCGCGGCTCTGATTGTGTTCGCGCTCCGCGACACAGCGGCAGCCGAGGGCACGGCTCTTACGCCGGCGCAACGGGACGCGGTCGAAGGCGTCATCCGGGATTTCCTCAAGCGCAACCCCGAAGTCGTCGTCGAGGCCATCCAGGCCGTGCAAGCTCGGGAAGAGCAAGACAAGAAGGCCCGCGTCCAGAGCGCGATCAAATCGATCCGCGCCGGCGCCGCCAACGATCCGTGGCTCCCGGTGTCGGGCAACCCGACCGGCGACGTCACCGTCGTCGAATATTTCGATTACGCCTGCACCTACTGCAAAAAGGTGCTGCCCGAATTGCGCGAGCTTTTGAAAGCCGACAGCGGCGTCCGGCTCGTCCTCAAGGAATATCCGATCCTGGGTCCGGGATCGGCGGTCGCGGCCCGCGTATCGATCGCGGCGTGGCGGGCCGATCCCAAGAAGCACAACGCCTTTCACTTCACGCTGATGGGCCTTCGTGGCTCCCTGACCGAGGATCGTATTTTCCAGATCGCCGCCGAAAGCGGCTATGACGCCAAAGCCCTTCGCCAAGCGATGGCCGATCCGCAGATCGAAGCGCAGTTGCGTCGCAACTACGCGGACGCCGAAGCGCTCCAAGTATCCGGCACCCCGTCGTTCATCATCGGCGAGACCATGTTCGCCGGTGCTGCCGATCTCGCCACGTTCAAGAAGATGGTCGCCGACGCTCGGGCCGCTTGCCGCGACCGCACCGCCTGCTGAACGTCCGACGCGGCGTTATTGAACGGGCAACAGCGATAGGCGAAAGCCGTTCGCGCCTTCGACGACCAGAAGCAGATCCTTGCGCTTGTTTGCCTTCACCTTGGTGAAGGCGTCGACGATCTGTTCCGGCATCCAGACGTCGTCCTGATTGACCTGGACGATGACTTCGCCGCGCTGGAGATCGCGAAACTTCATCTGCGCGACATCGGTAAGCGTGACCACGACTCCGGTCATGCCCCAGCGCAGCGCGAACGCTTCGCGCACTTTCGGCGTTGCCGCCGCAATGGTGATGCCAAGCCCCGGAATCGGCGCCACCGAGTCGCGAGTCACCCGCCAACCATGCGGCCACGGCTTCGTCTCCAGAGACAGTGAAACGGTCGCGCCGCGCCGCAAGACGGTGACCGTAACTTTGTCGCCGGCGCTCAGGCCGCCGATGGTCGACAACAACGACTCGAACGACGCGACCGGCCTGCCGGCGACCGTCAGCACGACATCGCCGCGCTCGAAGCCCGCAGCGGCGGCAGGACTGCCGACGGCCACATTGAAGACAACGGCGCCGTCCTTGCGATCGAGACCAAGCGCTTGAGCGGCGCGCTCGTTCAGGCCTTGGACTTGCAGTCCGACAAAGGCCGGTTCCGCTCCCGACGCCACCCCCGCACTGATCGCGGTCGCCACGACGACCGCCGCCACAAAAGCCCATCGCATCACGGCTAAATCCCCTGCCCTCGCTGGATCGACACCCTATCAGGAGGCCGCGGCCCCATTCCAGATGGCCGGCCCTGGGCAGGGATTCCTTGCGCCGGCCGGATGGGCGCGATATGCACTCGAACCCTCAAGGACCCGACGCTGATGCGCATTCTGTCGATCTTCGGGACACGCCCGGAGGCCATCAAAATGGCCCCCGTGATCCAAGCGTTGGCCGGCGTCGACGGACTCGAATCGCGCGTCTGCGTCACCGGTCAGCACCGCGCGATGCTCGATCAGGTCCTGGAGTTCTTTCGGATCGTTCCAGACTACGATCTCGACGTCATGGCCCAGAACCAAGGCCTCGACCATGTCACCGCTGCCGTCCTCGCCAAGCTGACGCCGGTGCTGGCGGCGTTTCGCCCTGACCGCGTCCTGGTCCAGGGCGACACGACGACGACGTTGGCCGCGGCCCTCGCCTGTTTCTACCAAGGCGTTCGCGTTGGCCATGTGGAGGCCGGCTTGCGATCCGGCGACATGCGTGCGCCATGGCCCGAGGAAATGAACCGGACGCTCACCGATAAGATCGCCGATTTGTATTTCGCGCCGACCGAGCGCGCCAAACGCAACTTGCTCAGCGAAGGCGCACCCGAAGCCGCGGTCTTCGTGACCGGCAACACCGGGGTCGACGCGCTACTTGCGACCCGCGATGGCCTCGCCCGTGATAGCGCGCTGCGAGACCGTCTCGCCGGACGCTTTCCATTCCTCGATCCAACACGGCGCTTGATCCTGGTGACCGGCCACCGGCGCGAAAGCTTCGGTCCGGGGATTGCCGCCATTGCCGAGGCCCTCACGCAGCTTGCGGCCCGCGGCGACGTCGATATCGTCTATCCCGTGCATCCCAATCCCAACGTTACCGGTCCGATCGGACGCCTGCTTGGTACTGTCCCGGCGATCCGCTTGATCGAACCCCTGGACTATCTGGCGACCATCTTTCTCATGACCCAGGCCCACTTCATCGTGACGGACTCGGGCGGCATCCAGGAAGAGGCGCCGTCCCTCGGCAAGCCGGTTCTGGTGACCCGCGCCGTTACCGAACGCCCCGAAGCGATCGAGGCGGGAACAGCGCAACTCGTCGGTACCGACACCGCGACCATCGTGGACGCGAGCACGCGCCTTCTCGATGATGCGGCGGCGTACCGGTCCATGGCGCGGGCTCACAATCCGTTCGGCGACGGCCGCGCCAGTCAACGCATCGTCGAGGAGATCCGTCGTGAAGCCCGACATTAAGACGGTCTGTGTTCTCGGCCTTGGGTACGTTGGCCTGCCGATGGCGGCGGTTTTGGCGAGCCGCGGACTGTCGGTTCTCGGCGTCGATATCAACGAGCAAACCGTAACCCTGATCAATCAGGGCAAAGTTCCCATCGTCGAACCCGACCTCGACATTTTAGTGAACGCCGCCGTTGCAACCGGACGCCTCAAGGTGGCGGCGCGGCCGGCACCGGCGGACGCGTTCATCATCGCGGTCCCCACGCCCCTCGACGCCGGCCACAAGCCGGACCTGGCGCATGTCCGCGCCGCGACCGATTCGATCGCGCCGGTCCTAAAGGCAGGCGATCTCGTCATCATCGAATCGACGTCGCCGGTCGGCACAACCGAAGCCGTGGCCAGCTGGTTGAAAGCGGCGCGCCCGGAACTCGCCTTTCCGCCGGCCGGGCGCCGAGCCGCCTACATCTACATCGCCTACAGCCCGGAGCGCGTCTTGCCTGGGCGTATCCTGCTCGAACTCGTCGAGAACGATCGCGTCATCGGTGGTCTCGACACTGCCAGCGCCGAACGGGCCGCTGGGCTCTACCGCCGCTTCGTCAAGGGCGAGTGCTACCTGACCGATGCCCGGACCGCAGAACTCGTCAAGCTCGCCGAGAACTCATACCGCGACGTCAACATCGCCTTCGCCAACGAGATGGCGCGGGTCTGCGACCGCCTCGGCGTCGATGTCTGGCAGCTGCTGTCCCTCGCCAATCGCCATCCGCGGGTCGACATCTTGAAGCCCGGACCAGGCGTCGGCGGACATTGCATCGCCGTCGATCCATGGTTCATCGTCGATTCCGCACCGGCCGAGACCGCGTTGATTCGCGCCGCCCGCCAAGTGAACGATGCCCGTCCTTTGGACGTCGTCGCCAAGGTCGCGGCGGCCGCGGCCCGTCTGAGCCGGCCGCGCATCGCCTGCCTGGGACTGGCCTACAAAGCCGACATCGACGACATGCGCGAAAGTCCGGCGGTCAAGATCGTGCGGCTTCTCGCCGAGAAGGCCGTCGGCGAAATCCTAGTGGTGGAACCGCATACCCAGCGCATGCCGCCCGAACTCGTCGGCGTGCCGCGCCTCCAACAAGTCGAATTGGACGCCGCTCTGGACCAAGCCGATATCGTCGTCTTGCTGGTCGACCATCTGGCCTTCCGGTCCATCGATCGATCCCGCTTGGCCGAGAAGGTCGTGATCGACACGCGCGGCACGTGGCGGGATACGCCACCGAAACACGCCTAGCCAGCGTCCCGGCAACTCTTAAGAACGGCCGCGGTGCGGCGCGCGCACTCTGCCCAGGAATACGATCGGGCTCGCGCCAAAGCCTTCTTGCTCAAGTTCCGGCGCAAGGCGTCGTCGCGAAGCGCCATGACAATCGCCGCAGCAATGTCGTCCGGATTGTACGGATCGACCAAGAGCGCCGCGTCGCCGACGATCTCCGGCATTGCCGTCGTGCGCGACGCGATGATTGGCGCGCCGGACGCCATAGCTTCGACCAACGGGTGGCCGAAGGTCTCGACCAGGGACGGAAACACGAATAGGCCGCAGCGCCGATACAGGTCAGCAAGGTCCGCGGCCGAGCAATGGCCGAGAAACTCGACATGGGCGCCGAGCCCGAGCGCGGCGACGTCGCGTTCCAGTTGGCGCGCGCAGTCTGGATCGACGGCCCGGCCGGCGATTTTGAGGGTGAGATCGGGATTGTCATGCCGGGCTTTGGCAACGGCAGCCAACAGCCCGTGCAGATTTTTCTGCACGTAGAGGTCCGAGACAGCCAGAAGAAAGCCTTCGCGCCGGCCAGTCTTGGATGGAGAGAAGATATCGCTGACGCCGTGGTGGATCACCGCGACCCGTGGATCGGACGGCCCGGCCAAAGCGCGCCGCGCATAGTCGGAAACGGCGATCGCCCGACGACACCGCCACAACGACAGCCGCGTCGCGATCGTCAGTCCCGCCCAGTAGAGGCGCTTGCCCCAGCGCTTCTCCTCCCGCCCCACCGCCAAGGCGTTGCGAAGCAGCAGGACCGAACGGGGCGCGAGCAAGGGGCCGAAATTCGCTGGCGAGAACGTGACCTCGATCCCCAAACGGCGCGCGATGCTGGGCAACGTCACCTGCTCCCAGACGAGACGACGGTAGAAGCCATTGGGAAAGGCGAAGGCATGGACGCGGATTCGCGAATCGATTGCCGGTAACAGCGGGCGCTGGCTTTCGTGAATCGCCAGATGCAGCTCCAGGTCGGCGTCGGCGGCCAGATCCGGCAACATATGATGAAGATACGTGATGCCACCGCCGCTCAACGCGTGCAAGGCGTTGATCAGGATCCGGACCGGCGGACGGGTTGCGGGACCGGCGTCTGTTCGCAACGGAAGGCTCATGTTAGGGTCAACCCGTTTCCGCATTGGAGAAGCGAGCGGCGGCCTATCGGGACATGCACGACAACCCCCATATCCTCTATCTCGTTACCGAAGACTGGTATTTCGTCTCGCACCGGCTCGGCCTGGCACGGGCCATGCGCGATGCCGGTT
This sequence comes from Rhodospirillales bacterium, assembly GCA_009691105.1. Lineage (GTDB taxonomy): Bacteria > Pseudomonadota > Alphaproteobacteria > Rhodospirillales > SHVU01 > SHVU01. Next base: position 28,151 of record SHVU01000016.1, read on the forward strand.
TGTCGGTAACAGTCGTGACGCGTATTCGCGATCATGGCGATATCATTAACAACGAGGGGTTCCGGATCCTGCCGTTCCTGCTTACACGCAGCCGGCTGTCGATCATGTACGAGCTTAGATCGATCGTCAATCTGATCCGCATCTATCGCCGCGAACGCCCTGACATTGTCCATCACGTCGGCCTAAAGCCGAGCCTGTACGGCTCGATCGCGGCCCTCTTCATCTCAAAAGTCGCTGTCGTCAATGTGCTGACGGGCCTCGGATTCGTCTTTACCTCCGGCCATTGGATGAGCCGGACGTTGCAACCCGTGGTCCGCTTCTTCTGGCGCCTGGTTCTCACCCAGATCCGTGGCCGCACCATCGTTCAGAACCCGGACGATCTGAGTACGCTCCGCCAAGCCGGAATGCTCCGCGACGCGACGACGCGTATGATCCGAGGCTCCGGCGTCGACCTTTCCATCTTCAAGAAGCTTCCCGATCCGATCGGAATTATGACCGTCGCCTTCGTGTCGCGGATGCTGAAGAACAAAGGAGTCGAAGACGTCGTTGAGGCGACGCGTATCCTGCATGAACGTGGCTATAGCATGAGGACCATCCTGATCGGCATGCCCGATCCCGACAATCCGACGTCGATCTCAGCCGACCAATTGTGTGAATGGCACGACGATGGCCTGATCCAATGGTTGGGCTATCGCGACGACGTGGCGGAGATCTGGCGCTACGCGCATATCGCCATTCTGCCGTCCTATCGCGAGGGCTTGCCGAAATCCCTCTTGGAAGCGGCGGCGTCCGGCCGACCCATCGTCGCGACCGACGTGCCGGGATGCCGCGAGATCGTTCAAAACGGCAAGAACGGCTTTTTAGTTCCGTTGCAAGATCCCCTCGCCCTCGCCCAAGCGATCGAGGCGTTGTTGAACGACAAAGCGCTTCGGGAGCGCATGGGAGCGCATAGCCGGGAGATGATCGAGACGAGCTTCCACCAGAACCTGATCATTCACGAGACGATGAAGGTCTACGAAGAGCTCCTCATGGTGACGCTAACCCCGAAGCCCTCGGCGTCATCGCTGACCTGAGCGCCTCGGCTTCGCGCCAGGCGTTGAAGACGATCACGCTCCACAAAGCGTGATGGCGATCCCGACGACCAACGCGGTGGTCATCCCACCATCCCCGGATCGTTGCGACATCGAACATTCCCGATCTGGAAAGCGCCCCCTCGGATAGATGCGTTTCGGCGAAATCGCGGAGCGGCCCGCGAAGCCAGCTGCCAAGCGGAACGGCGAAGCCCTGCTTCGGTCGACCGGCAAATAGGTGGGCCGGAACATAGCGCTCCAGGACCGTACGAAGGACGCGCTTGCCGACGCCATTCGCGACTTTGAGCTCTCGCGGTAACCGCCACGCGAATTCCACGACGTCGTGATCAAGGAGCGGCACCCGAACCTCGAGGCTCACCGCCATGCTGGTGCGATCGACCTTGGTCAGAATGTCGTCCGGCAAGTAGCTGATCGAGTCGCGATACTGCATGCGCTCGACGGCATCGGCGAGGTGCGGCGCGTCGGCAAGTTCCGGCGCGCGCCCGTTTGGAACGATCGTCGCGTCGCCGGTTTCGGTCAGCCGGTCATAGATGCGATCCGGATCGTCCAGGGCCAGGATGGCCGCGATCTTCCGGACCTTCTCGTCGGCCTGGGGAACGATCGGACGGAGAGCCTTAGCCCATAGGACGGGCACGGCGTTGTCGAGAACACGCGCCGCGAAACGGCGGAGTCCAAGTGGCAGCGCATTCATTCTCCGGCCAAGACCTGCGGCCCAGAGATATCGGTTGTAGCCACCGAACACTTCGTCACCGCCATCGCCGGACAGCGCCACCGTGACGTCGGCGCGGGCCGCCTGCGACACCAGCAGCGTCGGGATCTGCGAGGAATCGGCGAAGGGTTCGTCGAAGAGACCGGCGATGCTCGGAACGAGCGCCAAGGCCTCTCGCGGATCCAAACGGATCTCGCGGTGATCCGTGCCCAGCGCGGTGGCAATTCGCCGCGCCTGGGCGGCTTCGTCGAAGCCGGCCTCGGCAAATCCGACCGTGAAGGTTTTGATGGGTCGCGATTGCTCGGCCTGCATCAAGGCAGCGACGGTCGAGGAGTCGATGCCTCCCGACAGAAACACTCCGACCGGCACATCGGAGATGAGGTGTCGGCGAACCGACCGTCGCAATAGAGCCTCAAGCTGAAACGCCGCGTCCTCGGCCGACAGCGCTAGGCGCTCTTGGCGAGCCACATCGGCCATATCCCAGTAGCGCGTGATCCGAGGCGGAGTATCTGGCGACAACACCAACACTGTTCCGGGCGCGAGCTTACGGACCCCGCGATAGATGGCGAGAGGCTGCGGCACATACGAGAGTCGCGCGAAAGCCGCGAGCGCATCGGGGTCGATCGTGGCTGACCATCCGGGATGGGCGCGCAGAGCCGTGATCTCGGACGCGAACGCAAACAGCGTGTCGGTCCGTAGCCAATAGAGCGGCTTGATCCCGAGACGATCGCGTCCCATGGTCAGGCGACGTTCGACCGTGTCCCACAAGGCGAAGGCGAACATTCCGTTCAGGCGGCGCACAGCAGCTTCCGCGCCCCAGGCCATGCAGGCATTGAGCAAGACTTCGGTGTCCGACGTGCCACGAAACCGAGCACCGAGCGCCAGGAGTTCGGCGCGGCGCTCGTCAGCGTCATAGATCTCGCCGTTATAGGTCAGAACGTAGCGCCCATCGGCCGACGTCATCGGCTGGTGACCAGCCGGCGACAGATCGCGAACTGCGAGACGACGGTTGGCCAGCGCCACTCCCGTCGCGGCATCAACCCAGGTGCCCGAGTCGTCCGGGCCGCGATGGCGCAGTCGGTCGGCCATGGCTTCGGCGGTGGCGGCGAGTGCCGCCGCAGTCGTGGCGCGGCGCAAATCAATGAAACCGGCGATCCCGCACATATCAGACGCGAACTCGACGATCGGCGCGGGCCGACCCCGAATAGCGCCGCAATCGGGCGAACAACCGATTGAACTTGGCCGGCGCCATCCACCGATGGGCCATGAGCAGTCCGATCAACATGAACTCTGGATAGGGCGATGGCCGCAGACGAAATCGCAACCAGCCGGAGATCAAGGCGGAGAATCGGTACAGATCGGGATGACGGCGCTGGATTTCGGCCCAAAGCTGGGCATGGCGTGGGCTGGAGTGCCCTTCGAGCATGCCACCGGCCCGAACCGTATAGCGAAACAGCGGCTCGGCCACGACGATACCCACGAGTTCACGGTTGCTGACGCGGATATTGAACTCCCAGTCTTCGTAACCGTCCCGCATGGTCTCGTCGTAGCCGCCGGTTTCCTCCCAGACGGCGCGGCGCATCAGCATGGCGTAAGGGATCTGGTTCAAAAACCGCTGCACGAACGGATTGTAGGTCCGGCGCAGTGCCCCTTGGCGCTCGCCGGCGAGCTTCATATGCGTGAAGGCAAAGGCACAACCAGGCCGGACATCGAGAGCATCGAAGGTCGCCTCGATGAAGCGCGGCTCCAAACGGTCGTCACAATCGAGCGGCAGGAAAAACGCTCCCTGGGCGGCGCGCATCCCGGCGTTGCGAGCCGCCGGCAAGCCACGGTTGGGCTGCGTGACGAGACGAACGCGCCCTTCAAGGCCGGCGAGCACCCGCAAGGTTTCCGGATCGTCGGACCCGTCGTCGACGACGACGATCTCGACACCACCCTCGCTAAAGGTTTGCGCCTCGATGGACTCGATCGCACCCGGAAGATCGGCACCGCCGTTGTAGCAAGGGATGACGACGCTAACCGTGGGGGTATCAGCCACGGTTGCCCCCGATCAACGACTCGAACACGCGGCGATGACGCTCGATCCACAGCGGAAGATCGAAGCGCTCGACGGCACGGGCCCGCGCCACGGCACCCAAGGTGTCGCGCTGCGCCGCCACGCGCTGCATGGCATCGGCCACGGCATGGACGGATGGAATCATCGGGCGGATCCAGCTTTCGCCGGTTTTGACCGCAACCCCGGCATCGCCGACAAGCTCTGGAACGCCGCCACTTTTCGCGTAGACCACGGGAAGTCCGGAAGCCATCGCCTCGATCACCGCGGACGGGCACGAGTCGTTATGGGTGACGGTGACGAAGGCGTCGGCACTTGAGAACACGGTCGGGGCGGTCGTCTGCGCATAGGGCCCGTCGAACGCGACGGCGCTACCGACCCCGTTCCGAGCGGCAACAGCCATGGCCTCGGCACGAGCCGTCGGCTCAAGAGATCCGGCAATCCGGAGGCGAGCCACGAGGCCCTGCCGCCGAACAAAGGCCAAGGCCTCGATCGGCACGGTGACACGATAGGATTGGTGCGCGCCGATCTTGCCCGCCACTAGAAATATAAATTCGCCATCCCGCCGATCCCGATCGCCGGCCGGCACAAACCGTCGGCAATCAACGGCGTTGTGGAGAACTTCGCTCGGCCCCGTTCGCCGACCGAGAAACTGTTCGGCCGAACGCCGGCAGAACTCGCTTTGATAGAACACATGGTCGGCTAGATCATGGGCGGCGCTCATCCACTGGTTCTCGGCGGCGCAGTCGCCGCCATACCATGCCGGAAAGAAGACGCCGTTCTGATTGGCAACCACTGCAACGCCTCGCCCCTTGATGCGAGCGAGGGTCGCCGCCGAGAGATAGGGCGCATTGCTAAGGGCATAGAGCAGATTGTAGCCCCAGCGCTGTTCGGGAAACGCTTGCGCCAGCTTGGCGACTTTGACGAGCGGGCCACCCCGATCGCCGGCCCGGGCTCCGCCATAGTAGACGCGCGGCACACCGTCGCGTCGAACCGCTGCGATATTCGCGCGCGCCTGAAGATCGAGGCCGACGCGATAAAGACCGCGGACCAATCGCTTCCCGGTCGGATCGCGAAACCGCTGTTCAGTCACGAGAGCAAATCCTTGTAGACTTGGTCGTACAGCATGTCGGCGACGATCGACCATCGATAGCGTTCGGCCGTGGCGCGACCGGCGTGACGCCACGTCGTCGCCATTTCGGGTCGTGACAGAATTTCCGCGGCGCGGCGGGCCACGCTGGCAGCATCGCCGACGTCCACCAGGGCGCCGTTCTCACCATCTAGGATCACATCCTCGGCCATGCCGACCCGCGTCGAGACGACCGGCACGGCGCTGGCGAGGCTTTCCAGCAAAGCTTGAGGACCACCTTCTTCGCGCGAGGTGACGAAATAGAGATCGAGGGCTCGATAGCATCGCGCCACGTCGCTGTGGTTCTCCAAGAACAAGTGGCGGTGCGCGATGCCGGCTTGATCCAAGCCCTGCTTCACGTAACCCCGGGCCGGACCGGTGAGAAAGGCGAATACCGGGAAATCCTGCTTCAGCAGTCGCAACGCCTGCACGAAGACGTCCGGCCCCTTGACCAGTTTTGGTTCAGTCCCCTCGCCCCAGCCGACGCCATCTTTCTGAAACGAGCCGACGACCACCGCGCCTTCGGGGATTCCGAGGGCCAGTCGTGCCGCACGCCGCTCGTCTGGACTCGGCGGACGGAACAGGGAATCGTCGACGCCCAACGGCACGATGCGCAGCTTGTCGGCCGGCAGGCCCCAAGCGCGAAGGCGGCGCTCGACAAGTCCCGCCGCCGTAACAATCCGATCGATCCTGGCATGATTGGCAAGCACGAAATCGACATGGCGGGCCATCTCTGGCCCATCCTCCGGCTTGCCATGAAAGTAGCTGACGACATAGCGATTGTTGTGGGGGAGCGCCGCCGCCCAGTTCTGCCAATGGAACTGTGAGCTGAAATGGACGACACAATCGAAAAGACCCCAGGGTCGATCGATCGCGGTGGCGAGACCGGGATGCCGAAGCGCCAAGCCGTCTACATAGTATTCGGCGGTACGGCGCGCCTGCCAATCGGCGTGTTCGTGAACAAACGCCACCGGCGTCGCGGTCGGCCGATAGAGCCTCGCCGCGTGGAGCGCGGCAAAACCTCGGACGATTCCCCAACGCGCCCAGCGCTTCGTGGCGAGACTGGCCGACATGAACCCGACCTTATGGGCGTTTTTTGCCCTGAATCCAAGGGAGGCCCCACCGGCCTTCCCCTGAGAATCGTGGCGGCTTATTGTCCGAAGTTATCATGGCCGATCAGCCGATTCCCTACGCTCGCCAATCGATCGACGACGACGACGTCGCCGCCGTCGCCCAAGCCTTGCGCGGCGACTGGCTGACCCAGGGCCCGACGGTCGCCGCCTTCGAGACCGCGGTCGCAGCCCGGCTCGGCGTCAAACATGCCGTCGCGGTGGCCACCGGCACTGCGGCGCTTCATTGCGCTTGCGAGGCCGTCGGTATCGGACCAGGCGACGAGATCGTCACGACGCCGATCACCTTCGCGGCAAGCGGTAACGCCGGCCTCTATCTGGGCGCGACGGTGCGTTTCGCCGACATCCGCCCCGACACCTATTGTCTCGATCCTGCGAAGCTCGCGGCGGCGATCACGCCCAAGACGAAGGCGATCGTCACGGTCGACTTCACGGGGCAGCCTTGCGACATGGATGAGATCAACCGCATCGCCGACGCGCGGGGCATTCCCGTCATCGTCGATGCGGCCCATTCCTTGGGCGCGACCTACAAGGGCCGCGCCGCCGGATCGCTGGGCCGGATTTCCGCTTTGTCCTTCCACGCCGTGAAGCACATCGCCTTGGGCGAAGGCGGAATGACGCTGACCGACGACGACGGCTTAGCGGCGCGGATGCGGTTGTTCCGTACCCATGGCATCACCCGCGACGCGGCGCGACTCGGATCGGCGGGCGTCGTCGAGCCGGCCGACGCGGTCGGCGCGGCCGAACCGCCGGCGTGGTACTACGAGATGCAGGAGCTCGGCTTCAACTACCGGATCACCGACATTCAGTCCGCGCTGGGCCTGAGCCAGATCAAGAAGCTTGATCGCTTTCTCGCCCGGCGACGGGCCATTGCCGCCCACTATGACGAAGCCTTCGGCAACTCGCCCCATATAGTCGTGCCGCACCAAGAGACGGATCGAACCAACGCCTGGCACCTCTATGTGTTGAAGCTTCGCCTCCACGCGATGAAGAAGAGCCGGCGCCAGGCGTTCGACGAACTGCGTGCCCAAGGGATTGAGGTCAACGTCCATTACATTCCGCTGCACCTGCAGCCCTATTACCGCCAAGCCTTCGGCTATAAGCGCGGCGACTTCCCCGTGGCGGAGGCGTTTTATGCCGGCGCGCTGACGATCCCGCTCTTTCCCGGGATGAGCGATGCTGACGTCGAGCGCGTGATCGCCACGGTCCAGAAAACGGTCCGTTAGCCCACGTCCCCACGCCGCGAAAATCGGCGCTTTTCACGCTCCCGCCGCGGCCGTATTGTGCCGCCGCGCTTTCCATGAAGCGGCAAGGCTTTTCCGATGCCCGAAAAAATCGCTCTTATCACCGGTGTCACGGGCCAGGACGGAGCCTATTTGGCCGAGTTCCTGCTCAACAAAGGATACGTCGTCCACGGCGTCAAACGGCGCTCGTCGTCGTTCAACACCGGTCGGTTGGACCATCTGTATCAAGACTCGCACCGGACGAACGTGAAGTTCTTCCTGCACTTTGGCGACATGACCGATGCGACCAACTTGATTCGCCTGGTCCAGGAATGCCAGCCGACCGAGATCTATAACCTTGCGGCCCAAAGCCACGTTCAGGTCAGCTTCGAGACGCCCGAGTACACCGCCAACGCCGACGCTCTCGGGACGCTTCGCCTTCTCGAATCGGTTCGCATCCTGAAGCTCGAAGAGCGGGTTCGATTCTATCAGGCGTCGACATCGGAGCTCTTCGGCAACTCCCCCGAAGTGCCGCAGCGCGAGACCACGCCCTTCCGTCCGCGCAGCCCTTATGGCGTCGCCAAGCTGTACGGCTATTGGATCACCACCAACTATCGCGAGGCCTATAAGCTTCACGCCTCCAACGGCATTCTCTTCAATCACGAAAGCCCGCTGCGAGGCGAAACCTTCGTCACCCGTAAGATTTCGCGTGGTGTCGCCGCCATTGCCCGCGGCCTCGACGAAAAGCTGTTTCTCGGCAATTTGGATGCCGAGCGCGATTGGGGCCACGCCCGGGACTACGTTGAGGGCATGTGGCTGATCCTGCAGCAGCCGAAGCCCGACGATTACGTTTTGGCGACGGGCCGGTCGTATTCGGTCCGGAACTTCGTCGAACGCGCCTTCAAAGAAATCGGCCGCACCATCGAATGGCGAGGCCAGGGCGTCGAGGAAAAAGGAATCGAGGTCGGGAGCGGAGCGGTGCGGGTCGAGGTCGACCCCCGCTATTTCCGTCCGACGGAAATCGATCGCCTGATCGGCGATCCGAGCAAGGCCCAGAAGATACTGGGCTGGAAGCATCGGACATCTTTCGACGAGCTCGTCCGCGACATGGTCCAAGCCGACCTCGCGGCAATGGAACATGGCCGGGACAATGTCGACGACTAGTCCCTATCGCTTGGCCGGGAAGCGGCTGTGGGTCGCCGGCCATCGCGGCATGGTCGGAGCGGCTCTGGTTCGCCGGTTGAAACGCGAAAACTGCGAAATCCTGACCGCCACAAAGGCCGAACTCGACCTGCGTCGCCAGGCCGACGTCGAAGCTTGGGTGCGCGCCCATCGGCCACAGGCGGTCATCGTCGCCGCGGCCATGGTTGGCGGCATTCATGCCAATTCCAGCCGCCCGGCCGAGTTCATCTACGACAACCTGATGATCGAATCGAATGTCGTGCATGCGGCCATGGAGCAGAAGGTCGAGAAGCTGATGCTGCTCGGCTCTTCGTGCATTTATCCGCGCCTCGCCGAGCAACCGATGACCGAAGCGGCGCTCCTGACCGGGCCGCTGGAGCCCACCAACCAGTGGTACGCCATCGCCAAGATCGCCGGCATCAAGGCCTGTCAGGCCTATCGCGAGCAGTACGGCTGCGATTTTATCGCCGCCCAGCCGACGAACCTGTACGGCCCGAATGATAAGTTCGACCTCGAAGCCAGCCACGTTATTCCGGCGCTCTTGATGAAGGCGCATCACGCGAAGACCGCCAATCTGAACCGTCTGGAAATTTGGGGAAGCGGCACGCCGAAGCGCGAATTTCTCTTCGTCGACGATCTTGCCGACGCGCTGGTCTTCCTGATGACGCGCTATTCCGGCGCCGAACATGTCAATGTCGGCTCGGGCGAGGAAGTCACCATTCGCGAGCTCGCCGAAACCGTTGCCCGCGTCGTCGGCTATCGCGGCACGCTCGCTTTCAATGCCAGCCGGCCCGACGGCCCTCCGCGCAAGCTTCTCGATTCGGCGCGGATCAACGCCATGGGATGGCGGGCGACCACGTCTCTCGCCGATGGTTTGAAGGTCGCCTACGACTGGTTCGTCGCCAACGTCGCCGCCAAGACAGCCGCGTCCTAGTCCGTGGCGGCGCGGCGCATCGCCCTGATCGTCGGAATTTCGGGACAGGTCGGTCCGTATCTTGCGCAGTTCTTGCTTGATAAAGGCTACGACGTTCACGGGACGACGCGCCAAGCGCCGACGTCGCCCCCCGCCAATCTCGTCACACTGAATATTGCCGATCGAGTCAAACTGCATCGGCTGGATCTCGGCGATGCGGATGCTGCGGCCGGATTGTTCAAGCAGGTCACACCGACCGAGATCTACAACTTGGCGGGGCCGTCATCCGTCGGCCGATCCTTTGCCGAGCCGCGCGATAGCTATGGGGCGATCACCCTCGGGACACTGGGGCTTCTCGAGGGCGTGCGTCGCGCCGATCCAACGATCCGATTTTACAACGCCGCGTCGTCGGAATGCTTCGGCGACACCGGACCGACGCCCGCGACTGAAACGACGCCGTTCCGGCCCGTCAGTCCTTACGCCGCGGCGAAGACAGCCGCGTTTTGGGAAATTGCGTCATTTCGCGATGCATATGGGCTCTTTGCGTGCTCGGGCATCGTCTTCAATCACGAATCGCCGTTGCGGCCGGCCAGCTTCGTCACCCGTAAAATCATCGACGCGGCACGCCGCATCGCCGCCGGCACCCCTGGCAAACTGGCGCTCGGCCGCCTCGATATCGAACGCGACTGGGGCTGGGCCCCCGAATATGTCGATGCAATGTGGCGGATGCTTCAGGCCGAATCGCCGGAGGACTACGTCCTCGCCACCGGTGAGAGCCGTCGCCTCGAAGATTTCGTGGCTGCCGCATTCAGCAGTTTCAGCCTCGATTGGCGCGATCACGTCGAAAGCGATCCGAGCCTTTTCCGCCCTGTCGATATTGCCCGCAGCACCGGAAATCCAGAAAAGGCCCGCCGCAAGCTCGGATGGGCGGCCCGCCACCGAATGGCCGACGTTGTTAGGATGACAATAGGTTAATTCGATATAGGTATTATTACCCATTTTCTGTCGTATCGAAATTTCCAAACTTGATAGCGTTCAACTCATGAACGGGCGCCTTGACAAGGCGTGTTCTGTTCATGAACACTCTCTAGAACGGGGGGTTCCGTAGGCTGCCGGGGTTTGTATTCCCTGGCTTTCACCCTGACTGCGGTAGCTTGCCTTCACACTGAATTCCCGAAATCTTTGGTAACACACCCAATAGTAACGTCCGAGACGATGCACGCGGCTCCACCGCCGGCACGCCGACGCGGCTGGGTCGCGGCACTTCTACCCTTCGCGTTTCGGCTTGCGCGGCGTGCTCCGATCTCCAAGGCCCGGCGTGACTCGGTGCTCGCCCAACTCTTCGAGCTTCGTAGCATCTATGACGACCGGGGTGATTGGCGGGGCTTCGTCGACGGAGTCGAAGCCGGTCATCTGGTCCATGACCCTCTGCGCACGCGTGATGCCAAGAAGCGCCTGTTCAAATCGGCGGTGCGACTTGTCGAATTCGAGCCGCATGCCTATTGCAACCGGCAATGTCCGTTCTGTCCGAACGCCGTTCTCGATCGGACGGATGAAAACCCGGCGATGAACTTCGCGAATTATCGAAAGGCCATCGCCGAGCTTGCCGAAATCGATTACCGCGGCGTCGTGCGCTTCGCGCGATATTGCGAACCCTTGGCGTGCCGCACAATCGGCGACTACGTTGCGACAGCTCGCCAGGCGTTGCCCCGCGCTGAGATCGATATCGTCAGCAATGGCGATTATCTCAACCGCGCCATGCTCGACACCTTGGTAACCGCTGGCCTAACGACGCTTCGGATCAGCGTCTACCCGAAAGGCTACGCTTGGAACCAAGAACACGCGGCCGATCAGCTTCGCAAGATCGCCGCCAATGCGGGCCTGGAGGCACGGCTCGAACATCGTGACGAGCGGCGGATGCGATGGCGGCTGGATCATCCGACGATGGCGATCGTTGCGCAGGCCACGGATTTCGCGACCGTCGGCTATGATCGCGGCCAATCAATGGCGGCGCTGGTCGACAACGACTATCAACGGACGTCGCCGTGCACGTTCGTTTTTCAGAATGTGACCATCGACTTCGACGGCGCCGTGATGCCGTGCTGCAACTTGCGCGGGGACGATCCGGCCCAACGGAAATACATGGTTGGTCGGCTCGATGGTCGTGCCAGCATTTTCGACGTCTATGGATCCGAGGCCTTGACAACGTGGCGCCGCTCGATGGTTTCCGTTAGTCCAAAGGCCGCGCCCTGCACGACTTGCAAGCATGGGGTATTGAAATCGTCCGGCTCTCTCTGGGCTCTTAAAGTCGAGCTTCGTCAGCGCCTGTCGAAGGTCCAGCATCATTAATTCTGGGGTTGCCATTCGCACCGTAAAAGTGATCGGTTCCGGCTCGGCCGGGATACACCACGCGCATGCCGCCCGGCGCCTGGGTTGGTCGGTGGATATCTGCGACGTCGACCCGGCCGCACTAACTCGCGCCCGCGACGAAATCTTTCCCGCACGCTATGGGGCTTGGGATAGCGCCATTCGGCTTTTCTCACTGATTGACGCACCGGCCGATCCTTACGACTTGATCTGCATTGCGACGCCTCCCGACAGCCACGTCGCACTCGCGCGCGACGCGCTCGACGCGAAACCAAAAGCGATCCTGATCGAAAAACCGTTGTGTGAGCCGACCATGGACGGCGTGTCGGACCTCGTATCACGCGCGGAAGCCGCGAAGATCCCTGTCTTCGTTGGCTACGATCACGCCGTTGGAGCTGCAAGTCGCAAAGTTGAAACCATCTTGAAAGCCGACTCTGGAATTGGCCACATCCACACAATCGATGTCGAGTTTCGCGAACATTGGAGCGGCATCTTCCTGGCTCATCCCTGGCTACGCGGACCGGAAGACACGTACCTCGGCTATTGGCGCCGGGGTGGAGGAGCGTCGGGTGAGCATTCTCATGCCACGAATCTCTGGCAGCATTTCGCCCGCATCGCGGGCGTCGGCCGTGTTGCTGAAGTCTCCGCAACGCTCGACTACGTCCGCGATGGCGCCACGGAATACGATCGCATGGCGGCCATGACGTTCCGAACTGACAAGGGCTTGGTCGGCCGAGCCATTCAGGATGTCATTACATCCCCAGCACGAAAATGGGCTCGCATCCAAGGCGATACGGGCTACATCGAGTGGCACTGCGGCTACGAACCCGGCTTCGACGCGGTGACTTGGGCAAAGCACGGCCAAGACGCGACCACCGAGAAAATCGCCAAAACTCGACCCGACGATTTCATCGAAGAACTTTCGCATATCGCGACCGCAGTCGCGGGCGGATATAAGACCGCCGCCGCCTCGCCATTGAGCCTGGCTTACGGTCTTGAAACCATTCGAACAGTTGTTGCCGCTCACGAGTCGGCTCGCCGAAAGGCCGTTGTTACGATCGCCGGGCTCATGCGCCGACCCAGCACGTCCAGCGAGAGCTAATATGGCATTCGATTTTTCCGATCTGATCGTGCTCGACCTTGCCAACAATCATCAGGGCAGCGTCGATCATGGGCGCCGCATCATCCACGACATGGGCGAAGTTGCACGGCGACGGGGTGTGCGGGCCGGCATAAAATTCCAGTTCCGCGATCTCGACACCTTCGTTCATCCCGAGCATCGCAAGACGAGCTCGAACAAACATGTCGGCCGCTTTCTGTCGACGCGACTCGGGTGGGATGCATTCCAAGGGCTCGCCGAGGACGCTCGGCGTAACGGCTTGCTGACGTTGTGCACGCCCTTCGATGAAGCATCGGTCGGTTACATCGAGCGCATCGGGTTTGACATCCTGAAGATCGCGAGTTGCTCGGCTAAAGACTGGCCACTTTTGGAGCGTGCCGCCGGCGCGGGACTACCGATCGTCGCATCGACCGGTGGCTTGACCACTGCCGATATCGACAATCTCGTCAGCTTCTTCGAACATCGGGGCGTCGACTTCGCGATCATGCACTGCGTTTCGATCTATCCGACGCCGGACGCGGATTGCCAACTTCATCAGATCGACTCCCTGATCCGGCGCTATCCGGGCCGCACGATCGGATGGTCGACCCACGAAGATCCGAATGACACCGTTCCTGTCGCCGTCGCCTATGCGAAAGGCGCCCGCATCTTCGAACGACACGTCGGCGTCGCAACCGAT
>SHVU01000017.1 GCA_009691105.1 Rhodospirillales bacterium
ACTATAGGGTCGGCAGCGTCGCCAAAGAGGCGGCGGCAGGAACAGCTAAACCCCGTGCTCGACCCCAAGGGTTAGCGCCCGATTAAAATATGGTGCCCGCTGTGAGACTCGAACTCACACGCCCTTTCGGGCAAAGGATTTTAAGTCCTGCGCGTCTGCCAGTTCCGCCAAGCGGGCAACGGCGGCGAATCACGAAGCGGCTAATCTTACGCTGAACCGCCGTCGTTTTCCCCTTCCTCGACCGGCTCACCGCCGAGGCTTCGAAGGAAATCTTTGAGAGCGTCCGCCGCCTGATCGACACGGGCGGCATCGGGCGAGCGCAACACCAGGGTCGCGCCGAAGCGGCCATGGCGGGCGAAGGGATAGCTGCCGATCTCGACGTCGTCGAAACGCGCTTGCAGATCGCCGAGCCCTTTGGCGATCAGGCCTTCTGGTAGGAACGCGGCGATGGCCCGCGACACCACCGGCCGACCGCCGGCCAGACGATCTTTGATGCCGTCGAACATCGCATGCATGATCCGCGGCACGCCCGCCATCACGAAGACGTTATCCATCTGAAAGCCCGGCGCCAGGCTGACCGGATTGCTGATCAGCGTCGCCCCTTTCGGAACTTCGGTCATGCGCAGCCGCGCGTCGTTCAGATCGCCGGGCTTGTAGTAGCCGGTAATCAAGCGCAGCGCTTCGGGATGACGGATCAGTTCGACGCCGAAGGCCTTGGCGACCGACGGCGAGGTGATGTCGTCGTGAGTCGGGCCGATGCCGCCGGTCGTGAAGACGTAGTCGTAGGTGGCGCGGCATTCGTTGACCGCGGCAACGATGGCGGCTTCCTCGTCGGCGATGATGCGCACTTCCTTGACTTGAATGCCTTGGGCGTTGAGCCGCTTGGCGAGGAACGCCAGGTTGATGTCTTGGGTGCGTCCCGAGAGCAACTCGTTGCCGATCAGAAGCACGCAGGCCGTGACAACATTGTCGCTCATCGCATCACACTAGAGCAGATCGCGGATCAGCGCGACCAACGGGCGGTCGGCGGGCGGCATCGGCAGATCGGCGAGACGCTCGGGCCGGACCCAGCGGACCGCCTGCCCTTCGCGCGGCTCGATGGCGCCCTTCCAAACGCGGCAGGCGAACAGCGGCATCACCAAGTGAAAGTCGGCATAAGCGTGGGACGCAAACGACAACGGCGCCAAGCAACTTTCGGTGACGTCGATGCCGAGCTCTTCGGCCAGCTCGCGGACCAGGGCCGCCTCGGGCGTCTCGCCGGGGTTGACCTTGCCGCCCGGAAATTCCCAGAGCCCGGCCATGACTTTGCCGGTGGGGCGTTCAGCGACCAGGACGCGACCGTCGGCATCGACCAGCGCCACGGCCGCCACCAGGACGAGCGGTAGGCGCCGGGACGGAGCCGACCGGTCGACGCAGCCCGGATCAGGACCGGTAAGAGCCATTGATCTTGATGTAGCCGTCGGTCAGATCGCAGGTCCAGACGGTGGCGCGGCCTTTGCCGACGCCGACGTCGACATCGATCGCGATGTCGCGGCCCTTCATGTGCGCCGTGACCGGGGCTTCGTCATAGCCAGCGACCACAGCGCCTTTGGCGGCCACGGCGACGCCGCCGATCGCCACCCGCAAGCGATCGCGATCGGCTTTTTCGCCGGCCTTGCCGACCGCCATGACGATCCGGCCCCAGTTGGCGTCGGCGCCAGCGATGGCCGTCTTGACGAGCGGCGAGTTGGCGATGGTCAGCGCGATCCGTTTGGCGGCACGGTTCGAGGCCGCGCCGGTAACGTTGATGGTCACGAACTTCGACGCGCCCTCGCCGTCGCGAACGATCTGCTGGGCAAGATCGATCATCAGCGAGTCGAACGCTTTGCAGAATTCGCGAAGCAGCAGCGACCTGGCGCTGCGGATCGGTGCATGCCGCGCCGCGCCGGTCGCGAAAGCAATCATCGTGTCGCTGGTCGAGGTGTCGCCATCGACGGTCATGCAATTGAACGAGAGGTCTGTCGAACGCGCCACCAAGGCCCGCAACACCGGCGGCGGCAACTTGGCGTCGGTGAAGACGAACGCCAGCATCGTCGCCATGTCGGGCGCGATCATGCCCGAGCCTTTGGCGATGCCGTTGATGGTGACGGTCGTGCCGCCGATCTTGGCGGTCCGCGTCGCGCCCTTGGGGAACGTGTCGGTCGTGGCGATGGCGCGGGCCGCGTCGTGCCAGCCATCGGCCGTGAAGCTCCGCCCCATTTCGGGCAAGCGATCGGTGATCTTCTTATCGGGCAGCGGCTCGCCGATCACGCCGGTCGAGGCGACGAAAATCTCGCGCTTACCGGCTTTCAGAAGTTTTGCGGCGGCGCCGACGGTGCGTTCGACCGACGCCATGCCGGCCTTGCCAGTGAAGGCGTTGGCGTTTCCAGAATTGACGACAAGGCCCCTCGCCTTACCACTGCTGACGGCGCGGCGGCACCAATCGACCGCCGCCGAGGCCGTGAGCGAGCGCGTGAAGACGCCGGCCACCGACGTCGTCGCGGGCAAGGCCACGAACAGGACATCGGGCCGGTCGCGGTAGCGGAGACCGCAGGCCGCGGCGGCGAGCTGAACGCCGGCAACGGACGGCATGTCGGGGAAGCGTGCAGGAGCGAGTGGCGACAATGGCGGCATGGGAAACTCGAACGACTAGCGGGAGGGAACGCCCCGCAAGGTCCGGCGAATTGCCGGCCTCGCGACACGGATGAACGACGGAACGCTACTTGGCGGCGGGCGTTCCGTCGGCGTTTAAGCGCTCGACGGTGGCGCGGCCGCGAAGCTCGTTGACCACCGCGGTGCTGAGTTGGCGCTGCAGATCGGTGCGCACTTCTTCCTCTTCCACCTGGGCGCCGGACGCCTGCGCGGCGCGGCGCTCTTCGACGCGGATGACGTGCCAACCGAACTGCGTCCGGACCGGCTCTTTGCTGGTCTGGTTGACGCCGAGCGCGAAGGCGGCGTCGGCAAACGGCCCGACCATCTTGTCTTTGGTGAAGAAGCCCAGATCGCCGCCGGCGCGCGACGCGCCGTCCTTGGAGCGCTGGCGGGCCAGATCGGCAAAGTCGGTGCCGCGACCCAAGGCGGCGATGATCTCTTTCGCCTCGGCTTCGGTGTCGACGAGAATGTGGCGAGCCCGCACCTCTTCACCGGCCGGGCCTTTTTCCTTCACCATCTTGGCGTGATGCGCCGTCAGGGCGGCGTCGGTCATCTTGACGTCGACGGTCCGCGACAAAAACAGCCGTTCGAGAAGTTGATCCTCGATTCGGGCCATCTGGCGAAGATGCTCCGCATCCTTCTCCAGCCCCTGACGTCGCGCTTCGCCGGACTTCAGGCGCGTGTCGATCAGGCTGTTGAGAAGCAGCGTGAACAGGACCTCCTGCGGGAACGAGCGGTATTCCTCGGGCAGGCGAGATTGCGCCTCATCGACCTCGGAGCGCATGATCTTGGCGCCGTTCACCGTCGCCACGACGACATCGGGCTTGGCGGCCGGTTCGGCAGCAAGGGTCGGCGTCACGAAGACGGCCGCGCCGATTACCAGCGCACCGGAAAATGCGATCCATTGCATCGTCGAGGGTTCCTTTGTCCTACACGGCAGCAGCGCCAAAAATCAGCGCGGGCGGGGTTTTTTGAGCATAAACCACAACCGCCCGGCCCGGACAAGTCCGCCGCCGACAGCGGCCATTCGGAGGCCTTCCCGGCGCTAGGCCCTTGACGGATGGGGGGGCGAAACTCTAAATGAACGACGCTTCTGTTAGCACTCAGCCACTACGAGTGCTAATAGCCGTCGCGGCGGCCTCGATAGGTCGTCTGACACCAAGCAAACAATTGATGCATAAACAGAATTAGGTACGGAGATTGGGACGATGAAATTCCGGCCGCTGCACGACCGAATCCTGGTCCGTCGTGTCGACGAAGACCAAAAGACCAAAGGTGGGATCATCATTCCCGATACCGCCAAAGAAAAGCCCATGCAGGGCGAAGTCATCGCGGTGGGCCCCGGCGCCCGTAGCGAAAAGGGCGAACTTGTCGCCCTCGACGTGAAGGCCGGAGATCGCATCCTGTTCGGGAAGTGGTCCGGCACCGAGGTCAAGATGGATGGCGAAGAGCTCCTCATCATGAAGGAGTCCGACGTCATGGGCATCATCACCGGCGCCAAGTCGTCCAAAGCCGCAGCCTAAAGCGAAGGAGACGTTCCAATGCCAGCTAAAGAAATTCGTTTTTCGACCGATGCCCGGGCCCGCATGCTCAAAGGCGTCGACATTCTCGCCGACGCCGTCAAAGTGACGCTGGGCCCCAAGGGCCGCTACGTCCTGATCGACAAGGCCTATGGCGCGCCGCGGTCCACCAAGGACGGCGTCACGGTCGCCAAGGAAATCGATCTCACCGACAAGTTCGAGAACATGGGCGCCCAGCTTGTTCGCCAAGTCGCGAGCAAGACCGCCGACATCGCCGGTGACGGCACGACGACGGCCACGATCCTGACCCAGGCCATCGTCCGTGAAGGCGTCAAAGCCGTCGCCGCCGGCATGAACCCGATGGATCTGAAGCGCGGCGTCGATCTCGCCGTCGAGACCATCGTCGCGGACCTGAAGAAGCGCAGCAAGAAGGTCACGACCAACGAGGAAATCGCCCAGGTTGGGACGATTTCGGCGAACGGCGATCGCGAGATCGGCGACATGCTCGCCAAGGCCATGGAAAAGGTCGGCAACGAGGGCGTGATCACCGTCGAGGAAGCCAAGTCCCTCGAGACCGAGCTCGAAATCGTCGAAGGCATGCAGTTCGATCGCGGCTATCTGTCGCCGTACTTCATTACCAACGCCGACAAGATGGAAGTCGTGCTCGAGGACGCTTACATCCTCATCCACGAGCAGAAGCTGTCGGGCCTGCAGGCGCTGTTGCCGCTTCTCGAAGCCGTCGTGCAATCGGGCAAGCCGCTGGTCATCATTGCTGAAGACGTCGAAGGCGAAGCTCTCGCCACACTCGTCGTCAACAAGCTGCGTGGTGGGCTCAAGGTCGCGGCCGTCAAGGCGCCCGGCTACGGCGATCGCCGTAAGTCGATGCTCCAGGACATCGCGGTCCTCACCGCCGGCACCGTCATCACCGAAGACGTCGGCATCAAGCTTGAAAGCGTCACCCTCGCCATGCTCGGCCGGGCCAAGAAGGTCATCATCCGCAAGGAAGACACGACCGTCGTTCAGGGCCTCGGCAAGAAGGACGAGATCAAGGGACGTTGCGCCCAGATCCGCAAGGAGATCGAAGAGACAACCTCCGATTACGACAAAGAGAAGCTGCAGGAGCGGCTCGCCAAGTTGGCGGGCGGCGTGGCGGTCATCCGCGTCGGCGGCGCCACCGAGATCGAAGTGAAGGACCGCAAGGATCGCGTCGAAGACGCGATGCATGCGACCCGCGCTGCGGTCGAGGAAGGTATCGTTCCTGGTGGTGGCGTGGCCCTGCTCGCTTCGTTGAAGGCCTTGAGCTCGCTCAAGCCCGACAATGAAGACCAGCGGGTCGGCGTCGAGATCATCCGTAAGGCGATCCAGGTTCCGGCGCGGCAGATTGCCGAAAACGCCGGGGTCGATGGCTCGATCGTCGTCTCGAAGATCACCGAGAGCACGGATCGCAACTATGGCTTCGACGCTCAGGCCGGTGAATTCAAGGACATGATCAAGGCCGGTATCATCGATCCGACCAAGGTCGTGCGCTCGGCTCTGCAGGATGCGGCCTCGGTGGCCGGCCTCCTGATCACGACCGAAGCCATGATCGCCGAGAAGCCCGAGAAGAAGTCGGCCGGTTCGGCGATGTCTCCGGGCGGCGGCATGGGCGGCATGGACGGAATGGACTTCTAAGCGTCCACGACTCGAATATGCGAATCGGCGGGGCCGTCCCAAAAGGGCGGCCCCGTTCGCTTTTGGGGGCCCTCCGTCCCTTCATTGACAGGGCGTGGTCGGGAGCCTATCTGTTCGCTCGAAGCCCGGTTCCGCCGGGCGCCCCACCACTCCCGCGCCACAACAGGACCCGTCCAGACCTTCCATGATCGGCGCCCTTGCCCGGAAGCTGTTCGGCTCCGCCAACGACCGCTTCCTTAAAACCCTGTCCCGGGACGTAGCCGCGATCAACGCGCTCGAACCCGAGATCGTCAAATTGAGCGATGCCGAGCTCAAAGCCCGGACCGCCATGCTGCGCGAGCGCATCGCCGGCGGCGCCAGCCTCGACGACATCCTGGTCGAGGCTTTCGCTACGGTCCGCGAGGCCGCCAAGCGCACCCTCGGCCAGCGCCACTTCGACGTCCAGCTGCAGGGCGGCATCGTCCTCCACCGCGGCATGATCTCGGAAATGAAGACCGGCGAAGGCAAGACCCTGGTCGCGACTTTGCCGGTCTATCTCAACGCCCTCGAAGGCAAAGGCGTCCACGTCGTCACCGTCAACGACTACCTGGCCACCCGCGACGCCGAGTGGATGGGTCAGGTCTACAATTTCCTGGGCCTCACCGTCGGCTGCATCGTCCACGGCCTCAGCGACGATCAACGGCGGCAGGAATACCTCGCCGACGTGACCTACGGCACCAACAACGAACTCGGCTTCGATTACCTGCGCGACAACATGAAGTTCCGCCTGACCGACATGGTCCAGCGGCCCTTCAACTTCGCCATCGTCGACGAAGTCGATTCGATCCTGGTCGACGAGGCCCGGACGCCGCTGATCATTTCCGGCCCCTCGGAAGCCTCCTCGACCCTCTATTCGGCGATCGACGTCCTGATCCCCAACCTCACGCCGGAGTATTTCGAGAAGGACGAAAAACTCCGCACCGTGACCTTCACCGAGCCTGGCATCGAGCGCATGGAACAGCTCGTGCGCGACGCCAAGCTCATGGAGAGCGGCGGTCTCTACGACATCGCCAACATTTCCTTGGTGCACCACGCCACGCAGGCGCTGCGCGCCCACAAGCTATTCACCCGCGACGTCGACTACATGGTGAAGGACGACAAGGTCGTCATCGTCGACGAGTTCACGGGCCGCATGATGGAAGGCCGACGCTATTCCGAGGGCCTACATCAGGCGCTCGAAGCAAAGGAAGGCGTCCGCATCCAGCAGGAAAACCAGACGCTGGCTTCGATCACCTTCCAGAACTACTTCCGTCTCTATCCGAAGCTTGCCGGCATGACCGGCACGGCCATGACCGAGGCCGAGGAATTACACTCGATCTATAAGCTCGAGGTCACCGAGATTCCGACGCACCTGTCTTGCGTGCGCAAGGACGCGGACGACGAGGTCTATCGGACCGCCCTGGAAAAGTACGAGGCGATCATCAAACTGATCGAGGAATGCCAAGCCCGGAAGCAGCCAGCGCTGGTAGGCACGGTCTCGATCGAGAAGTCCGAGCACCTTTCGGAGCTTCTCAAGAAGAAAAAAGTCCCGCACCAGGTCTTGAATGCCCGCTATCACGAGCAAGAGGCCTACATCATTGCCCAGGCCGGCGTCGCCGGAACCGTCACCATCGCCACCAACATGGCGGGTCGCGGCACCGACATTCAGCTGGGCGGCAACGTCGAGATGCGGATTCGCCACGAGCTCGTCGGCGTCGAAGACGGGCCGGAGCGCGACCGTCGGGTGAAAGCCATCCGCGCCGAGGTCGAAGCCAACCGCGCCGTGGCCCTGGCCGGCGGCGGGCTCTTCGTCATCGGCACCGAGCGTCACGAAAGCCGGCGCATCGACAATCAGCTGCGCGGCCGATCGGGGCGCCAAGGCGATCCGGGCGCGTCGCGGTTCTTCCTCTCGCTCGATGACGATCTGATGCGCATCTTCGGCTCGGAGCGCATCGATGGGATGTTGAAGAAGCTAGGCCTGCAGGAAGGCGAAGCCATCATTCATCCCTGGGTCAACAAGGCGCTCGAGAAGGCCCAGCAGAAGGTCGAAGCCCGCAACTTCGAAATCCGCAAGAACCTGCTGCGCTTCGACGACGTCATGAACGACCAGCGGAAAGTCATCTACGAGCAACGCCGCGAGGTCATGCAGTCGGAATCGGTCTCCGAGATGATTGCCGACATGCGCGAGCACGTCGTCGCCGACATCGTGGCGCGCTGCATCCCGGAGAACGCCTACGCCGAACAATGGAATCTGACGGGTCTGCACGAAGAGACGCTGAGGCTCTTCGGGGTCAACCTGCCGATCGTCGAGTGGGGTAAGGAAGAAGTCATCGAGGAAGCCGAGATCCGCACCCGCATCGGCGACGAAGCCGAGCGCAAGATGGCGGCCAAGGTCGCGAACTATGGCCCCGAGGTCATGCGCGCCGTCGAGAAAAGCTTGCTGCTCCAAATGCTCGATCAGCTCTGGAAGGAACACCTTTCGCGCCTCGACCATTTACGCCAAGGCATCGGGCTTCGCGCCTATGCCCAGCGCGATCCCTTGAACGAATACAAGCGCGAGGCCTTCGGCCTGTTCGAGGAGCTTCTCAACGCGCTCCGCGAACGCGTCATCTCGGTGCTCAGCCACATCGAGCTGCAAGTGACGCCGACCGAAGACAAGATGTTTGCCCAGCCGTCGCGGCCGATGGTCGAGACGCGTCAGGATCCGGCGTTTGCCGCCGAGCCCGCCCCGGTCGAGGCCGAGGCAAAAGCGGCCCGGCCGCGCCGCGGCACCCAGATCGAAGCCAACGATCCCTCGACCTGGGGTCGTGTCGCCCGCAACGCGCCCTGCCCTTGCGGCTCCGGCAAGAAATACAAGCACTGTCACGGCCGCGTCGCTTAACGACCGGCATCCCGAACATGGCCGACCGTTCGCCCGCCGCCGCCACCGATCCCTGGGATCGGGTGACGGTCGTGATCGTCGCCCATAATTCGGCGTTCATCCTGCCCCAGGCCCTGGCCGGCCTCGAGGCCGCCAAACGCGTCATCGTCGTCGATACCGCCAGCCGCGATTCCACGGTCGCGGTGGCGTCGCGCTCCCACGAGCGGGTGTCGGTGATCGAGAACCGGATCGATCCAGGATTGTCGGCCGCCTACAACCAAGGCTTCGCCGCGGCTGCCAGCGACTACGTTCTCAATATGAATCCCGACGCAACCATCGACAGCGCATCCTTGGGACAGTTGGTGGCGACGGCCGATGCCTGCCCCGACGCCATCGCCGTGGCCCCGGTCCTCACCAACCGACACGGCCGGATGGAACTCGACGTCATGGGCTTTGGCGAGCGCCATCATCGCAAGATCGTGGTCGCGCCCGATGGCGCGTTTTGCTCGCGCTTCGTCAACGGCGCCGTCGTTCTTTGGCGGCTCAAGCACTTCCGCGCCCTCGGCGGCTACGACAAGAGCATCTTCATTTACAACGAGGACGCCGACATTTGCCTCCGAGCGAGCCGCGCCGGCTACAGCATGATCGTCGAGCCGCGGGCCCATGGCTCCCATGCCGGCGGCGGATCGGAAAAGCCCGGCCTGCGCTCGCGGGTGCGCCGCGACTGGAACATGGCCTGGGGTCATCTCTATTACGAACAGAAGCACGGCCAGCCCGGAGAAGCCGCGGCCGCGGCCCGGGCTTTGGCGGCGTCCGGCCTTCGCGATGCCGCCCGAGCGCTTGCCTCGTTGCGGCCGGGCAAAGTTCTCGGCAATCTGGCCAAGGTCCGCGCCGCCGTCGGATTCCTCCGGGGCGCCCCACCCTGGGGCCGCGCGTAATCGGGAGACCGCGACACCGTGCCGATCGCCAAGCCCGAAGACTTCTACGCCACCTACGCCGAATATAAGAGCTACGTGCGGCCGGAGCTGAAGGCTAAGCACGTCAAATGGCTAGACCGGGAATTCTGGGTTCCGGCGCGCTGCGAACCGCATCATTCCGTTCTCGAGATCGGCTGCGGCACCGGTCAGTTCCTCTTGTATCTCCACCGCAAGGGCGTGACACGCTTCACCGGCATCGACCAGGACGCGAAGATCAAGGACGTGCTGCCGCCCGAAGTCGCGGCCCATGTCCGCATTGCCGACGTCTGGGAATTCTTGAAAACCGAAACAACGCGCTTCGACCGGATCGTCATGCTCGACGTTCTCGAGCACTTTACCATCCCTGACGGCGCAGCGTTGCTCGAAGCCGTGCGCGGCATCCTGGCGCCCGATGGGATGCTGACCGTGCGCGTTCCGAACATGGCCTCGCCCTGGGCCGGTCAGCACCAATATGCCGACCTCACCCACAAGGCGGCCTACGCCCCGGGCGGGCTTCGCCAACTCGCCATTGCCGCCGGGTTCGATTGCGTTGCCTTCGTCGATCAGCGCCGCGGCAGCCGTTCGCGCCGGTTCCTCGAAGATTGTCTCCACGGCTTATTCGCGGCGGTCCTGACCGAGACCCCGCCGTTGTGGAGCGCCAACATGATCGCTATTTTGAAACCGAGAGTGGCCCGCGCCTGATCGGCGGGGCCGGCGACGACCGCCCTTACGCGAGGCCGTTCCGTCCCATCGCCAAGAACTTGTCGCGGCGGCGCGTCTTCAAGGTCGGACCGTCGAGACCGGCGAGCGAGTCTAGCGCGCCGATGATCGCGTCGCCGACCCGCGCCAAGCTGGCGCCCTTGTCGCGATGCGCCCCGCCGAGCGGCTCCGGCACGATTGCGTCGATGACGCCCAGCTCCAGAAGATCCTGCGCCGTCAGCTTCAAAGCGTCGGCCGCCTCTTGGGCGGTGCCGTCGTTGCGCCACAAGATCGAGGCGCAGCCTTCGGGCGAGATCACCGAATAAATGGAATGCTCCAGCATCAGGACGACGTTGGCCGAGGCCAGCGCCATGGCGCCGCCAGATCCGCCTTCGCCGATGATGACGCTGACCAGCGGCACTTTGAGACCCAGGCACACGTCGATGGCCCGCGCGATCGCTTCCGCTTGACCGCGGGCTTCGGCGTCGATGCCCGGATAGGCACCGGCGGTATCGACGAGCGTGACGACCGGCAATCCGAACCGCTCGGCCATCAGCATCAGGCGCTGGGCCTTGCGATAGCCTTCGGGTCGGGCCATGCCGAAGTTGTGTTTGACGCGACCGTCGGTGCCGGTGCCCTTCTCGTGACCGATGACGACGACCGAACGGCCGCGCAGTCGGCCCAAGCCGCCGATGATGGCCCGGTCCTCGCCGAACGACCGATCGCCGGCCAGCGGCACGAAGTCTTCGACGAGCCCGGCCAGATAATCGACGGTATGCGGCCGCTCGTGATGACGCGCCACGAGCGTTTTCTGCCACGGCGTCAGCTTGGCGTAGGTCTGGCGCAGCAGCTTGGCGTGCTTGGCTTCCAGGCGCGCCGCTTCCTTGCTGACCTCGGCCGACGAGCCGGGAGCATGTCGCAGTTCTTGGATTCGCCCCTCGATCTCGGCGATTGGCTTCTCAAATTCGAGAAACGTCGGCATGGGCTCTGTCTACAAGGGCCTGGGGGGCGAAGACAAGTCAAACCGGCAGAATGACGCGATTTTTAGCCCTCTTGCAGTGGGATGCCAATTGGCGGAAAATTCCCGATACGGCCGACATCCGGGCATATCGAGATCGTCGGCTCATAATGAAGAACTAAACCCGTTTCTGTGGAGGAAACACCTATGACCGAGACCCGAACCAAGGGTGCCGCCAAAGGTCGCCGTGCATTTCTTAAAGTCGGAGCCGGCATCGCTGCCGGCGCCGTCATGGCGCCCACCGTTAGCCGCGGCCAATCCGGCCCGATCAGCATGCGCTGGCAAAGCACCTGGCCGGCGAAGGACATCTTTCACGAATACGCCAACGACTTCGCCAAAAAGGTAAACGACATGACGGGCGGCGACCTCAAGATCGAGGTTCTGCCGGCCGGCGCGGTAGTTCCGGCCTTCGGTCTTCTCGACGCGGTGTCGTCGGGCACCCTCGACGGCGGCCACGGCGTGCTCGTGTATCACTATGGCAAGAGCACGGCGCTTGCCCTCTGGGGATCTGGTCCCGCCTTCGGCATGGACGCCAACATGCTGCTGTCATGGCACAAGTACGGCGGCGGCAGGGCTTTGCTTGAAGAAATTTACAAGTCCATCGGCGCCAACGTCGTGTCGTATCCCTACGGACCGATGCCCACTCAGCCGCTCGGCTGGTTCAAGAAACCGATCCAAAAGGCCGACGACATGAAAGGCCTCAAGTACCGAACCGTCGGTATCTCGATCGACGTGTTCACGGGCATGGGCGCGGCGGTCAATGCGTTGCCGGGCGGCGAAATCGTTCCGGCCATGGACCGCGGCCTGTTGGACGCGGCGGAATTCAACAACGCGTCTTCGGATCGCACTCTCGGATTCCCCGACGTCTCCAAGGTCTGCATGTTGCAGAGCTATCACCAGAACGCCGAGCAGTTCGAGATCTTATTCAACAAGGCGAAGTTCGACGCGCTCCCGGCGAAGATGAAGTCGATCATCGACAACGCCGTCGAGGCCGCGTCGCAGGACATGAGCTGGAAAGCGATCGATCGCTACTCCAAGGACTACGACGAGATGAAGTCCAAGGATAAAGTCCGGTTCTACAAGACGCCGGACGCGATCCTGCAAACGCAGCTCGAGATCTACGACCAGGTCGCCTCGAAGAAGGCCACCGAAAATCCGTTGTTCAAGAAGATCGTGGACTCGCAACGGGCGTTCGCGGCACGGGCCATGGCCTGGGACATGGACACCAACGTCGGCCGCCGCATGGCCTACAACCACTACTTCGTCAAAAAGGCCCCGGCGAGCACCGCCGCACCGGCCAAGAAGTAGCCTAGCGACGGATGGCTTGATGAGGCACCATTCCGACGGCGGAATGGTGCCTCATCGTTGTGTGCGGTGCGCGTGAACGCTCAGCGCCTTCTCTTCGCCATCGACCGGATCAGCGCCTGGACGGGAAAGGCTTGCGCCTGGCTCGTCCTGGTGTTGGCGGTGGTCGTCGGCGTCGAGGTCTTCAAGCGCTACATTCTGAACGCGCCGACGGCGTGGATATTCGATCTCAACAGTATGCTGTACGGAACGCTGTTCATGATGTGCGGTGCCTATGCGCTCGCCCAGAACGGCCATGTCCGCGGTGATTTCCTCTACCGGTTGTTGACGCCGCGCTGGCAAGCCGGCCTCGACCTGGCGCTCTACATCCTCTTTTTCACTCCTGGCATCCTGGCCCTGATCTATGCCGGCTACGATTTCGCGGCGCTGTCCTGGCACATCAACGAGCATTCCAACGTCACCGCCGACGGCCCACCAGTCTATCCCTTCAAGATGGTGATCCCGATTGCCGGGGTGTTGGTGATGCTGCAAGGCCTCGCCGAGATCGTCCGCTGCATCGTCTGCCTACGCACCGGGGAATGGCCGGCTCGTTTGGCCGACGTCGAGGAAATCGACGTCGTCGGCGAGCAATTGGCCCAGAGCGAATTCGTCGATGCCGAGTCGCGCCGCGTCGCCAGTGACGTCCGTGATATTCAGGACACGGCCTTGCAACGCGGTCTCGGCGGACCGCGAACCGGAGACACGCCGTGAGCGATCCGCTGATCGGCTTGTCGATGCTCGGCCTGATCGTGGCCGCGATCATGATGGGATTTCCGACGGCCTTCACGCTGATGGGCCTCGGCATGTTGTTCGGCGCCCTCGCCTTTTTCGATCCGGCGCAATTGCTGCACGAGAGCCGCATCTTCGATCTCATGGTCCAGCGCACCCATGGCGCGATGAACAACGACACGTTGCTGTCGATCCCGCTGTTCGTCCTCATGGGCTACATCATCGAACGCGCCGCCCTCGTCGATCGGATGTTCCTCAGCGTCCAACTCGCCTTCCGGCGCGTCCCCGCCTCCCTGGCGGTCACGACCCTGCTGGTCTGCGCTTTCTGGGGCATCGCCTCTGGCATCGTCGGCGCCGTCGTCGTGCTCATGGGCGTCATCGCCCTGCGCCCGATGCTGAACGCCGGCTACGACGTTCGGCTCGCCACCGGCGTCATCACCGCCGGCGGCACGCTCGGCATCCTGATCCCGCCCTCGGTCATGCTGATCGTCTATGCCGCCGTGTCGGGGCAATCGATCGTCAAGCTTTACGCCGCGGCGATGCTGCCCGGCTTTTTCCTGACGTTCCTGTATCTCGCCTACATCATCGGCTGGGCGATGCTCAATCCGAAGATCGCGCCGAAGCTGCCAGCCGATCAATATCGCATCGCCGTCCCGGCCTGGCTCGTCAGCCTACAACGTGGCGCCACGAACCGGGTGTTGGGCGGACTGCTCGCCGCCGTCGCTCGCCCGGGTCTGGTGCGGGACCTCGCCACGGCGGAGGGCCGCGTCGGCTACCCCACAGTCGTGAAGAACGCGCTCGCGGCGCTGCTGCCGTTCCTCCTGACCGCATCGGTCTTCGCGACGGCCTGGTGGTACGTCATGGTCCACAACGCCCCCCAAGCCGAATCGACGGTGCTGACGATCGGCGAGCAAGCCATCGTCGACGCCCCGCCCGAAGATCTGTCCGGCCCGTTCACGACGACGGAAGACTCCGACGACGATTCGACCGCCAGCGATGACTCGACGACCGACGATTCCACGGCCAGCGACGACGCGACCGATGACGACGCCACGGACGACGCCTCCGATCCAGACGCCACGACCGGCACCGATGCCGACTCCGATTCCGAAGGCGTGGTCGAGCTGGGCACTGACACCGCTACGGATCCGTCCGCAGACGTCGCGGCACCGCAAGGCCGGGCCGCCGTCACGCCAGACCCGTCGACCAACATTCCGTTGCAGCAGGCCGAAGAACCCGTCCTGCCGATGGTGGCCGAAGCGCCGCACGGCTTCTACGCCTGGTTCGGCGGGTTTGGCGTCGCGGCGCTCTTGCTGCTGGGCCTTTACTACCGGCGCATGGATGGCGAGCAGGTCGAGATCATCAAGATGCTCGCCGCGTCGGTCATGCCGCTCGGAGTGCTCACCTTCATCGTCCTCGCCGTCATTCTGCTCGGCATCACCACCGCAACTGAATCCGCCGGCATCGGCTGCGTCGGCGCGCTGTATCTCGTCAGCCTGGAGAAGTATCGGCGCTTCGCGGTGTGGTCGACGCTCATCGGCACCGTCATCGGCCTCGGGCTCGGATCGATGCGCGGCGATCTGACGACGCTGGTCGTCTCCGGCACCCTCGCCGGGGTTTTCGCGGGCACGGCCCTGCCATGGATCTACGATTTCCTGACCGAACGGCGCTTGCTGCATATCCTTCAGCAATCCGTTTTCCTGACGGCGCGCACCACCGCCATGGTCTGCTGGCTCTTCGTAGGCTCGGCGCTGTTCTCCGCCGTCTTCGCGCTCCACGGCGGCCAGCAGTTGATCGAAGACTGGGTGCTGGGACTCGAGCTTTCACAGCTCGGCTTCATCTTCATCGCCCAAGCCATCATCTTCCTGCTCGGCTGGCCGCTCGAATGGACCGAAATCATCGTGATCTTCGTTCCGATCTTCGTGCCCCTGCTCTCGCACTTCGACGTCGATCCGGTGCTGTTCGGAACGATGGTGGCGGTCAATCTCCAGGCAGCGTTCCTGTCGCCGCCGGTCGCCATGTCGGCCTTCTATCTGAAAGGCGTCGCCCCGAAGCACGTCACCTTGAATCAAATCTTCGCCGGCATGATGCCGTACATGCTGATCGTCATCCTGTGCATGGCGATCATGTACGCTTGGCCCGGCATGACGTTGTGGCTGCCGAACGCTCTCTACGGCAACTAGACGGGCGGCGGCGTTCGATCCAAAGCGTCGCGGAGCACGACCGCGGCATGGACGGCGGTGCGGCCCGTACCATCGAGAATCTGATGCCGGCAACTGGTGCCATCGGCGACGATCATTGCGGCCGGCGCGGCGGCGCGAACCGCCGGCAATAGCGCCCGTTCACCCATCGCCATCGAGACGTCGTAATGCTCGTCTTCCAGGCCGAAGGCTCCGGCCATGCCGCAGCAGCTTGATTGGATTGCTTTGACGCCAAGACCGGGTACGAGGCGCAAGACCTGCTCGACCGCCCCGGCCGCACCGAAAGCCTTTTGATGGCAGTGGCCGTGAACCAGAACATCGCGGTCGGTGACCGGCTTGAGGCGAAGCGCGAGGCGCCCGGCGGCGCGTTCCGCGATCAGGAATTCCTCGAAGGTCTGGACCGACGCGGCTAGCGCGCGAGCCTCGTCGCCCGGCACCAGGCCTTTGAATTCGTCCTTAAGCGTGAACAGGCAAGACGGTTCTAGGCCGACGATCTTCCGGCCGGCGGCGACATGGGGACGCAGCGCCGCCAGGGTCCGGCGGGCTTCGGCTTTCGCTTCGTCGATCATCCCCACCGCCAGATAGGTCCGGCCACAACAGAGCGGCCGGCCCGAGTCGGGTGACGCGACCGCGACCGTGATGCCGCCGGCTGACAAAACATCCAGCGCCGCTTCGGCGTTCTCGGGCTCGAAGTAGCGGGTGAAGGTATCGACGAACAAGACCGCGCCCGCCGGCTTCGTGCCGTTGGCGCTCTTGGCGCGGAACGGATCGGTCCGCCAGCGCGGTAGGCTGCGCCGCGCGCTCAAACCGAAGATCGCTTCGCTGAGCCACGCCAGGCCCGGCACCTTGTCACGAAGATTAAACAGGCCGGCAAGGCGCGACGCGATCGGCGCATAGCGCGGCACGTAGGCGACCAGGCGATCGCGCAGAGTCAGGCCGTGGCGTTGACGCCGCTGGTGCAAGACCTCGATCTTCATCCGCGCCATGTCGACGCCGGTCGGGCATTCGCGCTTGCAGCCTTTGCAGCCGACGCAGAGCGCCATAGTCGCCGCCATGTCGTCGCTAGCCAGGGCCTCGAGGCCAAGCTGTCCCGACAAGGCGAGGCGCAGCGAATTGGCGCGGCCGCGCGTCACGTCGCGCTCGTCCTGAGTGACGCGGAAGCTCGGGCACATGACGTCGGTCGCCTTGCGGCAGGCGCCGTTGTTGTTGCACATCTCGACGGCAGCGTTGAGCCCGCCGGCCTCGCTCCAATCGAGAGCCGTGGTCATGGGCGTCGCGGCGTAGCCGGGCTTGAAGCGGAACAGCGAACGGTCGTCCATCTTCGACGGCTGGACGATCTTGCCGGGGTTCATCAGACCTTTCGGATCGAAGGCCGCTTTGACCTTTTCAAACGCGCCGACCAGGCGCGGCCCGAACATTGCGGCGTGGAATTCCGAACGCACCAGACCGTCGCCGTGCTCGCCGGAATGCGAGCCTTTGTATTCGCGGACGATGGCGAAGGCTTCCTCGGCGATGGCGCGCATCTTGCCGACATCGTCCGGGTTTTTCATGTTGAGGACGGGGCGAACGTGCAAGCAGCCGACCGAGGCATGAGCGTACCAGGTGCCCGTCGTTCCGTACTTGGTGAACAAGCGCGTCAGCCGGTCGGTGTAATCGGCGAGGTCTTCGAGACGCACGGCGCAGTCTTCGATGAACGACACCGGTTTGGCGTCGCCCTTCATCGACATCATGATGTTGAGGCCGGCCTTGCGGACTTCCCAGATGTCGCGCTGGAAATCAGCCTCTGGCGCTTTCAAAACCGCGCCGGGGAATCCGTGATCGGCGACGACTTGTTCCAGCTCGTCGAGGCGGGCGCGCAGCGGTGCCGCATCATCGCCGGCGAATTCCACCAACAAAATCGCTTCCGGCCGGCCGCGCACGAAGCGGTCGACGATCGGACGATAGGCCGGAATGGCGCGGGACAAGTCGATCATCGTCCGGTCGACGAGTTCCACCGCCGTCGGACCCAGGCCGACGATATGCCGGGTCGTCGCCATGGCGTCGTAGAAACGCTCGAAGTGCACGACGCCAAGAACCCGCGCCGGTGGGATCGGCGCCAGCATCAATTCGATCCGCGTCGAGAAGGCGAGCGTCCCTTCCGAGCCGACGAGCAGTCGCGCCAGGTTCGGACGTTCGCCCAAGGCTTCGTCCAAGTTGTAACCGCCGACGCGACGCAGCAGTTTTGGGAACCGCGCTTCGACTTCACCGGCTTCGGCGGCGGCGATGGCGAGAACGGAGTCGATGAGCGCACCGTGGGGCGACGCGGCATTGGGCCGAGCCCGCGCATCGATCTCGCCGAAGCGCATCCGATTGCCATCGGCGAGCAACGCCTCGATGCCGGCGACGTTGTGGACCATGTTTCCGTAGCGGATCGAGCGCGAGCCGCAACTGTTGTTGCCGGTCATCCCGCCGATGGTGGCTTGCGCCGCCGTTGAGACGTCCACCGGAAACATCAGCCCGTGCGGCTTGAGTGCGGCGTTCAGATGATCGAGCACGATGCCGGGCTCGACCGTCACGCGACGCGCCGCGGCGTCGACGGCGACGATGCGGTTCAGATGCTTGGTGGTGTCGATGACCAGAGCGGCGCCGACCGTTTGGCCGCATTGCGACGTACCGCCGCCGCGCGGCAGTACCGGAATGCCTTCGTCAACGGCGATGGCGATGGCCGCCGCGACATCGGCCTCGGTCTTGGGGATGACCACGCCGACGGGCTCGATCTGGTAGATCGAAGCGTCGGTCGAATAGCGGCCGCGGTCGAAGGCGTCGAACAGCACCTCGCCTTCGATGGCGCGGCGCAAACGCGCGGCGATACGGCTGTCGCCGATTTTGGATCGAGTGTCGTAGCCCACGGGGCGGAAGAGTCGGCCCTGGCCGCCGCGTCCGTCAACCGTTGATTGGCCGCGCCGGGGCTGGCATAACCCCTGGATCATGGCACAGCGCAATAACATCGAGACCTCGGGACGGCACTTTCTGCAGATTCCCGGTCCGACCAACGTTCCCGGGCGGATCCTGCGGGCGATCGAACGCCCGACCATCGATCACCGCGGTCCGGAATTCGCCCGACTCGCCAGCGAAATCTTCTCCGGCTTAAAGCGCGTCGTTCAGACCACCTCGCCGGTCATCGTGTTCCCGTCCTCCGGCACCGGAGCCTGGGAAGCGGCCTTGGTCAACACGCTGTCGCCGGGCGATCGCATCCTGATGTGCGAGACCGGACATTTCGCGACGCTGTGGCGCGAGCTGGCGGCGCGTCTCGGCCTCGTCGTCGATTTCATCCCCTCCGATTGGCGCAGCCCCGTCGATCCCGCCGCCATCGAAGCCAAGCTTATCGAGGACAAGACGAAACAGATCAAAGCGGTCTGCGTCGTCCACAACGAGACGTCGACCGGCGTCACCAGCGACATTCCGACAATCCGCGCCGCCATCGAGAAGACGCGCCATCCGGCCCTGTTGATGGTCGACACGATTTCCTCGCTCGCTTCCATCGACTATCGCCACGACGCCTGGGGCGTCGACGTGACGGTCGGCTGCTCGCAAAAAGGCTTGATGCTGCCGCCGGGCCTCGGGCTCAACGCCATCTCGGCGAAAGCCATGGCAGCAACGAAGACGGCAAAGCTTCCCCGCTCCTACTGGGCCTGGGACGCGATGCTCGACATGAACAAGACGGGCTTCTTTCCCTATACGCCGTCGACCAATCTTCTGTTTGGTCTCGCCGAAGCGATCACCATGTTGGAAGAAGAAGGCCTGGAGAATGTCTTCGCCCGCCACAAGCGCTTGGCACGCGCGACGCGCGCCGCGGTCAAGGCATGGAAGCTCGAGATCCTCTGCCGCGACGAAGAGCGCCACAGCAATTCCCTGACCGCCGTCGTCATGCCGGAAAAGTCCGACGCCGACGAATTCCGCAAAGTCGTGCTCGAGCGATTCAACATGTCGCTCGGCAACGGCCTCGGCCGGCTCAAAGGCAAAGTTTTCCGCATCGGCCATCTCGGCTCGCTCAACGAGCTGATGCTGGCCGGAACGCTGTCGGGAATCGAAATGGGTTTCAAAGTCGCCGGTGTTCCGCATCGGCCCGGCGGGGTTCAGGCGGCGCTCGCCGACCTGACCAGCGACTAGCCGCTTCGTTCGTCTAGCTTGCCGTAGGATAACTCCGGCGAAGAATGGTCCAACCGTCACACACGAAGAGTTGGAATGAGCTAGCGACCCAAGAAGGGCTCGTTCACTAAGCCCATACCGAGCTGCACCACTACACCGGCCGGAGCGGGCTCAAGGGGATTTACACCGCCGAGTCCATTTTGGCCACGCGATACGATAGCCTCAATGACGGAAGTGAAGTCGAACACTTTCGAGATTTTATAATCAGCGCGTTGGCTGATCGAATGGTCCACGAACTGCAGCGGCTAAACAAAGACGATCTTCCAAACAAGTTAAGGGTCGCGAGATACGGCGGGAGGCAAGCTCTCGCGGGTCAAGAAGCAAAGAAATTAGTCGACATCCTATATCGCGTTACTCTCAAAGGCGGCACGGCAGGAATTCCATTTGCCACGCCTTTCATTGCATCGTTTTGTGTTTTGTAGCCACGTTCACGACAATCCTTACGAGCGAGAGCACGGGCTTCTAAGTCAGTGGCGAGGGTATGGGCGCGAAGGAAGATATGCGTTGGTGTTTGATACAAAGCAGCTTTCGGAGCTTCTAAAATCAGAGGAACAACAATTCCGCTATCCGCACCTCGTGCTTGCAGACGTTGTCTACAATGATAGCGATTTAGATTTTCCAGAAAAATTTAAGCCGCTGATTGACGTATTAGAAACCGCTTTCTGGCACACCATTTTTGAGCGAAAAGAAGACAGTGAGGCCGTATCCTGGCCGCTCTTCAATTCTCTGATGAATGGCATGATCCGGTTCAAACATCGGGGTTTCCGAGAATAACAAGAAGTGCGAATTGTTGCGTGTCCGATGTCAGAAGAACTGGATGGTCACCTGCTGGAAGTCCGGGAAGTTACTCCTGACCAAAACACTAATCGGCAAATCTGCGCAAGATCGCTGGACGAGAATATCCTCCCTTACATAAAGCTATTCGACGGCACCCACTCAAAGCTCCCAATTAAGAGAATAATTGTGGGTCCGAGTCGCGACCAAAGGGACCGAATGCGCAATGTTAGAAAGCTTGTCGGTCGCAATATTCAAGTGGTGCGCTCAGAAACTCCCTACGTCGGCTAAGCGGGAACAAGAGTTTGGCGATCGAGCAAAAGTGTCACGCGCCGGACCGCGTTCGCGCCAAGGGATGGCGGGTACGCACCAGCTCTTTTTTCCGCTCTTCCAGAACGTGCGTGTAGATCTGCGTCGTCGCGATGTCGGCGTGGCCGAGCATTTGCTGCAACGAGCGCAGGTCCGCGCCACGGGCCAGCAAATGACTGGCGAAGGAATGGCGCAACACGTGCGGCGAGACGCGGCCGACGTCGATGCCGGCGGCGGCGGCAAGTTCCTTCATGAGTTGTCCAAACCGCGCCCTGGTCAGATGGCCTTCGGCAGCGCGCGACGGGAACAGGAACCGCTCCGCTCGGCGGGCGGCACGTTTGTCTTTGGGGATAAATTCTTCACGGACCGCGCCATAGGCGCCAATGGCTTTGGCCGCGGCACCGCCGAGCGGCACGACGCGCTCGCGCCCACCCTTGCCGCGCACCTGGACCGATCCGCCGTCGCGGGCCAAGGCCGCTTTGGGCAAGCCGACCAGTTCGGAAACGCGAAGGCCCGTGGCGTAAATCAGTTCGAGCAGAGCTTTCAACCGTGTGCCTTCCGGGCCGCTGACGGCGGCAGCAGCATCGATCAGGCTTTCGACTTCTGGCTCGCTCAAATATTTCGGAAGCGGTTTCTCACGCTTCGGCCGGTCGACGGACACGGCCGGATCGTCCGGGCGATAGCCTTCGGTGGCGAGGAAGCGGAAGAACTGACCCAGCGCCGACAACCGACGCGCCGTCGTCGTTCGGGCCATTCCCGCCGCCCTCTGTCGAGCGAGATAGGCTTTCAGATCGGCCGTGGTCGCTTCGTCGATGGGACGATGACGGGCGACGAGAAACTGGGCGAAGTCTTCGCCGTCGCGGCGATAGGCGGCCAAGGTGTTGGCACTCGCCGCCCGTTCAGCGGCGATCATTTCCAGGAAAGCCTCGAAGCGAGGCGTCAGGATCTGAGGCCCCGTCGCCTTTCGAATCACAGGCTCGCCGCCACGGCGGCCTCGATCGCGAGGCCCCGGGCCGGCTCCTGAAGGCCGACGGCCCGCAAGCTTTTCAAAATTTGGCGCATGACCAGCGGATTGGCTTGGCCCGGTCCGCCTTCGCCGAGAATGACCAGGGCGACCGCAACAGTCTCGCCGACTCGTTTGGCAGCAGCAGCGGATTCGAGGCGATACCACAGCGCCGGTTGCGGCATGACGATGTTGGCGCGCTGCGGTCCGTCGAGCAGACCGCTGACCATATCGGCCGGCACCGGTTCGTCGAGGCCTTCAAATAGCGACAGCCACAGCGCCGCATCCTCGCGCGCCGCATCTTTCTTCTTTTTTTCGGTTTCCCACCAGGCGGCGAGGCCGTCCTTGGTCCAATCGTCCCACCGGGTGTTGCCGGAGAGACGGGCGAGCGGCGCCAATTCGCGCAACGTCGCCTTGGCTTCCTCATTGTTGAGGGCCTGCGTTCGCATCAGCGCGATCCATTGCTCGGCGGCATCGCGTTGACCGACGGCTAGGAACGCGCGAATGGCCTCGGGCGCGAACCACCCAAGTTCGGCTCCAGCCGGAATACGTGTCAGGATCGGAAGGAAAGTCCGCACCGTCGAGGCGAAGCGGCCGCCTTCCTTCGACGACGCCAACGCCCGGACCACGGCCTCGGCCTGGGCCGTCGGCACGGTCTGCAACAGCGCGGAGCGGAACAGCAAGGCGCGGGCCAGCGGCGGCGTCTTGGTTTCGGCCCGCGAGATCGGGTTGGCGAGATCGGCTCCGGCGAAGGGCGCATTGGTATAGATCTCGCGCACGACCTCGGCGTTCAGCGCGCCCACGGCCTCGGCGCGTTCGGCGGCTTCGAGGCGAAGCTCGATCGGGAAATTCGGGCTGGTGGCGACGGCGCGCAAGATCGCCGGGCGATTGCTGGCGATCGAGTCGGTCGGCAAGCGCAGCCGTGCCGCCCGCGCCATCGCCAGATGCAACGGCGTCGGCTCGGGCAATTTGTCGATGGTGACTTTGCCGCCGGCGAGGGCCTCGACCAGGGCGTAGAAGGCAGGATCGTTGGCGCCCGATTCGCGCAACAGCGCGACGCCGAGCGCCGCCTTGCTGTGCTCTTTTTCAAGCGACTGGCAGAAGATGAACGCCTTCTGCCAAAACGCGTCGCTCGGGGTGCCGGACCCGACATACCCCGACGCCAATTGGCAGACGCGCTGATGATCGTTGGCGAGCAACCGGCTATCAGCTTCAAGCCGCATCAGATCGGCGACGTCGCCGCGTCCCGGCGTGGCACTGATCAGAGCGTTGACACCTTCGACGTCGCCCATTTCGGCGAGGATGCTGGCGCGCAGCGCGATCAGGCTGCCCGGCTTCGCCTTGCCCTCGGGCGGCGGCGTCGTCGACAGCAACAAGCGCCTGGCCAAGCTGCGCATTTCGGGAGACACGGCATGGGCCGGGATTTGCTTGAGCAAGGTTTCGGCGACGGGGCGCGGCGTTCCCGCCCACATGCCCGGTCCGAATCCGCCATCGCTTTCGCTGAGCGTACCGACGGAATCGACTTCGATGCCGCCGACCGCGTTGACTTCGACCGGCGCAGCCTTGGGGACCAACGAGGTCGTCGTGTTCACCGGCGCGGTTTCCACCGCCTCCGGTCGGATTCGTCGCGGATCCAAGCTCGCCGGACCCAAGGTGCCGGGCGTGGCTTGTGGGGCTTCGGCCGGCCGCCGTTCGATCGGGGCTTGCGCCGAAACGCTGTGAACGAAACCCGCTGCGGCAATCGTCGTCGCGGCGAGGACTATCGCCACCCGGCGACGCGACGCCGGCTTAACGCGGGAAGCGGTCATCAGGGAGGACCTTCTGAACCGTGGCAGTCGGCGCGGGAATGTTCCACGTCGCCAAAAACACAGCCCCGCCGATCACGAGCAGGATCAGGAGTCCGTAAATGGTATAGGCCGCGTATCTCATGTCCCCCCCCCAGCCTGTCGCACTGCATCGTCACGTGACCCTTGTCGCGCCAAACACGGCCCGCATCGGGCGACAGGATCGAGGCTTTTATGCTAGATTTCCAATATGGCAAATTTTCGGCAGTCTATCGGCTTCGAGCACGGCTTTCAACGGCGGCCGGTGGCACGGACACGGGCGTCAGACTGACGTGAGCCCATCTATTGCGCCTCAAAAATCCATCGTCCTCGTGGGCCTGATGGGATCGGGAAAATCGAGCGTCGGCCGGCGTCTGGCCAAGCGCTTGAACCTGCCCTTCACGGATGCCGACCAGGAGATCTCGACGGCGGCCGGCTGTTCGGTCGAGGAGATTTTCGAACGCTACGGCGAATCGGCCTTTCGCGACGGCGAGCGGCGCGTCATTGCGCGGCTTCTCCACGAGGGTGCGAAAGTGCTCGCGACCGGTGGTGGCGCCTTCATGGACGCGGCGACGCGGGACAAGATTAGCGAGGCCAGCGTGTCGGTGTGGCTGCGCGCCGAGCTCGACGTTCTGGTCAACCGGGTTGGACGGCGCGGCGGCCGACCCCTCCTCAAGGACGTCGAGCCGCGCGAAAAGCTCGGTGAGCTGATCGCGGTCCGCTATCCGGTCTACGCCTTGGCCGACATCACCGTCGATACGGGGACCGAGCCACCCGAATCGACGGTCGACACCATCGTCGCGGCTCTCGACAATCATCACCAACCGGCCCCGGTCGCCGCAAAATCATGAACGATCCCGTCCCGCCCCGCGAAGCCATCACCGTCGGTCTCGGCGCGCGTCGTTACGACGTCGTCATCGGCGAAGGTCTCATCACCGAAGCCGGACAACTGGCTCGTCCGCTGCTCGACCGGCCCCGCGTCATCATCGTCACGGACTCGAAAGTCGCGCCGCTCTATCTCGAACCGGTCAAGGCCGCCTTCGGTCGCGCCGGTGTCGACGCGCTCAGTGTCGTCGTCGATGCCGGCGAAGAGACCAAAGATCTCGAAAATCTCGGCCGCCTCGCCGACCAGCTCCTGGAAGCCCGCGTCGAACGCACGACGACACTCGTCGCGCTCGGCGGCGGCGTCGTCGGCGATCTCGCCGGATTCGCCGCGGCGGTGATCTTACGCGGCATCGACTTCATTCAAATTCCGACGACGCTGCTGGCCCAGGTCGATTCCTCGATCGGCGGCAAGACCGGCATCAACACCCGCTATGGCAAGAACCTGATCGGCGCCTTCTATCAGCCGCGCCTCGTGCTCGCCGACATCCGCGCTCTAGACACGCTGCCGCCGCGCGAAGTCCGCTCCGGCTACGCCGAGATCGTCAAATACGGGCTGATCGACGACGCCGCATTCTTCGAATGGCTCGAAGCCAATGGCGCGGCACTGCTCGCCGGCGATCGCGACCGCCGGCGCCACGCTGTCGCCAAAAGCTGCGCCGCCAAAGCTTCCGTCGTTGCCGAGGACGAACGCGAGACCGGACGGCGCGGCTTGCTCAATCTCGGCCACACCTTCGGCCATGCTCTCGAAGCCCTGACCGGATATGGCTCAGCACTCCTCCATGGCGAAGCCGTGGCCATCGGCATGGGCCTCGCGTTCGATTTGTCGGCGCGGTTGGGTCTTTGCCCGGCCGGCGATGCCGATCGCATCCGGCGCCATCTCAAAGCTTGCGGCTTGCCGACCGAACTCAAGGCCATCGCCGCGCCGTCCTGGACCGCCGACGGCATCATCGAGACCATGACGCGTGACAAGAAAGTGAAGGACGGGCGCATCACCTTCATTCTGGCCAGGGGCATTGGCCGGGCCTTCGAATCCCGGGACGCGAGCCCCGAAGTGCTGAAGCAGGTCTTGAGCGACGCTCTCGTCCGCTGACGGGCGTGGGGCCCGCTTGGCCCCGTCATAAGGACAACGACGATGGACGAATTTTTGATTCCGACCGCAGCGATCGCGGCCCTCCTGGGCCTGTCGGCGTTTCTGTCGCTCGCCGAAACGGCCTTCACGGCAGCGTCGCGGCCTCTCATCCACCAGCTCGAGGCCAAGGGCAATCGCCGGGCGGCGATCGTGCGCAACCTGCACGCCCGGATGGGCCGCTTGCTCGGCGCCATCTTGCTCGGCAACAACGCCGTCAACATCGCGTCGTCGACCATCGCCGCCGGCGTCCTGATCGCTGCCTTCGGCGACGCCGGTATCGCCTACGCGACCGTCGGCATGACGCTGCTGATCGTCATCTTCGCCGAGATTTTGCCCAAGACCTTCGCCTTCGACCGGGCCAGCCGCGTCGCCCTGGCGATCGCGCCCATCGTCGCGACCTTCGTCTTCGTGCTGGGGCCGATTACCCACGGCATCCAGGTCGTGTTGCGGGCGTTGTTCAAACTGTTCCGTGTCGAGCTGCGCGCCGAGGACGACGCCTTCGCGATGACCGCCGAAGAACTGCGCGGCGCCATCGAGCTCCACGGCACCGGCGATCCGACCGTCCGGCAGGAACGCGAGATGCTGAAAAGCGTCCTCGACCTCAGCCAGGTCGAGATCGGCGAAATCATGATCCATCGCAAGGACTTGAATCGGATCAACGTCGCCGAGGCGCCGGGCGTCATCCTGCTCCAGATGCTCGCCAGCCCCCATACCCGCGTCCCGTTGTGGCGCGGCAACCCAGACAACATCGTCGGCGTCCTCAACACCAAGGACGTGCTGCGCGCCTTGATCGAACGCGGCGGCAATGTCGAAGGCCTCGACGTCGCCGGCCTGGCGACGCCGCCCTGGTTCGTGCCCGACACGACGCCGCTTCTCGACCAGCTCCAAGCCTTCCGCGCCAAGCGCCAGCACTTCGCGATCGTCGTCGACGAATACGGCACGCTGATGGGCATCGTGACCCTGGAGGACATCCTCGAGGAAATCGTCGGCGGCATCGCCGACGAACACGACACGCCCGTCGCCGGCGTCCGTCAGCACGCCGACGGCAGCTACACCGTCGCCGGCAACGTCACGATCCGCGAATTGAATCGCGATCTCGACTGGAATCTGCCCGACGCCAAAGCCGCGACCGTAGCCGGACTCGTCCTGTTCGAGTCGCGCCGGATTCCAGATGTCGGGCAGACCTTCCTGTTTTACGGCTACCGCTTCGAAATTCTGCGCCGCCAGCGCCACCAGATCGCGCTGTTGCGGGTCACACCGCCGCGCAACGGCTCGACCGTCGCCGCGGCCGCGGCCAATTGACCACGCCGACGCCGTCTCTAGACTGAGCCGACAACCCCGCTCCTGGAGTCGTTGCCATGCCGCTGTCGAAAGCCGCGCCCCGCCGGCACATCCATACGCGCGAGATCCGTTGCCTCGGATTCGAGCGCGAGGATGGCTTATGGGACATCGAAGGCACGATGACCGACACCAAGACCTATACGGTCGACAACCAGGACCGGAACGGCATCGCCGCCGGCGAGCCGATCCACGCCATGCGCATCCGCGTCACCATCGACGCCGACATGCTGATCCACGACATCGATGTCGCGACCGATTCCGGCCCCTACGGGATTTGCGGAACGATCGTCGCCGCCTATCAGTCGCTGAAAGGCCAGCGCATCAAAGCCGGCTGGCGGCGCACGGTGCTGGAGCGTCTCGGCGGCATCAAAGGCTGCACGCACCACACCGACATGCTGCTCGGGCCGCTCGCCGTCACGGCGTTTCAGACCATGCGCAAGGTTCGGGTCCAGCGCGCCGAGGCCGAGCCGATGGCCCGCCCCATCACCCTCGACACCTGTCACGCCTTGGCCAGCACCAGCCCGGTCGTAAAGTCGCGTTGGCCGCAGTTCTATACCGGCGGTTAGGCCGCCTCAGGCTTTCTTAGAATTGGTGTAAATCTGGCCGGATTTACACGTCTCGGCGCCGGTTACTCGCCGGGCGCCAAGGCGCGGATCGAGAGCGCGTGAAGGCCGCCTGCCAATTCGTCGTCGAGCAACCCATATATCAACCGCTGCCGCTCGATTCGGCTCAGCCCCTGAAACTTGCTTGAGACGACTTCGACCCGGAAGTGTGTCTCGCCGCCGGGACGCGCCCCGGCATGACCGGCGTGCTGGGCCGATTCGTCGATCACCTCAAGGCGGTCCGGGCTCAAGGCGGTGCGAAGTGTCTGCTCGATGGTGTCGTGTCGTTTCATGATTAAACCTATTTCGGTCCGCAACTTGCCAGGTTTCCGGCGGCGGCTCATAGTCTTGCCATGAGCGGCAGGCGAAGGAAACCCGACGCTTTCGATGCGGAGCTGGCCCTCGCGTGGGGCCGGATCTGCGAATGGCCGGGGTGCGCCGGCCGCGGGGCCCACAGGGCTCCCCGCTCCCGCCAAGACCTGCGCAATTTCCGCTGGTATTGCCTGGATCACATCCGGCTCTTCAACGCCGCCTGGAACTACTACTCCGGCATGACCGAGGCCGAAGTCGAAGCCGATCTCCGCCGCGATACCGTATGGAATCGCCCGACCTGGCCCTTGGGGGTCAACGGCCGTCCGATCAGTCCGGAATGGAACCCCATGGATCCGCTCGGAATCTTCGGCCCCGGCGACGGCGAGCCGCCGCCCCCGCCGCGGCGCAAGACACCCGAAGAAAGGGCCATGCAGACCTTGTCCTTGGAACCGCCGCTGACGCTCGCGCGCGTCCGGGCCCGCTACAGAGAACTGGTGAAACGTCACCACCCGGATGCCAACGGTGGCGACAAGGCCGCGGAGGAGCGATTCAAGGAAATTCATAACGCATACCAGACCATCATGGAAAGCCTGAGCCCTTGAGCGGGCTCGTGTTCTCGCCTATATCGGTTGGGGCGATTTCGGTCGTCCTAACATCCCCAAATCGACAGGATGCTACGTATGAGCCCCTCGGCGACGCCTGAGACCCGCCCGACCGCCTTCCCGCTCGACAAGCCCGATATCACCATTTCGGTGCGTCAGACGTTCGGGATCGACAGCGACATGGAGGTTCCGGCCTTCAGTCTCGCTGACGAGCATGTCCCCGACCTCGACAACGCCTATCAGTTCGACAAGGAAACGACGCTGGCGATCCTGGCGGGCTTCGCCTTCAACCGCCGCGTCATGATCCAGGGCTACCACGGCACCGGCAAGTCGACGCACATCGAACAGGTGGCGGCGCGCCTCAACTGGCCCTGTATCCGCATCAACCTCGACAGTCACATCAGCCGTATCGACCTGGTCGGCCGCGACGCCATCGTCGTCCGCGACGGCAAGCAGGTCACCGAGTTCCGCGAAGGCATCCTGCCCTGGGCCTTGCAGCATCCGACGGCGCTGGCGTTCGACGAATACGACGCCGGCCGCCCCGACGTGATGTTCGTGATCCAGCGCGTCCTCGAAGCCGGCGGTCGCCTGACGCTGCTCGATCAGAACAAGATCATGCGGGCCCATCCGTTCTTCCGGCTGTTCGCGACGACCAACACCATCGGCCTCGGCGATACGACGGGCCTCTATCACGGCACCCAGCAAATCAACCAGGGTCAGATGGACCGCTGGAACATTGTCGCGACCCTCAACTATCTGCCCCACGACGACGAGGTGCGGATCGTGTTGGCGAAGTCGCCGAGCTACAACAACAAGAAGGGCCGCGAGACGATCAACGCCATGGTTAACATGGCGACCCTGACGCGCTCCGGCTTCATCAACGGCGACATCTCGACGGTCATGTCGCCCCGCACTGTGATCACTTGGGCCGAGAACTCCGACATCTTCAAGGATCTGGCGTTCGCCTTCCGCATGACCTTCCTCAACAAGTGCGACGAGGTCGAGCGGCCGGTGGTTGCAGAATATTATCAGCGGTGCTTCGGCGTCGAATTGCCGACGTCGGCGGCCCGGGTTACGGCGAGCTAGGGACGCCGCCTCTCCGCCCGTGCTCACGGCCGAAGACAACCGCGATCTCGTCAAGCGCGTCGTCGAAGCGACCCTCAAGGCGCTGGCCGAACGCCGCGACCTGACGGTCAGCTTTTCCCACGAAGGCGCCGGCCTGTCCGGCACCCACGCCCGCCTGCCGGTGCCGGCGCGCCA
This sequence comes from Rhodospirillales bacterium, assembly GCA_009691105.1. Classification (GTDB taxonomy): domain Bacteria; phylum Pseudomonadota; class Alphaproteobacteria; order Rhodospirillales; family SHVU01; genus SHVU01. The sequence continues at coordinate 29,915 of SHVU01000017.1, forward strand.
ACTCGGCGGGCCGGAGCTGGGACGATTGCGCGGCGCTGCCGATGCGCTGGCGATGCGTCTTCGCTTCCATGACGACAAGCTGCATCGCCGTCGTCAGCCGTCGGGTCGCGAAGCCCGCGAAATCTTCAACATGATCGAACAGGCCCGGGTCGAAGCGATCGGGGCCCGGCGCTACACCGGCGTCGCGTCGAATCTGGCGCTCAACCTCGAACAGCGCTGCCGCACCAAAGGTCTCGACGAGGCCGCCGAGCGCGACATGTCGCAGATCGCCGACGTCCTCGGCCTCATCCTGCGCGAACGCCTGATCGGCGCGCCGCCGCCGCCCTCGGCCACCGGGTTCCTGGATCTCTGGCGCGACTGGATCGAAAAGACTGTCGGCACCGAGGTCGCCAAGCTGACGCAAGCCGTCGGCGATCAGGACGCCTTCGCCAAGGCCGCCTCCGACATGATCGCGGCGCTGCACCTCGACGACGAGGAAGCGACCGACAACGAATCCGATCAGGACGAAAGCGAACAGCCGGACGCGCAATCCGAAGAAAACGAGCAGGAAGGCGCGCAATCCGAAGCCGACGGTACGGCCTCCAGCGAAGGCGCCGAAGGCGAGCTCGACAAGGACGGCGACGGCCGGATCGCCATGCCGTCCGAGCATTATTCGCCGGGCGAAGGCGAGAAAGAGCCGGCCGGTCCCGCGAACTGGCGGGCCGCGGCGCGCTCCAACCAAAAGGATCGCGAGTCGCTCTACCGCGCCTACACGGCGCAGTACGACGAGATTGTCGAGGCGGAATCGCTCTGCGAGCCCGACGAGCTTCAACGCTTGCGCCTCCAGCTCGACCAGCAGCTCTCCAGCCTTCAAGGCGTCGTAGCGCGCCTCGCCAACCGCTTGCAGCGCCGCTTGATGGCAAAGCAAACCCGGTCGTGGGAATTCGACCTCGAGGAAGGCCTGCTCGACGCCGGCCGCTTGTCGCGCGTCGTCGTCGACCCGATGCACCCGTTGTCGTTCAAGCGCGAGAAGGAAACCGACTTCCGCGACACCGTGGTGACCTTGCTGATCGACAATTCCGGCTCGATGCGCGGCCGCCCGATCACGGTCGCGGCGATGAGCGCCGATATTCTGGCGCGCACCCTGGAACGCTGCGGCGTGAAGGTCGAAATCATCGGCTTCACGACCCGCGCCTGGAAAGGCGGAAGCTCGCGCGAGAAGTGGGTCGGCGACGGCAAGCCGGCCAACCCGGGCCGTCTCAACGATCTTCGCCACATCATCTACAAGGCCGCCGACACTGCGTGGCGGCGAGCCCGTCGCAACCTCGGCCTGATGCTGCGCGAAGGCTTGCTCAAGGAAAACATCGACGGCGAGGCTTTGCTCTGGGCCCACGCCCGCCTCGTCAAGCGGACCGAGCAGCGTCGCATCCTCATGGTCATCTCGGACGGCGCGCCCGTCGACGACGCAACGCTGTCGTGCAATCCTGGCAACTACCTGGAACGGCACCTCCGCGAGGTCATCGGTTGGATCGAGAATTTCTCGCCGGTCGAGATCACGGCGATCGGCATCGGCCACGATGTGACGCGCTACTATCGCCGCGCCGTCACCATCGTCGACGCCGAGGAACTCGGCGGCACGCTCATGCAAAACTTGGCCGATCTTTTCGAAGAGCCCGGCCCCGGCGTCAAAGCGCCGTCGCGTCCAAAGCGCAAGCTGTAGTCCGCCCGCCTAGCAGCGGTTGGCGAGTCCAACCAGAGCATCGGCTAAGACCCGCGCTCCCGCCGCCAGATCGGCCGGCGTCGCGTTCTCGACCTCGCTGTGACTGATGCCCTTCTCGCAGGGCACGAAGATCATGCCTGACGGACAGGTCAGCGCCAGGTAGCGGGCATCGTGTCCGGCCCCCGACAAGATCGACATGTGGCGATAGCCGAGACCTTCGGCCGTGGCGCGGATGACTTCGGGCACCGGTCCTTCGAACCGCATGGGCGGAACGCGGCCGCGATCGATAACGGCAACGTCGCAGGGCGCGGCGTTGCTGCGGCACACGGCTTCCACCTGATCGCCGAGCTTGGTCAGGACCGCATCGTCTGGATGACGAAAGTCTATGCTGAATTGCACCTCGGCAGGAACGACACCCGAAGCGTTCGGCGACACCACGAAACGTCCGATGGTGAAGCGCACGGCGTCGACCGGATCGTGCATCAGGCGACGCAAGCCCACGACCATGGCGGCGGCAGAGCCCAGCGCGTCTTTGCGGTTGGCCTCCGGCGTCGTGCCGGCGTGGGCCGCATCGCCTTTCACTTCGACCGAGAAGCGGCGAATGCCTTGGATGCCGGTGACGACGCCGATGGTTTTGCCGGCGGTCTCGAGGATCGGTCCCTGCTCGATATGGGCTTCGATGAAAAAGGCCGCCTGCAGGCCGAGCCGCCGTTGGCCGACATTCGTAAGGACTCGATTAGCCGATGCGAGCGCCTCGCCGTAGGTGACTCCATCGAAGCCACGTTCGGCAAGATAGGGATCGAGCTTGGCGGGATCGGCATGGGCCTGGGAACCGATACAGCCGACGCTGAAGCGCGCCCCGCCTTCTTCGGCCGACCAGACCACAGCTTCGATCGGACGCCGGGTTTGGATCTTAGCGTCGTCGATCGCTTCCAGGGCTTCAAAGGCGGCGAGCACGCCATAGGCACCGTCGAAGCGTCCGCCTTTGGGTTGCGTGTCGAGATGCGAGCCGCTCATCACCGGTGCGGCCGCCGCGTCGGTACCGGCGCGGCTAACGAACAAGTTGCCGGCGTGGTCCGTCTCACAGCGGAAGCCACGGCTCTGTCCCCATTCGACGAGAAGGCGTCGAGCCTCGGCATCCTCGGGCCCGAGCGCCATGCGATGCACGCCACCGCGCGCCGTGGCCCCGATCCGGGCCATGGCTTCGATACGGCTCCACAGACGCCGTTCGCTGATCTGAGTTGATGGTTGTGTGGTCATGCGCGCCTCCGCTCGGGAGACGCTAACAGCGCGATGCCGACGGCGGCAAGCTGCCGCCGGGCTCGGTCGTCCGTCCGAAGGGAACCTTAAGCCGCCTTGGCTTCTTTGCGGGCACGGGCTTTCTCGATGCGGCGCTTCAAGACCTTGGTCTCGGGCGTCAACACCGCGTCGCGCGTGTCGAGAAGATACGCGTCGATCCCACCGTTGTGCTCGATGGTCCGCAAGCCGTGCGTCGAGACGCGAAGCCGGATGGTCGCACCGAGCGTATCGCTAAACAGCGACGCCACCTGCAGGTTCGGGCGGAACTTGCGCTTGGTCTTGTTGTTGGCGTGGCTGACATGATGTCCGCTCAACACGCCTTTGCCTGTCACCGTGCATCGCCGGGTCATAAACGCGTCTCCTTGGGGATCGTTGCCAGGAGTGGTGCCCGGCCGTGTGGTTTCTAAAGGCGACGCCGCCCTCCGTCAAGCCACGATCGGCCCGGACCATGGCGGACGATCTTACTCTAAGCCTTTGGTTTTTATGTCTATTCACGCCCCTCGGCCGATCCCAAGCGATTGCCTCGAAAGGGCAAAAGCGGGAATTCGGTCTAAGCTTGGCGCGAAGCGGCGGATCGCGGCGCATGGTGCTACGACCAAGCCATGCGCCTTTCGCCTCGAACGCACGTCCTGTTGGCGGCCGTGGAAGCGGCGCTGTTGCTCGTCTGGGCCCTCGATCCTGGCGACGCGGCGACGACGCTGAGCGGACAAGCCAAGATCGTCGACGGCGATACCCTCGAGATTCACGGGACGCGTATCGCCCTTCACGGCATCGATGCGCCTGAGCTTGGCCAAGCCTGTTTCATCGACGGCGCCCCCTGGTCCTGCGGTCGCCTGGCGAAAGAAGCCCTGCGGGACGAAATCGGCGATTCGGTCGTGATCTGCTCCGACATGGAAGACAGCCGGTTCCGCCGCGTGCTGGCAGTCTGCACGCTGGACGGTCGCGATCTCGGCCGCTGGATGGTGCGCCAAGGCTGGGCGCTGTCGTATCGGCAACACTGGACGGATTACAACCGCGACGAAGCCGTGGCCCGCCAAGCTCGTCTCGGCGTGTGGCGCGGCGAATTCCGTCCGCCCTGGGACTGGCGCAAGAATAGCCGCTAGCTCGACCGATCCCGTTGAGGCGCGCATTCGATTGACAGCCCGGGCGCTTTCGGGAGATGGAAACCCGTGGCGTCATCTCCCCCGTCCTTCAGCGTGCGGACCGGCATCCTCTGGATGCTGGCGACGACCGTGTTCTTCACCGGCGCTAACGTCGGCGCGAAGTACCTAGCGGCCGACCTGCACCAGGTCGAAGTGACCGGCTGACGCTTCCCGTTCCAAGCCGTGTTCGTGCTGCCGATGGTGGTCATCTGGTGGCGACGCATTCGGACGCGGCGACCCGGCCTTCACATCGCGCGATCGGCCTTCGGCATCTGCAGCACGCTTCTGTTCAACATCGCCCTCATCTGGCTGCCGGTCGCCGACGCCAGCGCCCCCATCTTCACCGCGCCATTGATCGTCGCCGCGCTGTCGGTGGTGGTGCTGGGCGAGCCGGTCAGCGCTCGACGCTGACTCGCCGTCATCGTCGGCTTCACCGGCGCGCTCGTCATCGTCCGCCCGGGTTGGGGCGTGTGGCAGATCGCCGCGCTGTTGGCTCTGGCCTCGGCACTGTTCTTCGCCTTCGTGCAAATCTCGACGCGCTTGATGAGCACGACCGAAGACGCGATCAGCGCCTTCGTCATCACCTGCGTCTTATCGGGAGTCGTCTCGGCCGCAGCGTTGCCCTTCGTCTGGACGACGGCGGGCTCGATCCTGATCGTGACGAGCGGCTTGTACTTGTTCCGGGCCGAAGCCGGCCGGCGTCAGCCGGCCGTCCCGGACCGCGCCGAGGCTTAGCTCAGCGCATCGCCTTTTTCAGGTTGCCGTCGATGGCGTCGAAAAAGGCGTTGGTCGACAGCCACTTCTGCTGCGGCCTGACTAGGCTCGCCAAATCCTTCGTCATCGCACCGCACTCGACCGTGTCGACGCAGACCTTCTCGAGCGTGTCGGCGAACTTCTGAACGTCGGGCGTGTTGTCGAACTTGCCGCGATACCAAAGGCCACGCGTCCAGGCGTAGATCGACGCGATCGGGTTGGTCGAGGTCTGCTCGCCCTTCTGGTGCATGCGATAGTGACGGGTCACCGTGCCGTGGGCGGCTTCGGCCTCGACGAACTTGCCATCGGGGCTGAGCAGCACCGAGGTCATCAGGCCGAGCGAGCCGAAGCCTTGAGCCACTGTGTCGGACTGGACGTCGCCGTCGTAGTTCTTGCAGGCCCACACGAAGGCGCCGTTCCACTTCAGCGCACTCGCCACCATGTCGTCGATCAGGCGGTGCTCGTAGGTGATCTTCTTCGCGGCGTAGCGGTCCTTGAACTCGGCGTCGAAGATTTCCTGGAAGATATCTTTGAAGTGGCCGTCGTAGGCCTTGAGGATCGTGTTCTTGGTCGAGAAGTAGAGCGGCCAGCCGAGATCGAGAGCGTAGTTCATGCAGGCCCGCGCGAAGCCGCTGATCGACTCGTCGAGATTGAACATCGCCATAGCGACGCCGCCGCCGGGGAAATTGAAGACTTCGCGCTCGATGGGCGCGCCGCCGTCTTTGGGCTCGAACTTGATCGTGAGCTTACCCTGGCCTGGCACCACGAAATCGGTGGCGCGGTACTGATCGCCGTAAGCGTGACGGCCGATGACGATGGGCTTGGTCCAGCCCGGCACCAGGCGCGGCACGTTCTTACAGATGATCGGGGCGCGGAACACCGTGCCGCCGAGAATGTTGCGGATGGTGCCGTTCGGCGACGGCCACATCTTCTTCAACTTGAACTCGTCGACCCGCTCCTTGTCGGGAGTGATCGTCGCGCACTTCACGCCGACGCCGTATTTCTTGATGGCGTTGGCGGAGTCCGTCGAGATTTTGTCGTCTGTTTTATCGCGGCTTTCCATGCCCAAGTCGTAATGCTCGAGCTTGATGTCGAGGTACGGCAAAACCAGCCGCTCGCGGATGAGCGCCCAGATAATGCGCGCCATCTCGTCGCCGTCGATATCGACGACCGGCGTCTTGACCGTGATCTTCGCCATGGTGAAGTCCCCCCGCGACTACGCGAAAAAGGTGAAGCGGCCGGACCTTATCGGGCGGCCCAGCCCGAGGCAAGGCCGGCCGCCAAGCCGGCCGATTAGAGGCGGCGGGCGAGCCCGTCCGACGAGGGCTCGGGCGCCTGGGCCAGCGCTGGAAACACGTCGTCGACCGTGGGCACGATCTGCAGGAGGTTGGCGATACTGCCGTGGGCGAAGCCGCCGGTGATGACGGACTCGAGCAGCATTTTGAACGGCGCCCAATAGCCCGCCGCGTCGACGACAATGATCGGCTTGGTGTGCAGGCCGAGCTGCTTCCAGGTGACGATCTCGACCATCTCGTCGAGCGTACCGAGCCCGCCCGGCAGCACGATGAAGCCGTCGGCGAGATCGAACATGCGGCGCTTGCGGGCGTGCATGCCGTCCACGACCATCAACTCGGTCAGGTCGCGATGGGCGACTTCGTAGCGCAGCAGGAAATCTGGGATGACGCCGACCGCCTCGCCGCCGGCATCGAGGACGGCATCAGCAAGGACACCAATCATGCCGACCGAGCCGCCCCCGAAGATCAGGCGGACCCGGCGCTCGGCCATGATCCGGCCGAGCCGCTCCGCCGCCGCACCATGGGCCGGGTCGGTCCCGACCCGGGACCCGCAATACACCGCAAGTGCCTTGAAATCCGCCATTTCCTCACCGTTCCTAGGGCAACGGGGCTCTCTTTACCACGCCCGCCGCAGCCGGCATTTTGATCTTCCGGCCACCACTTCCGGAATAATCACGATCGCGGCGTGTTTTCTTTTAATCTCGTCACAGCGTTCGACTTCATTTTTGGGGGAATTTCCATGCAACGCGTCATTCATTTCGCCATGGCCGGGTTGGTTGCGGCGCTAGCCGGCTTCACGTTCGTCGAGCCGGCGTCGGCCCAATCCGCCAATCCTGCCGCGGTCATCCAGGAGCGGCAGGAACTCATGAAGAACCTGTTCCCCGCCTTTAGACCGGTTCGGGATGAGGTCCAGGCCGGCCAGACGCCAGACCTAGACGCCATGGCGACAGCGGCGCGCCGCTACGCCGACCTGACCAAGAAGATCGTGACGCTCTTTCCGGCCGGCACCGGCCGGGAAGTCAATCCCGACACCCGCGCCAAGCCCGAGATTTGGTCTCAGCGCGCCGAATTCGAAGCGACGGCGAAAACGCTCGCCGACGAAGCCGAGAAGCTCGCGGTCGTCGCGGCGACGAAGAATATCGACGCGATCCTGGCGCAGGTCGGCCCGACCGGCCAAGCCTGTGGCGGCTGCCACGGCGGCCCGGCAACCAGCGGCGGCAAATTCCGCTTCGAGAAAATGTAAGGTTTGACGCCAGCGCCTAAGCATCTCTCGACCATGCAAGGTTCGGCCGTCTCCGTCGCCAATCGGAGACGGTTCGCTTTCTGCGTCGCGGCCATCGTCTTCGGGTATATGGCGTCCCCTGCTGTCGCTCAGCCCTCGGCCGAGCGCGGCGCCTATATTTTCCACGCCGCCGGCTGCCTCGCCTGCCATTCCGATCCAAAGCAAGGGGCGCCGTTGGCCGGCGGGCCAGCGCTCAAAACGCCATTCGGCACGTTCTACGCGCCGAACATCACGCCCGATCCGGTGCACGGTATCGGTGGATGGTCGGACGCCGACTTCCTGCGCGCCATGCGCGATGGCGCGTCGCCAGACGGTCGGTACTATTATCCGGTCTTCCCGTTCACGGCCTACACCAAGGCCGCTGAGAGCGACCTCTTAGACCTCAAAGCCTACCTGTTAGCACAGCCGCCGGTCGCGCAGTCGTCGCGCCCGCACGATGTATCGTTCCCATTCTCGCTCCGGATCCTTCTCATGCCGTGGCGCTGGCTTAATTTTACGGCCGGCGCCTGGCGCTCCGATCCCGCCAAGAGCCCAGCCTGGAACCGGGGCGGCTATCTCGTCGAGGCGCTCGGTCATTGCGGCGAGTGCCACACGTCGCGGAACTGGATCGGTGGACTTGACCGCGGCCGCTGGTTGGCAGGCTCACACGACGGTCCGCCGGATGAGACGGCGCCGAACCTGACGCCCGACGAGGCAACCGGGATCGGCCCATGGAGCGAGGCCGACATCGCGGACACGCTCGAATTCGGCATGAACCCGGATGGCGAACCGCTCGGCAATTCGATGGCCGAGGTCGTTCGTCATTCGACGAGCAGGTTGAACGCTGCCGACCGGAACGCTATCGCAACCTATCTGAAAGGCCTGCCGCCGTTGCCGTCGGCCGTGAAGCGTTAAGCCTCGCGGACAACTTTCCCTTCCGATCCGCACGCGGTTCTCGAAAACGATGCTCTTCCGGCGTCGGGCTAGGCT
>SHVU01000018.1 GCA_009691105.1 Rhodospirillales bacterium
TTTGAGGCCATCGAGGGCCTTGGCGTCGCGATCGACGGCCAAGACATTGCCGCCGGCTTTGGCAAAGGCTATGACCGTCGCGGCGCCGATCCCGGCCGCGCCCCCTGTCACAACGACGGATTTTCCAGAGAATTTCATGCCTCTATCCCCGTGGCACTTTGCCAGGACGAGGGGGCGGGCACAACCGCCGGGGCGCTTGAGACGCCGGCCCTTAGACGGCTACAGTCGGCGCCGACCGAGACGGGTCACACCGTCCCGGTCGAGTTCGACGGGCGTCGCGCGCCTCTCCTCGGCCTCGTCGTCACGAATATGCTCCTCAACATCGTGACGCTTGGCTTCTACCGGTTCTGGGCCAAGACCCGGCTGCGTCGCTATTTCTGGTCGAATGCTCGGATCGGAAGCGAACGCTTCGAATACACCGGGTTGGCGAGCGAGCTCTTTCTCGGCTTTCTGATCGTCATCGCGGCGCTGACTCCGGCGCTTCTTCTCTATGCCGGCGTGTCGGCCGTGGGCGAGGGTGACCTGTTCCTGGGCTCGGTCCTGGATGTCGCCTATCTTGCGATCTTCTATGCCCTCGCCCAGGTCGCGATCTATCGGGCCTGGCGCTACCGCATGTCGCGGACGACGTGGCGCGCCGTGCGGTTCGGTCTCGACGGCTCGGCCTGGCGCTTCCTCGGGCTCGCCTTCATGTGGAGCCTAGTGGTCATCGCGACGCTGGGCGTCGCCTATCCGTATCTGCGGATCGCGCTGGTCCGTTATCGCGTCAATCACAGCCGGTTCGGCGACGGGCCATTCGTATTCGAAGGCTCCGGCGGCGATCTCATCGGATCGTGGCTTCGCGTCTTCGTGCTGGCCGTCCTGGCGGTGGTGCTCGGTGTCGTGTCCTCACCGTTGGGAACGATGATGTTCACCGATGGACTGGCCGAGCCATCGATCCTGCCGCCGATCCTGTCGGGCGTGTTGATCGTGGTCGGCTTGCCGCTCGGCTACGTCTGGTATCGGGTTCGCGAGTTTCGCTACATGGTCGCCCATACGCGGTTCGGAGCGGCGACATTTCAGTCGCGTGCCCAGGCGCGTCGCGTCGTCGGACTGGCGCTCGCCACCGGAGCCGCGTTTCTCGGCGTGATGGCCGTTGTCGCGGTGGTCGTATGGATAGCCGGTGGCGCCTGGTTGCCGGCCGACTCTTTTGCCGCCGGATTTTCCATCTGGCACGCCTTGGCGATCGTTGCGATCGCGGCCGGCCTCCTGGCCGGGCCGATCCTGACCATCGTCATTTTCCGTTTCTGTCTGGTGCGGCATCTCTGCCGAACTCTGACGATCACCAATATCGCTGTCGTCGATCGGGTCGTGCAGTCCGCCGACAAGGGCCCGAAGCGCGGCGAGGGGCTGGCCGATGCCATCGATGTCGGGACCTTCTGACCCAGCGGCTTTTGCCGCCACCTATCACGACGGCCGCACCGCCGTCGGCCGACGGGTGACGGCGCGCGTCCAGGGCGACGATCTGGTCATCTCCGACGAGGCCGGGCACGTCATCGACCGCTGGCCCTTGGCCGAAATCCGATCGGTCGAAGCCTGGCAAAGCGACGGCATGGTCCGGCTCCGGTTGGGTTTCGATCGCGACGAGCGATTGACCTTGGACCATCCCAGCGATTTGGCGCGCCTCGGCCCATGGGCGCGGCTTGCCGGCCGAACCGTCTCAGGCTGGAAAACGCAGCGTTGGCGTCTTGCGGCCTGGGCGATCGGTGCTTTCGCCTCCATTGCGTTCGTGGTTCTCGTCGCCGTTCCCTGGCTCGCTCGCCAGATTGCCTATGTGATTCCGTCAGCCGTGGAAGAACAGATCGGCGAGCGCGTCACCGATCAGATCGTGACCATCCTGGCGGCACGAGAGGGCGTTGAGCCGTCACACATGGTCTGTGCCGCCGTCCACGGCCAACAGGCCATCGATAACTTAGTCAGCCGCTTGAACCGACGGGCCGCCGGCGCGGTGGCGCCAGAGGTCCTGGTCATTCGGTCGAAGGACGTCAACGCCTTCGCTCTGCCAGGCGGGAAAATCATTCTTCTTCATGGCCTGATCGATTTCGCCACCGACGGCGATGAACTCGCTGGCGTCTTGGCGCATGAAATCGGTCATCTTATGGAGCGACATCCGCTGTCGGTGGCCATCGAACGCGGCGGCGTGACGTTGCTGATCGGCTTTCTGGTCGGCGATGCTTTCGGCGGCATGGCGGTTGCCGGTCTCGGCGAGGTTCTGGCCGGCTCGGCCTACAGCCGAAGTGCCGAAGCCGAGGCCGACGCCATTGGCATCCGGCTCATGAACCAAGCCACGATCGACGTTCGTGCGATGGCCAGAGTTTTTGAGCGGTTGGCGCGGGAGGATAAGGATTTGACCGGAGTGCTCCGGTTCCTATCGACCCATCCGCCGTCGTTGAGCCGGGCCGCGCAAGCCCGATCGACGGGGGCGTCGACGCGACCGGCGCTCGATGCCGACGCCTGGCGGGCCATCAAGACGATGTGCGATTGATCGCGCTCGCGATCCACTCTTGACAATGCCCGCTCCGGCATGCGGCTCTTAGCGCCGATTCCGCCCATGCATCCTTACCGAACACACACTTGCGGCGAGCTGCGCCCGGCCCACGCCGGCCGAGAGGTGCGGCTGTCCGGCTGGGCGCATCGCAAGCGCGACCACGGCAACCTCGTGTTCCTCGATCTTCGCGATCATTACGGGCTGACGCAGTGCGTTATCGATACGGCGAGCCCCTTGTTCGCCGAAGTCGAAAAGGTCAGCCCGGAAAGCGTCGTGACGGTGACCGGCACGGTCGTGGCGCGTTCGGCCGAGACCGTGAACGCGACGCTGGCAACGGGCCAGGTCGAGCTTCAGATCTCGGCGTTCAACATCGAGTCGGCGGCCGACATGCTGCCGATGCAGGTGGCGGGCGATGCCGAATATTCCGAAGACCTTAGGCTTCGCTATCGCTTCCTCGATCTGCGCCGCGACCGGTTGCACGCCAACATCGTGCTGCGCAATCAGGTTATCGCCAGCATCCGGCGGCGCATGATCGAACAGGGGTTCATGGAGTTCCAGACCCCGATCCTGACCGCCAGCTCGCCCGAAGGCGCGCGCGATTACCTGGTGCCGAGCCGCATCCATCCCGGCAAGTTCTATGCGCTTCCCCAGGCGCCGCAGCAGTTCAAGCAACTGCTGATGATCTCGGGCTTCGACCGTTATTTCCAGATCGCGCCGTGTTTTCGCGACGAAGACGCGCGCGCCGATCGCTCGCCCGGCGAGTTCTATCAACTCGATCTCGAGATGTCGTACGTCACCCAGGACGATGTGTTCGCCGCGGTCGAGCCTGTCCTGCACGGCGTCTTCGTCGAATTCGCCAAAGGCGCGCCGGTTACGCCGACACCGTTCCCGCGTATTCCGCTCGCCGAGTCGATGTTGCGCTACGGGTCCGACAAGCCGGACTTGCGCAATCCGATTTTGATTTCGGATGTCACAGAGGCGTTTCGCGGCTCGAACTTCGGGCTCTTCGCGCGGGTTGTGGAGAAGGGCGCCGTGGTTCGCGCTATTCCCGCGCCCAAAGCCGCGACCCGGCCGCGCAGCTTCTACGACAAGCTCAACGATTGGGCGAAAGCCGAAGGCATGGGCGGACTCGGCTATGCCGTGTTCGCCGACAATGAAGTCCGCGGCCCGATCGCCAAGAACCTGGAACCGGCCCGCCTAGAAGCGATCCGCACCGCCTCGGGCGTCGCGGCTGGCGATGCTGTCTTCTTCGTCTGCGCGCCCAAGGCCGAAGCCGCGAAGTTCGCCGGCGCCGTCCGCACGCGGCTCGGCCAGGAACTCGAGCTCATCGAAGCGAACGTCTTCAAGTTCTGCTGGGTGACCGACTTCCCGATGTACGAGCGCGATCCCGACACCGGCAAGATCGAGTTCAGCCACAATCCGTTTTCGATGCCGCAAGGCGGGCTCGAGGCTCTGACCTCGAAGGACCCGCCCGACATCCTCGCGTTCCAATACGACATCGTTTGCAACGGCGTGGAACTATCAAGCGGCGCGATCCGCAACCATCGCCCGGACATCATGTACAAGGCGTTCGAGATCGCCGGCTACAGTGCCGCCGATGTCGAGGCGCGGTTCGGCGGCATGCTGAGCGCGTTCAAGTTCGGCGCACCGCCTCACGGCGGTTCGGCGCCGGGTATCGATCGGATCGTGATGCTGCTGGCCGGCGAGCCGAATATCCGCGAGGTCGTGGCTTTCCCAATGAATCAGCAGGCCGAAGACCTGCTGATGGGCGCCCCGGCGCCGGTCGATCCGGCGCGGCTACGCGACGTCCATATTCGGGTCGAAATGCCCAAAGCCAAGGAGCCTCGCGGCTCCTAGTCGGCCTTGGACGTGGCTGCGGTTAAGCGGCCTTGCGAACGAACCCGGGAACCAATTCGGCGATGCGACGCGTCCGCTCGACGAGTGTCGTGTCGCGGCCGTTGTATTTCGTCTCGAACGCCAGGCGCCGCTCCCAATAGGCGACGTAGTCGCGGGGCCGATCAGGATCGGCCCGCTCGCCGAGCAAGGCTCCGATGGTGCGCTCATAGTCCGGGGGAAGCTCGGGCGGGAAGGCCAACAGCTCGTACTCGGTCCAATTCAAGGTCCCGGCGAGATAGAGGTCCATGCTCAAGGCCGCGAGGCGTCGCGGCGAAATGTGGCGAAGGTCCGGGGTCGTGACGCCAGGAACGCCGGCGGAACGCGCCCAGCGGGGCAAGATCGGCGGGGTTCGGGAAAGGGGTGGGGCTGTGGGTTCCAGTTCAGGGGCCAGCATGGCTTTCATCGGGTTCTCCTTGGGCGTGCCGGACGTCGACTCGCGATCCACCGGTCGCCGCCGCAACGTCGGCGCGGCGCGTCCCTGGTCTCGCGACCGGTCTCACGCAATTGCCGTGCCAAGACTAAATCGCCGCGTCCCACGGTATTCCCGCGGCCGGGACGGCGTGCGGACGCAGGGTAGGTATGCCGATTTTTCCTAGTGGCCGGTCACGGCGGCGGGCGGGTCCGATGGACCGGCGAGACGGCGCCCCCTATGATGCGCCATCACCGGATCGATGGCGCGAGGAAGGCAGATGACGGCGGCGGAGCGAATTGGCGCGTGGGCCTGTGCCGCGCTGATTCTATCGACGACGGGGCCGGTGGCGTTGGCTGCCGAAGGTTTGGTTTCGCACCGCGCCATCTACCGGATCGTGCTGTCGTCGACCCGTCCGCAATCGAGTGTGACCGCCGCCAATGGCGCTATGCACTACAGTTTCGCCGAGACTTGCGACGGTTGGAACGTCGAGAACCAGACGTTCATCAGCTTCTCCTACACCGAAGGCACCACCGCCGAGACGACGTGGAGCTTTGCGAGCACTGAATCGAAAGACGGGTTGCGTTATCGATTCCGTGTCCGCAACGATCGCGACGGCGAGACGGTCGATCGCTTGCAAGGCGACGCGACGTTGAAGGCGCGTGGCGCGGCGGGTATCGCCCGGTTTGTCCAGCCCGAGGCCGAGGAAGTCGAGCTTCCGGCCGGGACGTTGTTTCCGACCAGGCATGTTCAGGACCTTCTCGCCGCGGCGCGGACGGGGACCAAGTCCTTCAATCGGGTCGTCTTCGACGGCTCGAGCCGAGACAATCCCTACGAGGTCAGCGCCGTGGTGCTGTCGCCGATCGCTGCCGATGGCGGGCTGCGACCGAAAGGCCTCGGTCCCAGTCGCATATGGCCGGTCCAGCTCGCGTTCTTCCCCCACGACGGGCAGGCCGATTTGCCAGAATTCGAGTTGTCGATTCGCTATCGCGAGGACGGCATCGCCGATCGCCTTCAGCAGGCCGTCGACGACATCGTCCTCGATCTCGAACTGACCGAAATCGAGCTTCTGCCGACACCGAGCTGCTAGCGTTAAGACCGCGCTTTAGTCGGCCAAAGCCACGCGGCGCCCCGCCGGCCGCTGGAGTCTCCATGAACGGCGCGGCGTAGATCAGTATCGATCCGATCCGAGAAGACGTACGGCGTCCACAGTTTCGGGACGGCCGCATACAACCGTTCGACGTTGGATAGACCGCCGCCCAGCACGATCACGTCAGGATCGAGCACGTTGACGATCGAAGCCAGGGCCCGGGCCAGCCGGTCCTCGTAGCGATCGAGGGCGGCCGAGGCCTTGGGTTCGCCCGCGGCGGCTTGCTCGACGATCCGCTCGGCGGTGGCGGCCTCGGAACTCCCCCCGGCGCGGCGATAGTCGGCGGCCAAGCTCGGACCGGAGAGAAACGACTCGATGCAACCCATACGGCCGCAATAGCAGCGCGGCCCCGGCAATTCGTCGGGACGGGGATTAGGTAACGGGTTGTGGCCCCATTCGCCGGCAATGGCGTTGCGTCCGGTCAGGAGCTTGCCGTCGATGACGATACCGCCACCGACGCCGGTTCCGAGAATGACCCCGAACACTGTGGCGGCGCCTTTGCCGGTGCCATCGGTCGCTTCCGAGAGCGTAAAGCAGTTCGCATCATTGGCGAGCCGCACCGGGCGCCCCAGCGCCGTCTCCAGATCGCGGTCCAAGGGCTTGCCGTTCAGGGCCGTCGAGTTGGAGTTCTTGACCAGACCCGTGGCCGGCGACAGGGCCCCGGGAATGCCGATCCCGATGCTGCCGGTTTCGCCGGCGTCGCGTTCGAGCCGGGCCACGATATCGACCAGGGCGGCGACGGTGCGGCCGTAATCCCCGGCCGGCGTCGGCACCCGGACGTGGGCCAGGATACGTCCGTCGTCGGCCAGCGCGATGCCGTCGATCTTGGTCCCGCCGAGGTCGATCCCGATCCGCATGCCGGCCCCTGCGCCGTTAAGGGTTGATTGACGAATTCAGCCTAGCGTTCCTGTGGGAATCCTGGAACAGACCCGGGCGAGTTGGTGTGGTGGCACAGGTGCCATGAACGACTCCTTCGGCATAAGCCAGGAAGGTCTTGAAACGGCGCTGACCATCAAGAACAACTATCGGGCTCGCGAGCCGATTTGTTTGCCGGGCGAAGTCGCGAGCCTCCTGGTTCCTGAGCATCTGATGAATCACGGTCTCGATCTGCGCGGCATTGAGGATCCCTTGGCGCTGGCCATGATGGCGACGCGGGATCCGGAAGCGCCGATGGCCATGGCCGCGGCGGCGCGGCTCGGGCCGGCCGGGCGCAAGACCAAGCTCATCACCGGCGTGTTCAGCCTGATCGGCGAAAAGAGCCGCCACGACGCGGTCCGCGATTGCGTGCGCCTGATCCACGCCAACGCCTTCGCGCCCCAAGCCATTGCTGAAGTGCGGCGGCGCACGGCGCGCGTCATCGTCGAGACCCGGCGGGAATACACCGCGGCGCTGCGCCACAACCTCGAAAGCCTTTTTGACGGGTCGATCGCGCCCCGCCAGTTCGTCCGCGAGTTCTTCGAACTGACAGAGGCCGGGAACCTGCGCAGCGACATCCGCAAGAAGCTGGTCTCCAGCTTGCTGCTGTCGGAGAACGTCAGGCCGTCCATCAAATTCCTCGTCCTCGAAAACTTCGATCGCCTGCCGAATCCGGTGCGCATGAGTATCGTGTCCGTGGTCGCGGCGGCGGAACCAAATCACCATATCGCCATGATCCAGGATGAGCTTCGCTGGATCATCGACCGCGATCGGGCCACGTCCCCGACGCACTAAGCTTCAGGCGCTCTGGCGCTGGCTCTCGACCGCGGCTCCGGATTTGATCCAGGCGTCGATGCCGCCGGCCAAGTGTCGGGTGTTGCGGATGCCGGCTTCGTCGAGAGCCTTGAGAGCCAAGGCTGATCTCTCGCCAAAGGCGCAATAGAGAACTAACTCCGCACCCGAGCCGTCGGCCACGGCGCGAAGCAGGCTTCCCGACTGCGTCTGTTCAATCAGCTTCGGATAGGGCACATGGACTGAGCCGGGGATGGTGCCGGTCCGCCGCCGCTCGCCCTCCTCGCGCAAGTCCACGAAGATCGTTCCCGCTCGTCCCAAACGCTCCCGTGCCGCCGGAACGGCGAGCGTCCGTTCGCGAATGGCCGGGTCGGTCTGATCGAGCCCGACCTTGCGATTGGCCGGGACCGCGACGTCCATCAACTTGGGATCGGGAAGCTTGAGGGCGGCCATGAGTGCCGCGTATTCGTCGCTCGATTTGACCTGCAGGCGCGGATTGAAGGTGCGTTCCTCGACGACGGTGGACACCGTGTCGCCTTTGTAGTCGTGGGCCGGATAGACCAGCGTCTCGTCGGGAAGGGTCAGCAGCTTGGTCGTGATCGAGCGATAGGCGGAGCGGGCGTCGCCGTTCTGGAAATCGGTCCGGCCGGTGCCGCGGATCAACAGGGTATCGCCCGTGAAGACCCGGTCCGCCATCGTGAAGCAATAGGAGTCGTCGGTGTGCCCGGGCGTATAAAGCGCCGTCATGCTGACGCCTTCGATTTCGACCGGCTCGCCGTTGTCGACCCGCATCGAGACGACGTCGACGGTGGCATGGCGCCCCATGACCGTGACGCAGCGCGTCTTGTCGCGCAGCACCGCCAAGGCCGAGATGTGATCGGCATGGACATGGGTGTCGACGGCTTTGACGAGGCGCAGTTTGAGTTCGGCAAGAAGCTTCAGGTAGCGGTCGACGTGCTCGACCACCGGGTCGATGATCAGCGCCTCGCCGCCGCTACGCGCCGCAAGGATATAGGTGTAGGTCGAGGACACGCTGTCGAAGAGTTGCCGAAAGATCATGGCCGCTCCTTCCTGAAAATTCTAACACGACCGGTTCGGCGCGGCGATGGCGCCGCCTTGCGGCGTTGGTGCTTTCGAGGGATGCTCGCGATGCGTAATCGCGAGGACGAGCGACCCATGGCCCGTACCGTTCTGGACCTGAAAGGCTTGGCCTGTCCGATTCCGGTCCTTCGCGCCAACAAGGCGATGAATGGCTTGAAGCCGGGCGACGAGCTTGAGGTTGCGGTGACCGACAAAGCCGCGCCGGCCGACTTCGAGGCTTATTGCAAGACCTCGGGCCACGAGCATCTCGGCTGCCGCGACGACGCCGGAACCTTCACGATCGTTCTGCTCAAGGCCGGTTAAAGCTCAGCTCAAGAACCGTGCCGGAGACAGATCGGCGACGCTGAGGCCAAGGGCCTGCATGTCGGCCGGAACGTCCTCGCCCGTGATCAGCGCCGCCGTGAGGCAAGCCAGGGCCGGCGAAGTCATGATCCCGTAGCCGCCCTGGCCGGCGAGCCAAAAGAAGCCTTCGGCACGTGGGTCGAACCCGCAGACCGGTACTTTGTCCGGAAAGAAACTGCGCAACCCGGCCCAGCGGTTGCGAAGCGTCGTGATTTCCAGCGTCGTCGCCTGTTGAACGCGGTCGACGGTAATCGCGATATCGAGTTCGTCGGGTTGGACGTCGCAGGGATCCATTGGCGTCTCGTCGGCGGGCGAGGCGAGGAGGCGGCCCGACTCGGGCTTCACGTAGAACTCCTCCTGGGCGTCGATCACCATCGGCCAGGCGCGGCTGTCCATGCCGGTGGGTGTGTCGAAGGTGATGGCGGTACGCCGCTTCGGACTCAAGCCGAGAGGCGCAATCCCGACGGCTGCGGCCACGACATCGCCCCAGGCGCCGGCAGCGTTGACCACAACACGGGCAGTATGGGCGTCAGATCCTGCCCCGATCCGCCAGCGGCCGTCTTTGCGCTCCAGCCGCGTCACCCGAGCGCCGGTGACCACTGTGCCGCCGTCGGCGCGGAAGCGCCGGAGATAGCCTTGGTGCAGGGCGTTGACGTCGATGTCCATGGCATCGGCCTCATGGACGGCGATCGCCACGTATCCAGGGCGAAGCGCCGGAAACAGGGCGCGGGCCTCCGCTTCGGCGATCAAGCGGATGCCGGGCGCGAGGTCGCGGCATTCGGCGTAGGTGCGTTCGGCGTAGACACGCTGGTCGGCCCGCGCGATGTGCAGGACGCCGCGTTGCCCGAGAATGGGATGTTCGGTGAAGCCGCTGGGCGGACGTTCGAGAAACGGCCGACTGGCCTTGGTCAGAGCGCGGACGACGCGATGACCGTAAGTCTCGGTGTAGAGGGCGGCGGAGCGGCCGGTCGAATGAAAGCCGGGGGCGTCCTCAGCTTCGAGAAGCACGACGGTTCCGGATTTGCCTTTGCGTCGCGCGATGATCTCGGCCGCCGCCGAGGCGCCGGCAATGCCGGCGCCGATGACCAGAACGTCGCTATCCATGTCGACGTGGCGCGAGCGTTACTCGGCCTGGGCGTGTGCCGGGGCGTCTTCGGCCCGACGCGTGTCGCGGTCCATGCGGCTCAGGCGATCGGCGACGAAGTTGATCGGCCGGGTGAACCGGGCGAGCAGCAAGTAGACGACCGGAATGACGAACAAGGTCAGGATCGTCGAAAAGGCCAAGCCGCCGATGACCACCCAGGCGAGCGCGGCGCGGCTCTCGACACCCGCGCCAGTGCCCATGACCAGCGGCACGGCGCCGGCGATGGTCGAGATCGCGGTCATGAGGATGGGGCGAAGGCGCGTCACCGCCGCTTCCCAGACAGCCTCGCGTACATCCTTGCCGGCGGCGCGCAACTGGTTGGCGAACTCGACGATCAAGATGCCGTTCTTGGTCATGATGCCGATCAACAGGATCATGCCGATCTGGCTGTAGATGTTGAGGGTCGAATTTAGCCACAGGATCGTCGCCATGGCGCCGGTCACGCCGAGCGGCACGGTCAGCATGATGATGAACGGATGGATCCAGCTTTCGAACTGCGCCGCCATGACCAGGAACACGACGAGCAGGGCGAAGGCGAAGGTGACGTAGAGGCTCGCTCCCGATTCCTTGAAGTCGCGGGTTTCGCCGGCGAACGTGACCCGGGCTTCGGCCGGAAGTTCTTCGCGGGCGACTTCTTCCATGTAGGCGATGGCTTCGCCCAACGTGTAGCCCGTCGTCAGCGAGGCCGAGACCGTGATCGCCGGCAAGCGATCGACGCGGTTCAGATTGGGCGGGCCGCCGAATTCTTTCATCGTGACGAGATTGCTCAGCGGAACCAGCTGCCCGCCGTTGCCGGAGCGGATGAAAATGTTTTCGAGATCGCCGGGCTGGGCGCGGTCCTCGGCTCGGGCTTGGACGATGACGTCGTATTGCTGGGCCCGATCCGTGTAGGTCGTGACGGCTTTCGCGCCGAGCATGACTTCGAGGGTCCGCCCGACCTGTTCGATCGGAATGTTGAGTGTCGCCGCCTTGCGTCGGTCGATGCTGACGCGGAGCTGCGGGAGATTGTCGGCGAAGTTTGTGTCGACGTTGAGCAGGCGCCGGTTCTGTTCAGCCCGCGCCACAATGCGCGCCACCCATCCTTTGACGGTTTCGTGATCGGGACCGCCGACCACGAGCTGGACCGGGGCTTGGATGCTGCGTTGGCCAATGCCGGGCGGGTTGAAGGCCGAGGCGCGAACGCCGGGCACCGAGGAGACCGCCGGGAAGATGGTGCGGACGATTTCCTGCTGGGTGTGGGGCCGATCGCCCCAGTCCTTCAGGCGAACGAAGATGAAGCCGCGGTTGACCGCCGCCGGTCCGCCCCAGGCCGGGGAAATCACGGTGAAATAGTTGTCGATGTCGGCGTCGCCGAGCAGCGCCTTGAGCTTGTTTTCGATCAGGATCACTTGCTCGCGGGTGTAGGCGAAGCTCGATCCTTCGGGGCCGACGATCGAGACGAGCGCCGCGCCGCGATCCTCGACCGGAACGAATTCTTTCGGGAGCGCCGACCACAGCACGTAGGCGAGCCCGCAAATTCCGGCTCCAAAGCCAAGCACGACGACCGGGACACGCAAGGCGCGTTCGAGAATCCAGCCGTAGCCTTTGATCATGCCGTCGAAGAAGGGCTGCGTCATGCGGGCCAGGCCGCCTTCATGGTCGTGATCGGCGAGAATCTTCGAGCACATCATCGGCGTCAGCGTCAGCGCGACGAGGCCGGAGAACATGACAGAAGCCGCCATGGCGATACCGAACTCCGTGAAGAGCCGGCCCGTCGAGCCTTCCATGAACGAGATCGGCACGAAGACGGCAATCAGCACGAGGGTCGACGAAATGACCGCAAAGGTGATCTGACGGGCACCACGATACGCGGCAACCAACGGCGGCTCCCCGGCTTCGATGCGGCGGTGGATATTCTCCAGGACGACGATGGCGTCGTCGACGACCAGGCCGATCGCCAGCACCAACGCGAGAAGCGTCAGAACGTTGACCGAGAAGCCGAGCGCCAGCAGCGCCGTCATCGAGCCGATGATCGACACCGGAATGGCGATGACCGGAATCAACGTGGCGCGGATCGAGCGCAGGAAGACGAAGATGACCGCGATCACGAGGGCGATGGCGATGCCGAGAGCGTGGAAGATCTCGTAGATCGACTCGCTGATGAAGACGGATTCGTCGTAGCTGAGCCGGACCTCGACGCCGAGCGGCAGGTTCGGCTTGAGCAGCTCGAGCTCGGCGCGGACGCCCTCGGCGAGCTGAACGGTGTTCGATTTCGACTGACGGATGATGCCGAGGCCGACCGCGGTCTGGCCGTTGAAGCGGACTTCGGAGCGGGCGTTTTCGGCGCCGACTTCGACGACCGCGACTTCTCCGAGCCGCACCTGATAACCGTCGATCTCTTTGACCGGCAAGTTGCGGAATTCTTCGGCGGTGCGGAGCGTCGATTCCATGCGGACGCTGAGTTCGCGGGCGACCGACTCGATCCGGCCCGTCGGAAACTCGACGTTGTTCTTGCGCAAGGCTTCGGTGATGTCGTCGATCGTCATCTGGCGAGCCGCCATGCCTTTGCGGTCGAGCCAGACGCGAATGGCGTAGCGCCGTTCGCCATTGATGATCACCGAGCCAACGCCGGGGATCACCGAAAAGCGATCGACGAGATATCGCCGCGTGTAATCCGTGAGCTCCAGGGCGCTGTAGCGTTCGCTGAACAACGAAATCCACATGATCGGACGCGAGTCGGCGTCCTGCTTGGAAATGACCGGCGCGTCGACGTCTTTGGGAAGGCGGCGCACGGCGCGGCTGACCGCGTCGCGCACGTCGTTGGCGGCGGCTTCGATGTCGCGGTCCAGGTGGAATTCGAGATTGAGGTTGGAGCGGCCCTCGCGCGTCGAGGAGTTCAAGGACTTCAAGCCTTCGATGCCGCTCACGGCCTGTTCGAGAACTTGCGTGACGCGAGTCTCGACGACGTCGGCGGCAGCGCCCGAATAGACCGTCGAGACCGAGATCACCGGCGGATCGATGTCGGGATACTCGCGGACCGGCAGACGGAAATACGAAGCGGTTCCGAGGACGACCAGGAGCAAGCTGACGACGGTCGCTAAGACCGGGCGCTTGATGGAGATATCAGAGAGGATCATGTCGCATCGACCTCGGGCTGGAACGCTGGCGTCAGGAAGCTCCGGAGCGGCCGGCGGCTCCTACGGCGGCAGCGCCGCTGCGTGGCGTGGCGGGGAGCGTCTGCACGAACTGGCCGTCGCGGACACGCTGCAAGCCGGTGACGATCACCGACTCTCCGGTGTCGAGACCGTTCACGATCTCGACCTGGCCGGCGCGACGAACGCCGGTTTCGACGGGAACGCGGATGGCGCGCCCGCCGCGAACGGCGAAGACGTATTTGCGTTCGCCTTGCAGGATGACGGCTTGCTCCGGCACCACGAGGGCGTTCGCCCGCTGTCCGATGACAAGTTCCACCGTCATGAACATGCCGGGCCGAAGCGAGTCATCGGGGTTCGGAACGTTCGACTGGACACGAACCGAACGCGAGACCGCGTCGATCCTGGTATCGACGACGGCGACCGTGCCGATGTATTCGCGGGCGCCGAAAGCGGCGGTGCGGGCGGTAACGGCAAGACCCGGCTTAAGCCGTCCCATCAGCGTCTCAGGGACGTTGAACTCGACTTTCAGGCGGCTCGTGTCGTCGAGAGTCGTGATAACCGCGCCGGGTTGGACCAAGGCGCCCAGGCTGACCTGGCGTAGGCCAACGCGGCCGGCGAAGGGGGCGATGACGCGAAGGTTGTCGAGGCGCGCTTCGGCCCCCTTGAGGCGGGCTTCGGCGGTGCGGGCCTGGGTTTCGAGTTCGTCGACGCGGGCTTCGGCGACATTGCCGCGAGACTGAAGCTGACGGGCCCGACTGAGGGCGCGGTTCGCTTCGTCGACCATAGCGCGTTGGATATCGATTTCGGCGCGGCGCTCGCGCGTATCGAACTCGGCGAGCACATGTCCGGCCGCGACGGTCTGGCCTTCCGTGAAATTCAGCCGCGTCACCAACCCGCTTTCTTTGACCGTGATGGTGACCGCTTCGTTGGAGTGCGCGGTGCCGACGGCCTCGATCATTTCGAGGACCGAAGTTTTGACGACCGGCATCACATCGACGGACAGCGCCGGAGCGCCACCGGGACGCCGCGCTCCGCCGCCGCCGGCGACTGTCCCTTCAGCTCCTGTCGCAGCCGAGGTTCGGGCGTGGTCCCAATAGGCCCAACCGCCGTAGCCGGCCGCACCGAGCACGGCAATGACCGAGACCTGAGCGAGTATTCGCATTCTTCCCCTTGGGAGTTCTGAAGCCTTCCCTAAGGGTCAGACTACCACGCGGTCGCGGCCAGTGGCGAGGCCGGAAGGGGGTGGAAAGGCGGTGGCCAGGCGGGGAATCTTCGCCCAAAATGGCGCCGAAATCGCGCCATTACCGGACTGTCATGACCACGTCACTCTACACGCACCCCGACTGCATCGCCCACGACCCGGGCCCGCACCATCCGGAGCGGCCGGATCGCCTGCGCGCCGTCCTGGCCGCCCTTGAGGGCCCCGACTTCGCGACGCTGGTCCGGCATGACGCTCCCAAGGCCGAGGTCGCCCAGATCGCCCTCAATCACGAGGCTTGGTACGTCGAGGCCGTTCTCGCTAATCTGCCGGAGCGAGGCGTCGTCCATCTCGACGCCGACACCGCCATCTCGCCCCGTTCGGGTGACGCCGCGTTACGGGCGGCCGGTGCGGTCTGCGCCGCCATCGACGAAGTCATGGCCGGCACGGTTGCCAATTCCTTTTGCGCGGTCCGTCCGCCGGGGCATCACGCCGAAGCCGGCCGGGCGATGGGATTTTGCGTCTTCAACAGCGTCGCGGTCGGCGCCAAGCACGCCCGGACCGCACACGGCTTGAAACGGGTCGCAGTGTTGGACTTCGACGTTCATCATGGCAACGGCACCCAGAACTCGTTCTGGGATGACGCGGCGCTGTTTTACGGATCGAGCCATCAGTCGCCGTTCTATCCGGGAAGCGGCGCCGAAGATGAGCGCGGCACGCGCGACAACATCGCGAACGTCGAGTTGTCCGCCGGTGCCGGTTCGAAAGAGTTTCGCGCCGGATGGACGAATCGAATCTTGCCGGCTCTCGATCGGTTCCAGCCGGACCTCGTCATCATCTCGGCGGGCTTCGACGCGCACGATGACGATCCCCTGGCGAGTCTGTGCTTGCACGAAGACGACTACACCTGGATCACCGGCGAAATTTTGAAGATCGCCAAGTCTCGGGCCGGCGGCCGTCTGGTCTCGTCGCTTGAAGGCGGCTACGACCTGGGTGCTCTGGCCGCATCCGCTGCCGCCCACGTCCGCGTCTTGATGGCGGCCTAAGCCGCGTCTTCGGTGACTAGGCCCGGCCGCGGGCCGCTGGTAGACTGCGCGCGTTCAACTCCAAGGATTTCGCATGGCCGAAGCTCCCGTTCCCCAGGCGATCAGCAAACTCAGTTTCGAGGAAGCCCTCGGCGAGCTTGAAAAGATCGTGCGCCAACTCGAAGAAGGCCGCGGCCATCTCGACGACGCCATCAAGGCCTACGAGCGGGGCGCGCTTCTCAAGCGTCATTGCGAAGCCAAGCTCAAGGAAGCCCAGGCCCGGGTCGAAAAAATCGTTCTCGGACCAGACGGTCAAGTCGGCGCCGAGCCCGTCGATCTCGACCGTTAGGCGCTGGAGTTTCCCGTGACGGCTTTTGAGCAACTACTGCAGGACGAAGCGCGCGAGATCGAAACCGTTCTCGATCGCTTGTTGCCGGCCCATGCCCGCCCCGAGGGACGGCTGGTCGACGCCATGCGCTACTCGACCTTAGGTGGCGGCAAGCGCATCCGCCCCTTCATGGTTTTGAAAAGCTGCGAGCTGTTCAACGTGTCGCGCATTGGCGCGCTTCGCGTCGGCGCGGCGCTTGAGCTCATCCACTGTTATTCGCTCGTCCACGACGATCTGCCGGCGATGGACGACGACGATCTCCGGCGCGGCCGTCCGACCTGTCACATCAAATTCGACGAAGCGACGGCGGTTCTGGCCGGCGATTCCCTTTTGACGTTGGCCTTCGAGGTTCTCGCCAACTCCGACACCCACTCCGATCCGACCGTGATCGTCGAGCTGGTGTTGAATCTGGCGCGTGCCGCCGGCGTCGAAGGGATGGCGGGGGGCCAGATGCTGGATCTGGTCGCCGAGCACCACGCTCTCGAGATTCCCGAAGTGACGCGCCTGCAGCGCCTCAAGACCGGCGCCCTGATCGGTTTTGCCTGTGAAGCCGGGGCGATCATGGGCAAGGCGGCCGAACCGGTACGCCACGCCCTTCATGCCTATGCCCATGATCTGGGGCTGGCATTCCAGATCGCCGACGACCTTTTGGACGTCGAGGGCGACGCGGCGGTGGTGGGTAAGAAAACCCAGAAGGACGATGCTCACGGAAAGGCAACATTTGTGTCACTTTTGGGGCTTGAACGAGCCCGGGCCCAAGCTAAGATGTTGACGGAACAGGCGATAGGACACCTCGATCTGTTCGGTGCCAAAGCCGATCCGCTCAGAAGACTTGCTCGATTTGTTATCGAGCGCCGCGCCTAGGAGGGATAACCTAGGAGCGAGGCCAGTGCCTCTGGGCAATAACCAATAAGGGGGCTCCGTGGCGAACGACATTCTGAGAAACGACATCACGCCCATTCTGGATCGCGTTAAGAGCCCGGCCGACATGCGCGACATGTCGAACGCCGAACTTCGCGCGCTCGCCGACGAGCTCCGCGCCGAAACCGTTCGCACCGTCTCATCCACCGGTGGACATCTGGGGGCGAGCCTCGGCGTCGTCGAGCTGACGGTCGGGTTGCATCACACGTTCGACACGCCACGTGACCGCCTGGTCTGGGACGTCGGCCATCAGGCCTATCCGCACAAAATTCTGACCGGTCGCCGCGATCGCATCCACACGTTGCGCCAAGGCGGTGGCTTGTCCGGTTTCACCCGGCGCGCCGAAAGCGTCTACGACCCGTTCGGCGCGGCCCACAGTTCGACGTCGATTTCGGCGGCGCTGGGCATGGCGGTCGGACGCGACTTAGACAAGCGCGACAATCGCGTCATCGCCGTGATCGGCGACGGCTCGATGAGCGCCGGCATGGCCTACGAGGCCATGAACAACGCCGGCTCGATGGAAAGCCGGCTGATCGTCATTCTCAACGACAACGACATGTCGATCGCGCCGCCGGTCGGCGCGATGAGCGCGTATTTGTCGCGCATTCTATCGTGGCGGCGTTTCCGTTCGATCCGCCACATGGCCAAGGGCGTCACCAATCGCCTGCCGCGCCGCCTCAAGGAACTCGCCGACCGGGCCGAGGAATACGCCCGCGGCATGTTGACCGGCGGCACGTTGTTCGAAGAACTCGGCTTTTATTACATCGGTCCGATCGACGGTCATAACCTCGACCATCTCTTGCCCGTGCTTCGCAACATCCGCGACAGCCAGGAACCGGGACCGGTGCTTCTGCACGTCGTGACCAAAAAAGGCCACGGCTACGAGCCCGCCGAAAAGTCCGCCGACAAGTATCACGGCGTCGTCAAATTCGACGTCGTGACCGGCAAGCAACACAAGCCGGCGCCCAAGGCCCAGTCCTACACCGGCGTTTTCGCCAGTGCGTTGATCAAGGAAGCGGCTCGCGATGAGCGCATCGTGGCGATTTCGGCGGCGATGCCCGAAGGCACCGGCCTGCACAAGTTCGCCGAGAAATTTCCCGATCGCTTCTTCGACGTCGGTATCGCCGAGCAGCATGGCGTGACCTTCGCCGCCGGTTTGGCGACGGAAGGCTTCCGGCCGTTCGCCGCGATCTATTCGACGTTCCTACAGCGCGCCTACGATCAGGTCGTGCACGACGTCGCCCTTCAGCAATTGCCGGTGCGTTTCGCGATCGATCGGGCCGGCCTTGTCGGCGCCGACGGCGCGACCCACGCCGGTTCGTTCGACGTCGCGTATCTCGGGTGTCTGCCGAATTTCGTCATCATGGCGGCGGCTGACGAAGCCGAGTTGGTGCACATGGTGGCGACCGCGGCGCATATCGACGACCGCCCGTCGGCCTTCCGCTATCCGCGTGGCGAGGGCCTCGGCATTGCGCTTCCCGACACCGGCGTGCCGCTTGAAATCGGCAAGGGCCGCATCGTCCGCGAGGGCACCAAGATCGCGATCCTGTCGCTCGGAACACGATTGCAAGAAGCCTTGCTGGCGGCCGACGATCTGGCGGCGCGGGGGCTTTCGACCACTGTCGCCGATGCGCGTTTCGCCAAGCCGATCGATCAGGCGATGATCCGCCGTCTGGCCCGCGAGCACGAAGTCCTGATCACCATCGAAGAAGGTTCGGTCGGCGGCTTCGCGGCGCAAGTCTTCCAGTTCCTCGCCACCCAAGGGCTTCTCGACAACGGCCTCAAGATCCGGCCGATGGTCTTGCCAGATGTGTTCCTCGATCACGACAAGCCAGAACTGCAATACAAGTGGGCGGGGCTGACGGCGTCGCATATCGTTGCGACGGCGCTGACCGCGCTCGGTCGAAGCGATGCGGTTTCCGCTACGGTAAATCCGATCCGCGCCTAAAGGCGTCGACCGCCGCCCTTCGGGGCTTCGGGGCGGCGGAGCGGATCGGTCCCACGATCGGGACATCATGGATACGCCGAAGAAACGCCGGCTTGACCAACTGTTGGTCGAACGGGGATTGGCCGAGAACCCGGCCAAGGCCCAGGCGTTCGTCCTGGCCGGTCGGGTCTTTTCTGGCGAGCGCCGCCTGGAGAAAGCCGGCCAGCCGGTCGATGTCGATATCGCCGTCGAAGTCCGGGGACCGGTGCACCCCTGGGTGTCGCGCGGCGCTCTCAAGCTGGTTCATGGGCTCGATCATTTCGCCATCGATCCCAAAGGCCAGGTCTGCCTCGACATCGGCGTCTCGACCGGCGGCTTCACCGAAGTGCTGCTCGCCCGCGGCGCGACCAAGGTCTACGCCATCGACGTCGGGCGCGGCCAAATCGCCTGGAAGTTGCGTCAGGATCCGCGCGTTATTTTGCGCGAGCGCACCCATGCCCGCGATCTGGATCGGCGCCTCGTGCCCGACGCCCCCAGCCTTGCGGTCTGCGACGTCAGCTTCATCAGTCTGATGCAGGCCTTGCCGGCGCCGTTGGGACTGATCGCGGCGGGCGGCACGGTGATCGCTCTGATCAAGCCGCAGTTCGAGGTCGGCAAAAATCGCGTCGGCGTTGGAGGCATCGTTCGCGAGCCACGCTTGCATCGCGAGGCCTGCGAGACGATCCGCGCGTGGTTAGCGGCGCAATCCGGATGGACGGTTCTCGGTATCACCGAAAGCCCGATCACCGGGGCCGATGGCAATCACGAGTTCTTGATCGCGGCGCGACGGGCCAGGGTAGGGCGCGTCGTCCCTTAGCCGCACTGCGCCCGTTGGCGCAGCAAGTGGTCGGCCAACACACAGGCCATCATCGCTTCGCCGATGGGCACGGCGCGGATGCCGACGCACGGATCGTGGCGCCCTTTGGTGACGATCTCGGCGTCCTTGCCGTCGATCGTTACGGTGCGGCGCGGCGAGAGGATCGAGCTTGTCGGCTTCACCGCGAAGCGGGCGACGACTTCCTGACCGGTGGAGATGCCGCCCAAGATGCCGCCGGCGTGGTTCGACAGGAACGTCACGGCGCCATCCTTCATGCGCATCTCGTCGGCGTTGTCCTCGCCGCGCAGCGCCGCGGCGCCGAAGCCCGCGCCGATCTCGACGCCTTTGACGGCGTTGATGGTCATCAGCGCCCGGGCGATATCACCATCGAGCTTGTCGTAGACCGGCTCGCCGAGACCCGCCGGAACGCCCTCGGCGACGACTTCGATGACGGCGCCGACCGACGATCCGTCTTTGCGGATCGCATCGAGATAGGTTTCCCACTGTTTCGCGGCTTCGGCGTCCGGCGAGAAGAAGGGATTGCGCTCGACCTCGGTCCAATCCCAGCGAGCCGGATCGATCTTGTGCGGGCCGACCTGGACGAGCGCGCCGCGGATCGTGATGCCGGTTCCTAAGACCTTGCGGGCGATGGCGCCGGCTGCGACCCGCATCGCGGTCTCGCGCGCACTCTGGCGTCCGCCGCCGCGATAATCGCGGATGCCGTATTTCTTGAAGTACGTGTAGTCGGCGTGGCCAGGCCGGAACTTGGTCTTGATGTCGTCGTAGTCCTTCGAACGGGCGTCCTCGTTCTGAATCAGAAGCCCGATCGGCGTCCCGGTGGTTTGACCCTCGAAGACGCCGGACAGGATTTGGACGCGATCGGACTCGCGACGCTGGGTCGTGAAGCGCGACTGTCCTGGCTTCCGTTTATCGAGATGGACCTGGATGTCGGCTTCGGTCAGCGCTAGGCGCGGCGGAACGCCGTCGACGACACAGCCGATCGCCGGCCCGTGGCTTTCGCCAAAGGTCGTGAAGCGGAAAATTTGACCGAAGCTGTTGCCCGCCATCGGCGTGGCCGTGCCGGGCTAGTCCGCGGCCTTCGCCACGGCGATATCCGGGGCGTCGACCGCTTTCATGCCGACGATGTTGTAGCCGCAGTCGACGTGGTGGACCTCGCCGGTCACGCCCGACGACAAGTCGCTCAGGAGATAGAGGCCCGAGCCGCCGATGTCGTCCATGGTGACGTTGCGGCGCAGCGGAGAGTTGTATTCGTTCCACTTGAGGATGTAGCGGAAGTCGCCGATGCCCGACGCCGCCAAGGTCTTCATCGGACCGGCGGAGAGGGCGTTGACGCGGATGTTCTGCTTGCCGAGATCCTCGGCGAGATACCGCACGCTGGCTTCAAGCGCGGCCTTGGCGACGCCCATGACGTTGTAGTGGGGCATGACGCGCTCGGCGCCGAAGTACGTGAGCGTCAGCAGGCTGCCGCCCTGGGTCATCATCGGGACGGCGCGCTGGCAGACGGCGGTGAACGAGTAGCAGGACACGTTCATGGTCAGGGAGAAGTTTTCGGCCGTCGTGTCGACGTAGCGGCCCTTCAGCCCAGCCTTGTCGGAAAAGGCGATGGCGTGGACGATGAAATCGAGGCGGTCCCACTTCTCACGCAACGTGGCGAAGGCCTGATCCAGGCTCGCGGCGTCGGTGACGTCGCAAGGCACGACGATTTCGGACCCGACCTGATCGGCCAGGGGCTCGATTCGCTTGCGGAAGGGCTCACCTTGGTACGTGAAGGCCAAAGCCGCGCCTTGCGCGTGAACGGCGCGGGCGATTCCCCAGGCGATCGAGCGGTCGTTGGCGACCCCCATGATCAGCCCGCGTTTTCCGGCCATAAGCGGCGCGGATTCAGTCATTGTGCCCCCACCTTCACGCCGCGTAACGAGCGGCGCTGGCATCCTACACGAAAGGAAAAAGGCGCAATAGCCGACCCGCCCGGGCCCGGACCGCTTGTATCATGGGGGGACGGAGACGAGGATGGCCGACGACACCCACCAATCCGGGCCCTTTGACGCGATCCGGCGCTTTGCGAGCGAAGCCGTCGTGCGTTTCGAGACCGAGCGCGGCTTGGCGCTCGCCGCGTCATTGTCGTTCAGCACGCTTCTCGCCCTGGTTCCGATCGTCGCCCTCGGCGTTGCCATGCTGGCGGCCTTTCCGGCGTTGTCCGGCCTTCGCGAGGATCTGTTGGCCTTCGCGTTCCGCGTCCTGGTGCCCGAGGCCAGCGACCGGGTCACCATGTACTTCAACGACCTGGTTCGTAATTCCGAGCATCTGACCGTGCTCGGCCTGATCGCTTTGGCCGCGGCCGCGACCCTTTTGATCGCAACGATCGAGTCGGCCCTGACCGCGATCTTTCAGGCGACGAGCCGCCGCGGCGTCGTCGCCCGGTTCCTGATTTATTGGGCGGTTCTGACCATGGCGCCGCTGTTGATTGGCGCGAGCTTCTCTCTGGCCGGAGACGTCGTCGCCATCGGTCGGCAAAACGCCGTGGATGCCGTGCTCGAGCCCTTGGCGTGGATTGCGCGGGGGCTGCCGATCGTGTCCTGATTTTCACGATCGCGCTGTTGTATCTGGTGATTCCGAGCCGACGGGTGCGGTTCAGCGACGCCTTGTGGGGCGCAGCCCTGGCCGGGACGTTGATCTGGCTGATGCGGTGGGCGTTTGGGCTCTACGTTTCGTATCTGCCGTTCTACGAAACGCTCTACGGCGCGATCTCGGCCGTGCCCATCCTGCTGGTGTGGACGTATGTCTCGTGGACGGTGGTGTTGGTCGGCGCCACGGTCGCCGCGGTGCTTACCGAGCGCCGCGACGCACGTGCCGCTATCAGCGAGCCGAAACCGCGAACCGACGTCCTGGCGTAAGACCGCGCCCGTTTACTGGACGACGCGCCACTCGCCGTTCTGTTCGCGGCAGGCCCGACCCGTCGCCCGCTCGGACTTACCGTCGACGACGATCGTCTGCTCGAAGTCGCGGCAGAAATGGCCGTTCGCCATTTGATAGGTTATGGTCGGCGTGACGGTGCCGGTGTTGCGCGAGTCCGGATTCTGCCACGAGGATGTCTGGCCCGTGGTGTTGCGCTCGAGCGAGTTCTGCGTGGTCTGCTCGGCGTGGACCCGGTCGGCGCGATCGAGAGACTTGCCGGCTTCGCCACCGAGCCAGCCGCCAGCGAGCGCACCGATCGCCACGGCCGCTAGCGCGCCGGTGCCGCCGCCGATCTGAGAACCAGCCAAGGCGCCGAGACCGGCGCCAATCAAAGTGCCACCCGTCTGCTTGGGGCTGTCCTGAATGCTTTGACAGGCGGTGAGCATCCCGCCCACGACGCCGACCGCGATCACCTGCTTGAGTTTCATGACGCTACCTCTGTTAAACTCGGGGTCTCGACCGTCCACCGACTCGACATTTCTGAAGCCGGTGGCTATGCAAGGACGACGCCTGTTTTTCACGACTTTTGTGGCGCATTTATGGCACTACGGTACGCTCGGCATCCGTTGGGACGAACCTTGCACGCGGGATGATATAGGATGAGTTCGAAAGAACACCAGGACCCGATCGGGCACTTCCGAGAGTGGTTCGCCGAAGCCCAAAAGAGCGAACCCAACGACCCCAACGCCATGACCTTGGCGACGTCGACCCGCGATGGCCGGCCGACGGCCCGCATGGTTTTGCTGAAAGGCGTCGACGATCAGGGCTTCGTTTTCTATACGAATCTGGAAAGCCGGAAAGGACGGGATATTACACAAAATCCTGTTGCGGCTTTGGTCTTTCATTGGAAATCTCTGGCCCGTCAGGTTCGGGTCGAAGGCCGGCTCGAACCGGTCACGCCGGCCGAGGCTGACGCGTATTTCGCGAGCCGCAATCGCTTGAGCCAGATCGGTGCCTGGGCGTCGCGCCAGTCGCAGCCGCTCGCCGGACGGTTCGAGCTTGAAAAGAAGATGGCCGAATTCACCGCCAAGTTTCTGGTCGGTTCGATCCCGCGGCCCCCGCACTGGTCCGGCTTCCGCGTCCTTCCCGATCGGCTGGAATTCTGGACCAATCAGGAGTTCCGGTTGCACGACCGCATTCTGTATTTGCTCGGCAGCACCGGCTGGCGCACGGAACGCCTCTACCCTTGAGGCAACCCTCATGACAGCCGTGACCAAACCGGCTGCGGCAGATCTGATGCGGCTCGCGACCTATGCCTCGGTCGCGGTCGCGTTGGTGCTGATCGTCGTCAAGCTTGCGGCGTACATCATCACCGGCTCGATCAGCATGCTGTCGTCGTTGATCGACTCGTTGCTCGACGCCGCCGCCTCGATCGTCAACTTGCTGGCGGTTCGCGCCGCGCTGGTTCCAGCCGACGAGGATCACCGCTTCGGTCACGGCAAGGCCGAACCGCTGGCCGGTCTCGCCCAGGCGGCGTTCATCGGTGGCTCGGCGGCGTTCCTGCTCATCGAAGCGGGGCAGCGCTTGATCCAGCCGCGACCCGTCGTCGATACCGACGTCGGTATCGCCGTGACCATCTTCGCCGTCATTCTGACCGGGGCCTTGGTGCTGTTTCAGCGCTCGGTGGTTCGCCGCACCGGCTCGGTCGCCATCGGCGCCGATTCGATCCACTACAGCGCCGATCTGTTGCTGAACGGCAGCGTCATCCTGTCGTTGGTCTTGTCAGGGCGCTTCGGAATGCCGCTCGCCGATCCGCTGTTCGCGGTCGCCATCGCCGCATGGATCGTATGGGGGGCGGCTCAGATCGCTCGCCAGTCGCTCCATCTTTTGATGGATCGCGAGCTTCCCGATTCAGACCGCGATCGCATTCGCGCCATCGCTACCGGTCATCCCGGCGTGCGCGGCATTCACGACATGCGGACGCGGTCGTCGGGAACGAGCCTCTTCATCCAATTGGATCTCGAACTCGACGGCGAGCTACCGTTGAAAGCCGCTCACGAAATCGCCGAGACCGTGATGGCCGACATCGTCCGCGCCTATCCGTCGGCCGAAGTCTTCGTTCACCAGGACCCGGCCGGCGTCGAGATGCGCCACTCGCGGGTGCGCATTTAGCGTCACAAGACTTTGTGGCTCGCCACCGGGATGTTGGCCCGGACCGTATCCAAATACGCGAAGTCGAGCGTCGCGGTGATGAACCCGACCTGATCCTGCGCCTGAGCCATGATATGGCCCCAAGGCCCAACGATCATCGAATGACCCCAGGTGGCGCGGGTGCCGTTGGCGAAGGTGCCGCATTGCGCCGGCGCCAGCACATAGCACTCGGTTTCGATCGCGCGGGCCCGGATCAACACTTCCCAATGGTCCTTGCCGGTTTCCTTGGTGAAGGCGGCCGGCACCAGGATGACTTTGACGCCCTTTACCGCGAGGCGCTGATAGAGCTCGGGGAACCGAAGGTCGTAGCAAATCGTGCAGCCGATCGAGACGCCTTTGATCCCAAAGCTGGCGATGGCGGTGCCGCGGGCGAAGGTGTCCGATTCCCGATAGCTCTTGCCGTCCGGCGTCGTCACATCGAACAGGTGGATCTTGCGATAGCGCGCGATCTCGTTGCCCGTCGGGTCGAATACGACCGTCGTGTTGAAGAGCTTGTCGCCGGCCGTCTCGACGATACTGCCGCCGTGGATATGGACGCGGTGACGCTGGGCGAGTCCTTTGAGCATCTTGTAGGATTCGCCGGCGGGTAGGGTTTCGGCGTTGGCGCGCCGCCCTGGATCGCCGGTGCCGAGGTACGTGAACATTTCCGGAAGCGCAATGAGATCGGGGCGATCGGCCTCGACGGCCCGCGTGATCAGGCTCTCGGCTTGCGCAAGATTCGCCGCCTTGTTGTCCTGCGAGTTCATCTGGATCAGTGAAACTTTCATGGTGCCCCTATCTCTCAATCGCTCGGGCTCTCGGCCGCGACATCTGATCCTCGGCCCCAGCCGAGGTCTCGCCACTCAGAATTTCCGCAAGCGCCACCACCGGGCCGATGACGATCAACGTCGGCGACGCGAATTCCTGGTCGCGAAGGTCGCGACTGATAGCGCCCAAGGTCGAACGCAAGCGTCGCTCGGCGGGAAGGGTGCCGTTCTCGATGGCCGCCGCCGGGGTCGATGCCGCAAGGCCGCCGGTCATCAACGCCGCGGCGATCCGGTCGATGGTGGCAAGGCCCATATAAATGACGATGGTGGATTGAGGATCGGAGAGCTTCGCCCAGTCGACGGCAAGACGCCCGTCTTCCAGGGTGTGACCGCTTGCCAAATGGGCGACGCCAGCGAGACCGCGATGGGTCAAGGGAATGCCGGCGGCGGCCAAGCAGCCGGTGGCGGCGCTCAAGCCCGGGACGATCTCGAAGACGATGCCGGCCTGAGCGAGATGCAGCGCTTCCTCGCCGCCGCGTCCGAACACGAAGGGATCGCCGCCTTTGAGGCGCACCACCCGACGGCCTTCCTCGGCGCGCGCGATGAGGAGGGCGTTGATCTCGTCCTGAGTCTTGCTGTGATTGTGGGTGGCTTTGCCGACGAACAGGCGTTCGGCGGTCGCCGGGATCAGGGCCAAGATGGCCGGCGATACCAAGCGGTCGTAGACGACGACCTCGGCCTGTTCCAGGACCCGGCGGGCTTTGACGGTGAGAAGATCAGGATCGCCGGGGCCGGCACCGACAATGTGAACGGGGTTGGTCCCAGGAGCGCGCGGTGCTGTCGGCCGGCGGTCCGCGGGGACGCCATTACGGCTGCTCAAGAACCTTGATGAGCGCAAGGCCACGATCGCCCTGGCTCACACGGCATTCGAGAGTGAGAGGCAGGGCCAAGGCCTTGGTGATCCGCCGTTTCATACGGAACATGATGACGCCGGCCTGATTGGCCTTGGTCTCGGGCAGGGCCATCACGACGTGCTTGGAATTGGCGCTGACCAGATCGCAGTTCCGCAGCATGCCGCTGACCAGCGAGACCAGGGTCTCGAAGTAGCGGTTGACCTTGTCGATCCCGCTGGATTGGCGAAGCTCGTCGGCGTTGGACAGTTCCATGTCGATGACGCTGAACGGCCGCTTGTAGCGAATGGCCGTCCGCATTACATGATCGACCAGGAGCAGGAAATCGCGCGGGCCGAGGTTCAACGAGCCCATACGCGGAGCCTTGGCGTCACCCTCACCGGGGGCGCCCCCAAACAACCCGCGTAGCTTCGCAGAAATAGACGGCATCGTCCCCCCCCCCCCAAGCCAACGCGCCGATCGTTGCCGATCGCTGCGTTTGCCTGCGATCCGATTATCATAGCCACCTTGCCGGCGTCCAGACGCATCGCGGGTTTGGACTGGATTGGATGCCCATAAAACGATATGTGGCGTGCGAAACAGTCATGATCGTGACATCGGATCCCACGACGGCGCGAAACCGCGCCATCGCCCTGTGGCTTTTGGCCGTCGGCACCATGGTCTTCGTCATGGTCGTGATCGGCGGGCTGACGCGGCTGACCCATTCGGGGCTGTCGATGGTCGAATGGAAGCCACTGACCGGCTGGCTGCCGCCGCTGACCGAGGCCGAGTGGGAGGCATCCTTCGCCGCCTATCGGCAATATCCGGAATTCCGCTTGGCCAATCCCGACATGACCCTGGCCGGCTACAAGGGCATCTTTTGGCTCGAATACGTGCATCGGGTCTGGGGCCGGCTGATCGGCCTTGTCTTCGCGGTGCCGTTTTTCATCTTTCTATGGCGCGGCTGGCTCGACCGACCGCTGAAGGTCCGCCTGGCGATTCTTCTCGGGCTCGGCGCGCTGCAAGGCGCGCTCGGCTGGTACATGGTGAAGAGCGGCCTGGTTGATCGGCCGGACGTCAGTCCTTTCCGCCTGGCGATGCATCTCGGTCTGGCGCTCGCCCTTCTGGGACTAATCCTGTGGACAATTTTCGAACTGATTTTATCGCCGCGACCGGTGAACGCCGATGCGTGGTCCAGACACTTAGCCCGCGCTGTCGCGGTCATGGTTTTCGTGACGGTGCTGTCGGGCGGCTTGGTCGCAGGTCTGGACGCGGGTTTCCTGTTCAACAGTTTTCCGCTCATGGGCGGCCGCTTCATACCCGAAGGTCTGTTCGAGATGACGCCGCTCTATCTCGATCCGTTCGAGAATCCGACGACGGCCCAGTTCAACCACCGTCGCTTCGCGGAATTGACAGTGGTGGTGGTCTTGGCTCTCTGGTTCCGGGTTCGTCGGAGGGCAGCGGCGACGCCGCGGATGCGCCGAGCTGCCCATGCGGTTCTGGGCGTGGCGTTGGTCCAGGCCGGGCTCGGAATCACGACGCTTCTTTGGATCGTTCCAGTCGGCTTGGCTTCACTGCATCAGGCCACCGCCGTAGGATTATTTGCCGTAGCGCTATGGGCTCTTTACGAGAGCGGAACGTCGCGTCATTAACGGAATAAAAACGCTCTGGATTTATCAGAAGCGTGACCACATTTGTGCAACTCCGGGTCGACAATCGCGTGATCATGTTCGATTATGGCGACGGTCGCGGCGGTTGAGTGATCCTGGCGCGTCTCTTGAGGCGGCATCAGCAGGACTATGACAACGACCCCTAATCGAGGATCGAACGCGCTTGCCGCGTTCTTCGCCGGCACGCTGGCCTTGGCGCTGGCCAGTTGCACGTCCAACGAATTTTCGATGTCGCGCGGCAGCCTTCACGGCATCGTGGCGGATCCCTACGCCATGCCTGGATCGGCCGAGAGCGAAATGCAGCGCTTCGAAGCGACGCTCGCCGAATTTGCGGCGCCGGGCAGCGGGCCCGAGCCACGACAACAGTTCGCCGATGCCTTCCGCCGCGTCCGCATCGACTACGTCCGCGAAGTTCGCGACGACCAACTCGTCGATGCGGCGATCCGTGGCGTGCGCAGTCTGAACGCGCCGCCGCACAGCATGGCGTCGACGCAACTGGTCGAGACGGCGCTGGATTCCATGCTGACGTCGCTCGATCCGCATTCCGCCTATCTCACGCCCGACGAATTGCGCGAGGTGCGGGCGTCGAATGCCGGCGAGTTCGGTGGGCTCGGTATCGAAGTGGCGATGGAAGACGACGCCATCAAAGTCGTTTCGCCGATTGAAGATACGCCGGCGTCGCGATCTGGCCTCAAGGCCGGCGATCTGATCACGCATCTCGATCAGCAATCCGTCCATGGATTCAGCTTGGTGCAGGCTGTCGCGAAGATGCGCGGCCGGCCTGGTTCTGACGTGAAGCTCACCGTCAAACGGCCGGGCGTTGATCGGGCCTTCGACGTGACCGTGACTCGCGCGATCATTCGCGTTCAGTCGGTGCGGGCGCGCGCCGAGGGCAACGTCGGCTACATCCGCGTGACCAGCTTTACCGAGAAGGTCGAGACCGATGTCGCCAAGGAGATCGCGCGACTGGAAGCGAGCATTGGCCCCGACCTGAAGGGCTACGTGCTCGATCTTCGCAACAACCCGGGCGGACTTCTCGATCAAGCCGTTGCGTTGTCCGATATCTTTCTCGATGAAGGCGCGATCGTGTCGATCCGCGGCCGCCGCGACAGTCGCGCTCACGAAGCGCGGAGCGGCGACGCGGCGCATGCCTTGCCGATCGTCGTTCTCGTCAATCGCGGCTCGGCGTCGGCGTCCGAAATCGTCGCGGCCGCGCTCCAAGATCACGGCCGGGCCCAGATCATGGGCGTTCGGACCTTCGGCAAAGGCACGGTGCAGACCATCATGTCCTTGCCGCGCGGGGGCGGCCTGCGCATGACCACCCAGTTGTATTACTCGCCGGCCGGGCGGGCGATCCAAGGACAAGGCATAGATCCCGATATCGCCGTTGGCACCGATGATGGCGCCGAAGCGCGGCGTGAAGCCGACTTGCCGGGGGCGATTGCGGCGTTGCCGCAGCCCGTGCGTCCGGCGGCACGGCGTCCTCAGACCGCTTTGCGCGAAGCCGATTGCCCGGTCGCCGGAACCGACGACCGTCCCTTGGGTTGCGCCTTGTTGCTGTTGCGTTCGGGTTCGACGGCGACGTTTCTCGCCTCGCTAGGGAAACCCGAGACGGCGCCTCGACCCTAGGGAGGTAAGACCCCTTCCTGTCGAGGTAATGCATTCGGGGGCAGTTCGGGGAAGTCCTAGGAAAAAAATACGCACTTTATCGTTTTAAAGCAGCCACTTAACCGCTGTGATTGCTGTCACATGCGGGTTGTTAATAATGACACTATCTTGGCGGCAGATTCGATAGGACGCGCGCGACGGCCGGCCGCCACGCCGGTCGTGCGTGCGCACAAGGAGTAGAGACGATGGCCGAGATCTAGGCCGCTGCCAAGGCGCAAGCTGAGGACGAGGTCGACGATAAGGACGACAAGGCGCCGAAAACAGCGATGCCGAGTTTCCTTGGCACCAAAGAGACCCAATCCACGAACTTGAAGCCCTTCAAGAAGTGGACGGCGGCTCTCGAGAAATTCACCAAGGAAGAGGCTAGCAAGACCAAGGCCGTGTCCTGCGACGCCGCCCAGTTCAACCTCTGCCATCACGACGAATGGGTGAAGTTCCTGGACAGCATGAAGGGCAAAGATCCCTTGACCGTGCTCAAGGAAGTGAACAAGACGATCAACCAGGCCAAGTACATCGCCGACGACGTGAATTGGAACGAAAGCGACTACTGGGCGAGTCCCGGCGAGTTCATGACCAAGTTCGGTGATTGTGAGGACTACGCGATCATGAAGTACATGTCCTTGCGGAAGATCGGCTTCAAGGACTAGAACTTACGCGTCGTCGCGGTCAAGGACATGAATTTGAAGGTCGGCCACGCGATTCTAGTGGCCTTCGTCGACGGCAAGCCGATGGTTCTCGACAACCAAGTGAAGATCGTCGTCGAGGCCGACAAGATCCGGCACTACCAGCCGATCTTTTCCATCAACGAGACGATGTGGTGGCGTCACCGTCCCGGCGTCTAGTGCCGCGGGCTTAGTCGCCCGCAATCCGATCCGCCGTTCCACCACCCCGTAGCTTCGCCCCCAGCGCCGAGATCGCTGGCCAGAACAACACGATGACGCTGAGCGTCATGATGGTGCCGACCAGGCCGTTCGCCCAGAACGCCGAGAGGCTGCCCTGTGAACCGAGCATCGCCTGGCGGAACGACTCTTCGGCCTGATCGCCGAGAACGAGCGCGAGAACCAGCGGCGCAAGCTGGTAGTCGAGCTTGCGGAAGACGTATCCGACGACGCCGAAGCCCATCATCACCCAGATATCGATGACGGCGTTATTCACGGTGTAGGCGCCGACGGCGCAGATCACCAGGATGACCGGGGCGATGATGCTGAACGGAATGCGGAGGATTGCCGCGAACCACGGGACGCAGGTCAGCACGATGATGAGGCCGGCGATGTTCCCGATGTACATGCTGGCGATCAGGCCCCAGACGAAGTCCTTCTGTTCGACAAACAGAAGCGGTCCCGGCTGAAGGCCCCATACCAAAAGTCCGCCCAACAGGACCGCGGCGGTCGGTGATCCGGGGATGCCGAGCGTTAGCATCGGAAGCAGCGCCGCGGTGCCGGCAGCATGGGCCGCGGTCTCGGGCGCGACGACGCCTTCGATCTCGCCCGTGCCGAACCGCGCGCCTCTTTTCGACATGCGCTTGGCGATGCCGTAGCTCATGAACGACGCCGGCGTCGCGCCAGCCGGCGAAATTCCCATCCAGCACCCGATCACTGCCGAACGGATCGATGTCGCCCAGTAGCGCGTTAGGTCTTTCCAGGTTTGGAGCACGATCTTTATATTGAGCGCGGCCGTGCGGCCCTTGAAGGCGAGGCCTTCTTCGATGGTGATCAGGATTTCGCCGATCCCGAAGAGACCGATGACGGCGATCAAGAAGTTGAAACCGCGCAGCAGTTCCATCGAGCCGAAGGTCAGGCGGAGCCGGCCGGTGACGGTATCCAATCCGACGGCGGCCAGGGCGAAGCCTATCATCATGGCCGCTAACGTTTTCGCCGCCGCGCCGCGGCCGATACCGATGAAACTACAGAAGGCCAGGAATTGGACGGCGAAGAACTCGGCGGGTCCGAAGCGAAGGGCGAACTTGGCGACCAACGGCGCCAGAAACGTAATCACGATGACGGCGACGAAAGCGCCGAAGAACGATGATGTGAAAGCGGCCGTCAGAGCCTCCCCAGCCCGGCCTTGCTGGGCCATGGGGTGACCGTCGAAGGTCGTCGCCACCGACCAAGGCTCGCCGGGAATGTTGAACAGGATCGAAGTGATGGCGCCGCCGAAGAGCGCGCCCCAATAGATGCAGGACAGCATGATGATCGCCGAGGCCGGCGGCATCGTGAAAGTCAGCGGCAGCAGGATGGCGACGCCGTTGGCACCGCCCAATCCTGGCAAGACGCCGATGATCACGCCGAGAATGATCCCGACGAAAATCAGGATGAGGTTGTAGGGCGTCAAGACGACCCCGAAGCCGTGCAGAAGGGCGCTCAGATCTTCCACGTTGATCTCCTCTGCGTCGGTGGGTTAGTAGCCGAGCCAGGTTTCGAGCGGCCCCTTAGGGAGCGGCAAGAGAAACCAAAGCTCGAACACGAAAAAGAGCAGGACCGGAATCCCGATGGCGATAGGCACGGTCATGCGCCAGCCGTAGCGTCCCAGCCATGTCATGAAGACGGCGATGAAGATGGCCGCCGACATGTAGAGTCCGATGTAGCGGACGGCGATGACGAAGATGATCGCCGGGATCAGGACCGACAGCACCAGTTTGAACTGGGGCTTACTGACGAACGACACGCTGGCCGATTGCCGACTGAGGATGGCTTGCACCAGCGTCACGGCGCTAGCCGCGACAATCAGCAAGCCGACGTAAAACGGAAAATATCCCGACTGCGGGCCTTCGGTTTGCCAACCGATCCCGACTCGCCAGCTATCGAACATCACTACGCCGCCGCCGCCCATCAACAGGATGGCGACAACGATTTCCATGGTTCGCCTCGAGACGAGGCTGTCTTTCGAAGTGGATTGGGGAGCACCGTCCATCGCCACACGTCTCCTCGTCTCTATCGCAGCCGAGCGGCCGATTACGTGAAGGGCTCGGCCGCCGTTATCCTTACGCTATCGATGCGATCGACGAAGATCAGTTGGCGAGGAAGCCCGCGTCCTTCATCAGGTCGCGATGCATTTTCTCGGCATCCTCGACCCACTTTCTGTAGTCGGAGCCCGACATGAACGTCGTGTTGTAGGCGCCGGTTTCCATGAAGCTTTTCCAATCCGCCGTTTCGCGGACCTTCTGGAAGAGCTGGACGTAGAAGGCGGACTGTTCGTTGGTGACGCCGGGCGACATGAAGATGCCACGCAGCATGACGTAGTCCATGTTGACGCCGGCTTCCTTGCACGTCGGGATGTCGTTCCACGACTGGGTCGCGGTGATCTTCTCCTTGTAGGGGATGCGCTGAGCGTCGAAGACGCAGAGCGGCCGGAGCGCGCCCGACTTCCAATGGGCGACGGCTTCGATCGGATTGTTGACGCTGGAATCGACGTGCTTGCCGACGAGCTGCGTCGCCACCGCGCCACCACCCGCGTAGGGGATGTAGGTGAACTTCACCCCGGCGGCCTTTTCGATGGCGACGGTGATGATCTGGTCTTCCTGCTTCGAGCCGGTCCCGCCCATCTTGAATTGGTTGGCGGGTGCCGCCTTGACCGCGTCGAGGTATTGCCTGGCGGTCTGGTAAGGAGTCTCGGCGTTGACCCAGAGTACGAACTGATCGAGGGCCAGCATCGCGACGGGGGTCAGGTCTTTCCAGTTGAAGGGCACGCCGGTGGCCAGCGGCGTTGTGAACAGGTTCGAAAGCGTGATGACGATCTTGTGCGGATTGCCGCGATCCTGTTTGACGTCCAAGAAGCCTTCAGCGCCCGCGCCGCCAGCTTTGTTCACCGGGACCATGGGCTGCGCCATCAGGTTGTTCTTGGCGACGATGCCCTGGATGAGCCGCGCCATCTGATCGGCGCCGCCGCCCGTGCCGGCTGGAATAATGAATTCCACGGCCTTGGTCGGTTTCCAGGCCTGCGCGTTGACCTCGGCCGCCATTCCGACGGATGCCGCGGCCGTCGCCACAAGAATCAAGGCACGACGTTCTAGATTTCGCATCGCATGACCTCCCAACTGAGGCTGGCTCGCAGTTGCCGCCAGCCGATGTGCCACGACACTGACCGGAGCGGTTGACCAGCGTTATTTCTCGTCAAATCATACTCGCAAATGCCGGCTCGCCACAAAGGGGTAATCGCTCAGTGGTATGCTGTATGCCAGGGCCAGAGAGGCCCCGGCCGCGATCGGTCGTCAGGATTGGGACGGACGATTGGCCAGGTGAACACCGGCCAAGACCAAGGCGATGCCGACGCCGTGATAGGCGTAGAGAGGTTCCGACAGGAACAACCACGCCATCCCGATGGCGAAGACCGGGGTCAGGTTGAGATAAATCCCCGCGGCCGTCGGGCCGAGAATTCCGACGGCGCGATTCCAAAACAGGAACGACAGCACCGCCGGGAAAATGCCGATGTAGAGCATTGCGGCGGTGAGTTCGGCGTCGATGACGAAGCCGGGACCATTCATGGCGTCGACGATCGCCACTGGAACCAGGGCGAGGGCTCCGATCGTAATGACGATGGTCAGGAAACTCACCGGCTTGAGATTGATTTCGCGGCGCGGCAAAAGCACCGAGTAGAGGCTCCACGACAGCATCGCGAGGACGACGAAAATGTCGCCGAGAT
Source organism: Rhodospirillales bacterium (assembly GCA_009691105.1). GTDB lineage: Bacteria > Pseudomonadota > Alphaproteobacteria > Rhodospirillales > SHVU01 > SHVU01. Next base: position 34,462 of record SHVU01000018.1, read on the forward strand.
TGAAGCGCAATGTCGTGATGATCTGCAGATCGCCCATGGTCACTACGGTGACGACGCCGAGGGTCGCGAGCGCGAAGCCAAGAACCTGGCGAGCCCCGAGAGGCGTGCGGTCTACCAGCCAAGCGACGGCGGGAACCGTTGCCGGGCCCATCGCCACGATGAGTGCGGCATTGATGGCGCTGGTCAGGCCGAGGCCCGCATAGAAGAACCCTGGCGAAATGGAGACGCTCAGGAGCGCGAGGCCGGTGATCCAACGCCAGTGGCGAACCACGACGGCGAACTGATCGCGCAGACCGGCGAGACCGAATGGCAGGACAACGATCAGCGCGATGACCCAGGTCCAAAATAGCAGAGCCATCGGAGAGATTCTGGCGAGCGCGACTCGTCCGACGACAATGTCCATGCCCCAAAAGAGCGTCGCGAGGACGAGAAGAAGACGTGCCGATACGTCGCTCGTGGGGCGCTGCACAGAGCCGATTTCTCTACTGGTGTATGGGGGCGAGACGGTGTATTCAAAGAAAATTAAGGAGTGACGACTTTAGGCGGGGAGGTTGGAAACTGCAATGAAGCGGCTCGACACGGGCCTCTTTCGCACCCATTTCTCAATCAATATTCGCACAATTTAGAGATGCCAGTGACGCCCGCGCCTCGCCACTTGCCCAAGGGTTCCAACGGAGCCCGATATCGCACTGAACCCGCTAAAATGGATTATGCGACGGTTAGGCGCGCCTATCGGCGCCACGCTCCCTATTACGATGCCGTGTTCGGCGCCTTTCTCGGGCGCGGTCGCCGCGTTGCGATCGACACGATCAACCGGCTCTCGCAGCGTCGTATCCTCGAGGTCGGTGTTGGCACCGGTGTTTCGTTGCCGCGCTATCGCCGCGATCTGCAGATCGTCGGCATCGACATCTCACCGGAGATGCTCGCCAAGGCGCGTCGCCGCGTCGAGGAGCATGGTCTCGCCAACGTCGAGGCGATCCACGAGATGGACGCCGAGAACATCACATTTGCCGACAGCTCTTTCGACGTCGTTGCCGCGATGTATGTCGCGTCGGTCGTTCCGAACCCGCCCAAGCTGCTCAGCGAAATGATTCGCGTCTGCAAGCCGGGTGGCGATCTGATCGTCGTCAATCACTTCATGGCGGAGGGCGGCATACGCGCCGCCGTCGAACGGCGTCTCGCGCCGTTGTCCGACATTCTCGGTTGGCGTCCGGATTTCGGTCTCGCCGCGTTCGTCGACGGGCACAAGGCGCACGTCATCGAACACCGCCATACCGATCCCTTCGGGATGTTCACGCTCGTTCACTTCCGCTGCGTGAAGTAGCCGCTTCGGCGGCGCAACCTGTCGCGAAGTTAGTCGGCCGTAGCGGGCGTGGTGCCGGCGGCAGGACTTGAACCCGCAACCTGCCGCTTACAAAGCGGATGCTCTACCATTGAGCTACGCCGGCGATCGCTGACGATTCGAAACTAGGCTCCGGTTTCGGTCGGAGCAAGCCGAGCGCGAGGCTCGGCCGATGTCGCGCTGCGGCGCGACCACTCATGTAATGCGATCGCGGCGGCCGCGGACAGATTGAGGCTTTCGGCTGCCTCGACGATCGGGATCCGGGCCAGATGGTCGCAGGATTCCCGGGTGAGTCGACGCAAGCCCGTGCCTTCGGATCCCAGCACCAACGCGACCTTGCCCCCCATGTCGACGCTATGAAGCGGCATTGAACCCTCGGCATCGAGCCCGACGACCCAATAGCCGGCCTCTTTAATGGCGTTCAGGGCCCGGACGAGATTCGTCACGGAGACCAAAGGCACGCGCTCAAGGGCTCCGGACGCCGCTTTAGCGAGGGATCCGGTCGGTTCCGGCGCGTGATCCTTGGGAAACACCAGGGCCTGAGCGCCGAACGCCGCGGCCGAACGTATGACCGCGCCGACGTTTTGAGGGTCGTTGGGTTGATCGAGAACGACAAGGACCGCGGAGGTGGCGTCCTGCGTCTTGGTCAAAAGCTGATGGAGATCGCGGCCGGGCAAGTGGGCAGCCATCGCCGCTACGCCCTGGGCGACGGCGCCTTCTGGCAAAAGGCGTTCGATTTCCGCTCGGGTTAGGACTTCGAGCCTTGGCCGTGCGATTTCAGGATAGGCTTCCGGAAGGATTTTTGAGCCTAACGTTTTCACGCTTTCCGACGTCGCGACGAGGCGCTGGATTCGACGTTCCGGGTTCGCCATCGCTGCTAAAACAGCATGGGTTCCATAGAGCCAAACCCCTGACGCGGGGCCGTTTTCGGGGCGGCCGTCGGGCCGCCATCGGGACTTGCTCTTAGCCATGAACCCCCTTAGCATGCGCGACAGCAGGGTGTCTGCAACCGTCGCCGGCCGAGTTCTGGCCGGGGAGCTGGTGTTTGCACTTTTCGTTAGTAATTTGCCTGTTCGGCAGTCAGAAGAGTTGAGGAGGGTTTTTAGATTCGCTCCGCCGGTCGCATTGCTCTGGCGGCCCAGAGTGAATGTGCGCGGAGGGGTGCCCGAGCGGCTAAAGGGGACGGACTGTAAATCCGTTGGCTTTGCCTACGCTGGTTCGAATCCAGCCCCCTCCACCACTTGCACTTGGTGGGCTCGGAAAGCCGGAGCTAATCGACTGGAAGGGACGAACCGGCGACGGTGCGGGTGTAGCTCAATGGTAGAGCTCCAGCCTTCCAAGCTGGCTACGTGGGTTCGATTCCCATCACCCGCTCCACGCGCCGAAGCGAACTGAGGCTCGATACGACGTTTTTTTGGGATCCACTCGAAACGGAATTTGGAACGATGGCGAAGGCGAAATTTGAGCGGACGAAGCCGCACTGCAACATTGGGACGATTGGTCACGTTGACCATGGGAAGACGACGCTGACGGCGGCGATCACGAAGGTGATGGCGGCGGGCGGCGGGGCGGAGTTCATCCCGTTCGA
>SHVU01000019.1 GCA_009691105.1 Rhodospirillales bacterium
GCCGGACGTGGGACTTCCACGAAGCGCGATTGATCCCAGGAATTACGCGCACCGAGGTTCGCAACTATCACGGTTCCACGCCGACGCCGTGGTGGCAGGGCTAGACCGGCAAGATCGTCGTGGTTCATGGCGAGCAGGGGCTCGGCGACTAGATCATGTTCGCGTCCTGTCTTCCCGACGCGATCCAGCGGGCGGGCAACGAGCGTTTGATCTTAGAGTGTGTCCCCCCGACTGAAAGATTGCGGTGGGATCGCTGCCTCGGCTGTTCCGACCTAAGCGCTCGAGCTTCCCGGGAACGCCGTACCTGAAGGCCGATCCCGCCAAAGTCGCGGCGGTGCGGGCCCGCTTGCCGGAAGGCCGGTTGCGCGGCGATCTTGAGGACGTGGTCCATCAATTCGGACGATGGGTATCTGCTGGCGGCGTCAAGTTTGCTGGTCTTGTGCGGCGGCGTACGGCTGAGGCCAACTTGTTTCAGGCTGCCGCGTGATTTGCTTCGATCCCGTGATTTGGATCACGTACTTCAGGCGCTGGTTAGAGCAATCGAGCCGCGTGTTCTGCGTTGTCCGGGCTGAATAGCTCACGCCCGTCGGCGGCTAAGTCTTTGGTATATGGAGTTAAACTGGTGCCGCCGGCAAGAATCGAACTTGCGACCCCACCCTTACCAAGGGTGTGCTCTACCCCTGAGCTACGGCGGCGATAGGGTATGTCGGGCGAACTTGCCATAGCGGTTTCATGCGGGCAAGCTGACTTTCAATTTCCGCGTTTTCAGCGCCTAAACGATGGCAGATAAGCAATTCCCGAACAGTCTTGAAGCGAAGCCAAAGCCGACGGAACGGCAGGCGTCTCGTGGTCGTCGGCTAGCCGTTGCTCTGCGGCGTAATCTGAAGAAGAGAAAGAGCCAGCACCGAGAACGCGAGGGCGCCCAGCAGCCGGTTCGAGACGTCGAGCCTGAAAAATTGTGAATTCTGCTCGTCCCACAGGGGCGTGACCGGATCCATACGGCCAGACTGGCGCGGGGGAAACCCTGCGCCAGTTTTTTGCCATTTTTAGGCCCTAGGCTTTGTATTGTGGCGCCGTCTGTGGTTGTTTGCCGTGCCCGCGTTTCCCGTTTCCTGCCGAGATCGCAATGGACCGAATTCGAATAGTTGGCGGCGTGCCGCTCAGAGGCCGGATTCCTGTCAGCGGCGCCAAGAATGCGGCGTTGCCGTTGATGGCGGCCAGCCTCTTGAGCGACGAGACGCTGACCCTGACGAACTTGCCTCGCCTCGCCGATATTGCGTCGATGGAACATCTGCTGGCGGAGCTTGGCGTCCACATTAGTAGTCCCACATCGAGTGCGGACGCGTCCTTGTCTCTGCGCGCTAATAGCATCAAGGAACCTATCGCGCCCTATGACATCGTTCGAAAGATGCGGGCGTCCGTTCTTGTGCTAGCACCGTTGTTGGCGCGATACGGCCGGGCTCAAGTGTCGCTGCCCGGCGGCTGCGCGATAGGCACGCGCCCCATCGATCTCCATCTGCGAGCGCTTCAACAACTGGGAGCGGAGATCGAACTCAGCGAGGGCTATATCAAGGCCCGATGCCCGCATGGGCTTATTGGCGCGCATGTCGTGTTCCCGAAGGTTACTGTGGGCGGCACAGAAAACACGCTCATGGCGGCCGTTCTGGCGAAAGGCGAGACCGTTATTTCGAATGCCGCCCGGGAGCCCGAGGTGATCGACCTCGCACAGTGTCTCGTCGCAATGGGTGCAGATATCTCCGGGATCGGATCCGACACGCTTCACGTTCGCGGCGTCGAGCGCTTGCACGGCGCCACGCACCCCATCGTGCCAGACCGCATTGAAATTGGAACCTTTGCCGCCGCCGTGGCTATTACCGGCGGAGATGTCGAGCTTGTGGGTGGTCGTCGCGGCCTGATTGATGCGGTCGCCGACGCATTCGGGCAGGCTGGTGTCACCATTGAAGAGACGACGGACGGTCTTCGTGTCCGCCGAACTCAGGATCGATTGACCGGCATAGACGTCATGACGGAACCCTTTCCGGGATTTCCTACCGACATGCAGGCGCAGTTCATGGCGTTGATGACGATCGCGGATGGCGCGTCGATGATTACGGAAACGATCTTCGAAAATCGCTTTATGCATGTCCCCGAGCTTTGCCGGATGGGCGCGCAAATCAACGCGCACGGCGCCTCGGCGATCGTTCGCGGCGTATCCAAACTCTCCGGCGCGCCGGTCATGGCTACCGATCTTCGCGCCTCGGTCTCGCTGGTCGTCGCCGCCTTGGCGGCTCAGGGCGAGACCGTCATCAACCGCGTGTATCATCTTGATCGCGGCTACGAGCGGCTCGAAGAGAAGCTTGTAGCCTGCGGTGCCCAAATAGAGCGGGTGAGCGGCTGACGCCCTAAAAAAGGCCCTGCTGACCGCGGTTTTGGTCCCCTCGACACCCTCTGGTTCCCTGCCCTAAAAGCGCTTATGACTGCTCTCCGCCGAAGGAGATGGCAGGCGTTATGGCGTCTGAAAAGATGATCTTGGCCGTGCCGAAGGGTCGCATCCTCAACGAGGTGATGCCGGTCCTAAAGCGCATTGGAGTGGAGCCGGAGCCGGCGTTCGCGGACGATGAGTCGCGACAACTGCGGTTCACGACAACCCATCCCGATCTCGACATCGTTCGGGTTCGAAGCTTTGACGTCGCGACATTCGTGGCCTTCGGCGCCGCTCATCTGGGCATCGCGGGAAGCGACGTGCTGCTGGAATTCGACTCGCCGGAAATCTACGCGCCGGTCGATCTTGGCGTCGGACGATGCCGGCTGGTCGTCGCCGAACCCGCCGATTTGGTGCGCGAGGACGATCCGCGGCGTTGGAGCCACGTGCGGGTCGCGACCAAATATCCCGAGGTGACGCGCCGCCATTTCGCGGCACGCGGTGTTCAGGCCGAGTGCGTGAAGCTGAACGGCGCCCTCGAATTGGCACCGCGGCTCGGTCTGTGCGAACGCATTGTCGATCTTGTCTCGACGGGGGCAACGCTTCGCTCCAACGGATTGGTCGAGGTCGAGTTGATCGCGGCCGTCAGTTCGCGTCTCGCCGTCAATCGCGTCGCATGGAAGACCCGGTCCGACGAGGTCACTCGCTGGGTCGAGCTGTTCCGCGAGGCCGTCCATGCCCCTGCGGCTTGACGTAAAAAACCCCGACTTCGAGCGCGATTTCTCGGCATTCCTCGCGACCAAGCGGGAACTCGCCGCGGATGTCGACCGTGACGTCACCGCCATTCTGAAGGACGTTCGGGAGCGGGGTGACGTGGCGCTCATTGCGTTGACGGAGCGCTTCGATGGCGTGCGTCTCGAGCCGTCAAAGATCAAGGTAACGGACAAAGAAATCGAGATCGCTGTTCAAGCCTGCGATGCCTCTGTGCTCGATGCTTTACGGACCGCGGCGGATCGCATTGGTGCGTACCATCGCCAACAGGTCCCGAGCGACTTGGATACCGTCGATGCGGCCGGAATACGCCTCGGCTATCGATGGACGCCGCTTGCGGCCGTCGGCATCTATGTGCCGGGCGGGACGGCGGCCTATCCTTCGTCCGTGCTCATGAACGCGGTTCCCGCCAAGATCGCAGGCGTCGACCGGATCGCCATGACGGTGCCTGCACCGAAGGGGCAGCTCAATCCGACAGTCTTAGCCGCCGCGCGCGTTGCAGGGGTGACCGAGATCTATCGGGTCGGCGGGGCTCAGGCGATCGGCGCGCTGGCCTTCGGTACGTATACGATTCCGGCGGTCGACAAGATCGTCGGGCCGGGCAACGCCTATGTGTCCACCGCCAAGCGCTTGGTTTTCGGCCAAGTCGGAATCGATACGGTCGCAGGTCCCTCGGAAGTCGTCGTCGTGGCCGATCAGGCCTGCGATCCGCGGTGGATCGCTTGCGATCTTTTGGCGCAAGCCGAACATGATCCCGCGGCGCAATCGATCTTGATCACCGACGCCGCGCGACTGGCGGAGGCCGTCGTCGTTGCGGTCGATGAGGAGCTCAAGACGTTGCCGCGCGCCGCGATCGCGTCGGCGAGTTGGCGGGATTTCGGAGCCGTTATTCTGGTTCGGAAGCTCGACGACGCTTTGCCGTTGATCGACCGGCTCGCGCCTGAGCACTTGCAGCTTGCCGTTGCCGACCCCGACGCGTTGGCCAGGCGCGTGCGAAACGCGGGTGCGATCTTTTTGGGTCACTGGGCGGCGGAGGCTCTCGGTGATTACGTCGCTGGCCCTAACCATGTCTTGCCGACGGCGCGCAGCGCGCGCTTCGCGTCAGGCCTCGGAACGCTGGATTTTCTGAAGCGGACGTCGATCATCGGTTGCGATCGCGCCGGCCTGGCCAAGCTCGGTCCCACCGCCGTCCGGTTGGCGACAGCGGAAGGGCTACACGCCCATGCGCGGTCGATCACGGTCCGATTGGATGCCGGCGATCCCACCGGCCGCAAGACCACGTGAGAGCGGACCAGAAAATCACCTCTCCGGAGCTCGATGAAACACGCGCGTCCCGTCGTAGCGAAGCCGACGACCTAGAACTAGCCGCTGCCATTCGTGATCTCTGTGCCGACAATCGCTTTGCGGTGGTCGGCGATGCCCCCGGACCCTTTGCGGTTCGTCTGGGTATCGCGGATGGTCAGCTCTCGCTCGAGGTCTCTGGACCGGCCGCCGATTGCCTTCTTCGGCATGCCTTGTCCTTGGCACCGGTTCGTCGGCTTATCCGTGACTACATGTTGGTCCGGGACAGTCATCTCGAAGCGGTTCGGGCCGGATCCAGATCACGAATCGAGGCGATCGACGTTGGTCGACGTGCGCTGCACGACGAAGGGGCGGATGCGCTCTGCCGACGGCTCGAAACCGTCGTGAGCATGGACAAAGCCACGGCTCGACGGGTGTTTACGTTGATTTGCGCGCTCGTGCCGCGGGAGTGGACCGTCTTGGACGCGCCGTGGGTCCTGCCCTTGACAAGACCCGCACGGTATCCGCCTTATTCCTGAAAATGGGGATATATATGTACTTGGCATCGATCGTTTGAGGATGGGATGGCGAAAGAAGACCTAATTGAACTTACCGGAACGGTCATGGAGCTTCTGCCGAACGCGATGTTTCGCGTCCGGCTCGACAACAACCACGAAGTCCTAGCTCATACCGCTGGCAAGATGCGCAAGCATCGGATCCGGGTGTTGGCCGGAGATCGCGTCAACGTCGAGATGACCCCTTACGATCTGACCAAAGGGCGCATCACCTTCCGCTTTAAGTGAGGGGACCCGACCGGGTCCATCGGGAGTGTCGCCACCCACCCCAGTCGCGCATCTGGTCCTGGCGTCGGCGTCACCGCGACGGCGTGAGCTTTTAGCCCAGATTGGGATTACGCCCGACGCCATCGTTCCGGCCGATATTGACGAAACACCGCGGGCCCGCGAAAAGCCGCGGCAATTGGCACTGCGATTGGCGGAAAACAAGGCCCGTCACGTGGCCGCGGGGATCGTGCCGAGCGGCACGCAGCCCGAGACATTTGTTCTAGGCGCCGATACCGTAGTGGCCTGTGGACTTCGGATCTTGCCGAAGGCTACGAACGAGAGCGAAGCGCGCCAATGCCTGAAGCTTTTATCGGGTCGCCGTCATCGCGTTCATGGAGCGATTTGCATTGTGGATCCGGCCGGCCGAGCTCACACGCGCGTGGTCACGACCCACGTGGCCTTTAAACGTCTCGATGCGGACGAAATAGACGACTACATCGCCAATGGCGAATGGCGCGACAAGGCGGGCGGCTATGCCATTCAGGGCCAGGCGGCGGCCTTCGTGACGGGGATCAATGGCTCATATTCCAATGTCGTGGGGCTGCCTTTGTTCGAAACCTGGTCGCTTCTGAAAGGCGTCGGCCGTAAGGCTGGCGCTGCCCGCATCGTCCGAGGAGCTTAGCCGTGGCTGTCGACGAAGTTCTGATCGAAGCCGGCCCCGGTGAGACCAGGATCGCATTGCGCGAGCGTTCCCGCCTGTCCGAGGTCGCCTTCGTTCGCAAAGGCGCCGAGTCCGTCGTCGGGAACCTCTATCTCGGCCGGGTCGAGCGCATCCTGCCCGGCATTCAATCGGCGTTTATCGACATTGGCCTCGCGCGGTCGGGCTTTCTCGGTCTCGCCGAGGTCCGGCCGGTCGGCGATGGCAATGACGACAAGCGCAAAGGCATCGCCGATTACGTCCGCGAGGGCGAAACGGTCATGGTCCAGGTCCTGAAGGACCCGCTGCCCGACAAAGGCGCGACGCTGACGACCAACATCACGCTACCGGGCCGTTACGTGGTTCTGGCACCATTCCAGGACGGGGTCCGAGTCTCGCGGCGGATCGGAAGCGAAGCCGAGCGCAATCGCCTTGTCGCGGCGGTCGAAGCCTTGGCCCAAACCGGAGAAGGATTCATTCTTCGGACGGCGGCGTTGGGCGCCGAGCCATCGGGTCTCAAGCGCGACGTCGAGTGGCTTCGCGATCAATGGCGGACGATCGCGCGCGCCGCTGCCGGTGGCGAGCCCCCGACCTGTCTGTTCCAGGATCTTACGCCGCTCCAACGACTGATCCGGGATGACGTCGGTCCCGGCCTCAAACGGTTGATCGTTGACGATCCGGCCCTGGCCAAGGAAGCCCGCGAGTTCTGCGCCCGAGTCGCGCCCGAGCTGAAAGCGGCCATCGAGCTTCACGAGGGGCCTGACGCTCTCTTCGAAACCTACGAAGTCGAGACCGAGATCGACCAGGCTCTGAGCCAGACGGTGGATTTGGCGTCCGGCGGCCGCATCGTGATCGACGAGGCCGAGGCGCTAACGGCGATCGACGTCAATACCGTGGGGCGTACCGAAGGTAGCCCCGAAGACACGGCTCTCAAGACCAACCTCGATGCTGCCGCGGAAATCGGTCGGCAAATCCGGCTGCGCAATATCGCCGGCCTGATCGTCATTGATTTCGTATCGATGCGGCAGTCCGAGAGCACCGCGCAAGTTCTTGAGGCATTGCGCCAAGCCTTTATCGAGGACCGCACGCCCGCCTTTATCGCCGGCTTTACGCGTCTCGGATTGGTGGAGATGACGCGGGAACGGCGGCGCGCCTCTCTGGCCACGACCGTCTTTGGGGATTGCCCGACGTGCCGTGGTGCCGGTCGGATCCGCTCCGCGGCGACATTGGCTCTCGATGCGTTGCGCCAGGCGCGGCGTGAGGCTCGCATGACTCCGGCGGCGAGCCTTCAGCTTGTAGCATCGCCGACCGTGGTCGAAGCCTTGGAAGGACCTATCGCTCCGGCCCTTGAAGAGCTCGAATCCCGGCTCGGCCGTACCATCGACTTGGTTGCAGACCGCGGCTTCGCCCCCGATCGCTTCGAAGTCCGGACGGGGCCTCTTAAAACGCCGTCATGAGCGAGCCGGTGAAAAAGGGACAGAGCGCCGTGATCCACGAATTGGGTCCGCGGTTGCGCCGTCCCTGCCCGAACTGTCGTCGTCCTGCCGTATCGCGTTTCCGGCCGTTTTGCTCGCAAACCTGTGCCGACGCCGATCTCGGGCGCTGGCTCAAGGGCGATTATCGCATTCCGTCGGAAGATCCTGAGGACTCGGACGAAGAACCGCCGCCCTGGTCCTGAGCGGCGGGTGTTCCGCTATCGCTTGGCGGCCGGCGGCTGGTTGCGCTGAATCAGATCGTTGATGAGCTCGGCCCCGAGACGGGCTTGAGCGATTTCGATCGTGTCGGTCGGGGTGGTCAAATTTTCTGCCGTGGTCGGCTCCTGGACCAGGGGTTCCCCTTAGTGATTCGAGCGGGAACGCTTTGGGCAGTTGTTCAATCGTGCTTCGTTTTTAGGTCAAATCGCCAAAAAGGTCTGTGACAAGGGGCACAGGACAAGATTAAATCAATTCTAATATATGGCGTGATCAGTTTAAGACGCAGGCTAAATCGCAATCCGACGTGGCTTCGCTGGACACTCCGGAGGATTTTCCCTATAAGCCCGACGGGCCTTTAAACCCTGGCGCGGCCGCCCGTTTATTGGGCGGCTATCGGCGGGACGCCCAGGTAGCTCAGATGGTAGAGCAGCGGACTGAAAATCCGCGTGTCGCTGGTTCGATTCCGGCCCTGGGCACCACTGCAGTGACTTGGATCGTCCGTCGCGGCATCGGCCATCGCCCGGATCTGAGCTAGGTCGAAACTCCCACCCAACGGGCCTGGCGAAACGGCACGCGCGTTACTACCTCGAAAGCGTTTGGACGGAGGGTGGCGAGCGTTCTGGTCGCGAGCCACACTGAACGTCTGATTGAACAAAGCGAAAAGGCATTGGTTGTGATGGCCCGTCGCGAAAATATTGAAGTGGGACAACGTTACGTTGCGACAGAATCCAGTGTGTTCGGGGCGCCGCCACGGGCGATATGGCTAGTCGCATACGTCCGACGGGCAACGGACGGAGTGCTCTACGCCAATCTGGTCAATGAAAAGCAGACCAACCGCAAGAAGACGATCGCCGTCGATGCGCTCGGGGATCCAAGGCTCTATAGAGTGGCGCCGCGCGATCCGAGCAATCTTCAGGTGTCGGCTTCCGTGACGCCGGGAGCCGAAGGCCAAACGGTTTCGCAGAGAATTTTCGGAAGCCGACGCTCTTAGGCGTTTCGCGCGCCGGGGTAGTGGCTACGCCCCGTCTGGTTTTTTAGGCGGGTCCGTCAGGCTGCGCTCGATCATCTTGATGATTTCTTCTCACTGATCCGCCATAGCCCACAGCCGCGTTCGAATAGCTGGCGACGTTTCCTTGCGCGCCAATTCTTGCAGTTTGGCCGCATGATCGCGAAGGGCCTCTACGCGCAGCATCGTTTTTGCGTCTCGGTTGCGGAAATTCTAATTCTATCAGTAGCTTGTGGTAATTCCGGGGCGGTGTCCACTGCCCCTACGGACCCGCGGCGCGGCATTCGAGCCGATTTGCCGAAATCGTAATCTATCGAACAGGAGGGGCTATCGCGCTCTCTGAGTTATGGCCTTCGCGTCCTTGCTGGGCTTTTTTGCAAATCGCATCCTGTCCCTGTCGGAATCGTGTTGGGTCTTTCCCGTTCCGGCGGCGTCGCGAGTCCGTCGCGCCGCAGTGGTGATTTGCCAAGAAACCTTCGGGATGATCGCCAAAAGTCGTAGTTTTTTGGAATAGACCAGCCAACGCTCGTCGGCTGGATTATTGCCTTCGCGTCCTGTTGCCGCCGTGTCCCGGTCACCACACTGCCGGACATAACGAACGGTCAGGGAACAGGAGATCAACCATGAGTCGCGTAGGTGAGATTGCCAGGCTGTGCCTATGCATCGCCGGTTTTGCCATCGTTGCGATGGGGTTAGTCCCCGGCGCGGCCCCGACCGCGCAGGCGGCGGTCATGTCATTCTCCGGTATCGGCGATGGATGCCCGGGCATCCCCAACGATCCCTATACCGAATCGGGCATCACGGCGCGCGGCACGAGTGACGGACTATCCAGCTGGACGCGTCCCGGCTCGGCCCATCTCGATACCGGCGGCAGCACTTGTCCGAGCGGTGTCGAATTCACGACCGGCGGATTGTTCGATGCGATCAGCGCTGAAATCTTTCCGCTGACCCCGACCGCCTATTGTTCAGAGGCCGGTACGGAATGCAGCGATCCCTACGAGAACGTTCTTTGGCAAGGCTTTGTCGGCGGTGTCGTCGTCGCCAGCGATCAGTTCTGGATGGGCGACGGCCCGTCGACCTACGCGTTTGGCGATGCGTTTCGCGGCCTCGACAAGCTCGTAGTCCGCATCCTGCTGCCGAACGTCGCGACGGTGGGCGGATGGTGTTTCGATTCGCCGTGTTCCCACTTCGATCTCGACAACGTCACCTTAGCATTGCTGCCGGCGCCGATGATCAGCCCGATGAGGCCGCCGGCCGGCGCGGTTTCGATCGTCTGGGCGAGCTGGAGAACTTCAGAGTCGCTCAGCGATCCGATGCGCTGATCGGCTTCGGCCGGGTTGACGCCATGGCGCAGGAACTCGGCCCGCACGTCATCCCGAGCCATGAAGCTCTGGACCGTCGCGCGCGCATCCTGGACCTGGGTCTGAGCGACAACGCTGTCCGTGCCGATCAGTTCAGCTTGGGCGGGGGCCAGCGGCATCTGGACGAGGCCGAAGACCACAGCCGTAATCACGGCGATCCGACAAAACACTGAATTACGATTGAGCATGGGTGCCTGCACCGAAAATTAGGGTTAAGGGATGATCCCCGAACGACGTTAGGCAACGGGGTGCAGGGGGGCGAGGGTGCAACCGGCATATCTCTTTTATTCCTAAATTGCCGCTATCGCCGCGCCGCGCCTGGGTGTTACGGCCCTCGGCTGGGGGCTCTTGCCAGGTCCTTGGACTTGCCCTAAGTCATCGCGGCGCCGCGCCGGGATCGGGCCGGTTGCCGCCCCGAGCCGGGATCGCAGAATCCGTATCGTCGCTGATTTTAAACATCCGTTGGACGTGAGGCGGACGCGGTTCGCCTGGCGAGCTTCGCCGGACACACCGAGAACAAGGCAGTGAGTTTCGAACATGGGTTTCAGTTGCGGAATCGTCGGCCTGCCGAATGTCGGCAAGTCGACCCTGTTCAACGCGCTCACCGCCACCCAGGCGGCGCAGGCGGCCAACTATCCATTTTGCACCATTGAACCGAATGTCGGTCGGGTGGGCGTGCCCGATTCGCGACTCGATACCCTCGCCAAGATCGCGAGCTCGGCCAAGGTCGTTCAAGCTCAACTCGAGTTCGTCGACATCGCCGGCCTGGTGAAGGGCGCGAGCAAAGGCGAAGGGCTCGGCAATCAGTTCCTTGGCAATATCCGTGAGGTCGATGCTATCGCCCACGTCTTGCGATGCTTCGAAAGCTCCGACGTCACCCATGTCGCCGGCGACGTCGATCCGGTTCGCGACGCCGACATCGTCGAAACCGAATTGATGTTGTCCGATCTAGAAAGCCTCGAGAAACGTCAGCCGGCCTTGGAAAAACGCGCCAAGGGCGCCGACAAGGACGCCCTTGCCGAATTGCCGTTGGTCAAGCGTGCCCTCGAGGCGCTTCGCGATGGCCATCCGGCCCGCGGCATTCCGCTCAGTGACGACGAGCGGCCGATCTTCCGTCGCCTCCAGATGATCACCGCCAAGCCGCTGATGTACATCCTGAACGTCGAGGAAGGCTCGGCGGCGACGGGTAACGCTCACAGCGCCAAGGCTGCCGCTTTCGCCAAGGAACGCGGCGCGGCCAGTATCGTCATTTCCGCGGCGATCGAAGCCGAAGTCGCGCAATTACCGGCCGAGGAGCAGAGCGAATATTTGGCCGCGCTCGGTCTGTCCGAGACCGGCCTCGCCCAGGTTCTCCGTGCTGGGTACGCGCTTCTCGATCTGGTGACGTTCTTCACGGTTGGCCCAAAGGAAGCGCGGGCCTGGACCGTGCGCCGCCACGCCCTGGCCCCGGAAGCCGCCGGTGTCATTCATACGGATTTCGAGCGCGGCTTCATCCGTGCCGAAACCATTGCCTACGATGATTACGTCACGCTGGGAGGTGAAGCCGGAGCCCGAGAAGCCGGTCAGCTTCGGCTCAGCGGCAAGGATTACGCCGTCAAAGACGGCGACATCTTCCACTTCCGATTCAACGTTTAGCCGGGATGAGGGCTCGCCCCGGCCGGTCCGTCATCGGACCAGCCGGGGAAGCCTTGCGTCGAGCCGGCGCTAGTTCGCCTTCGAAGCGAAGTCGGTCAGCGTGAATTCATCCGTTCGGGCTTCATAAACGATGCCCTTGCGGGTCGCCCAGGTGTTCACCTAGTAGTGGCTCGGGATATAGGCGGCGTCGCGGACGCAAATCTGCATCGCCTCGTGCAACAGCTTGAGGCGCTTGCCGTCATCGACGGTGACCAGCGAGCCTTCGATGATCTTGTCGAGCCGCGAGTTGGCGTAGCGGGGTCGGCTGGCGGCTCCGTAGCCCGTGCCAATCCACCGGCTGTGGCAGAAGGTCTGCAACGGGTTCGGCGATTCGCCCGTGCTCGACGAGTTGGCGCCCAACGAGATGCTGACCTCGGGCGTGTCGGCTTCAGCGCGGGTGAAGTAGGCGCTCTTCGACATGGTCTCGACCTTGGCGGTGATGCCAATCCGGCTCAGCATCTGGGCCACGGCCTCGACGATTTGGGCGTCGTTGTCGTAGCGATCGTTGGGTCCGTGGACGACCATCGTGAAGTCGCCATAGCCCTCGTCCTTTAACAGCTTCTTGGCGCCTTCGGGATCATAGGCGTCGCCCTTGATGGACGGGTCGTAGCCGAAGAACTCGCGCGCCAGCAGTTGGTTCGCGACCACGGCGTTGCCGTCCATGATCCGTTCGACGATGGCTTGGCGGTCGATCGCCATCGAGATCGCCTTGCGGACCCGCCAATCGCGCAGCGGGTTGGGGAACATCGGCTTGCCGTCGGCGGCGAAGACATAGGGCGAGACATCGCGCGAGACGTCGAGTTCCCAGAACAGAACCCGGGACGACGGGGCCTGGCTGACGGTGACCTTCGCGTCCTTTTTCAGTTTCGCGATGTCGGCCGTCGGTACGTAGTCGATCAGATCGACCTCGCCGCTCAAGAGCGACGCGACCCGCGACGGGCCGGTCGTGATCGGCTTCATGATGACCATGTCCCACTTCGGCTTCGTCCCCCAGTAGTCCGGGTTGTCGTCCAAGGCGAGACGATCGCCCTTCACCCATTCCACGAACTTGTAGGGGCCGGTGCCGACCGTGCCTTTGCCGGCGTTGTAGTCGTCGGTCGTCGCCTTCTCGCCGTGCTTCTTCGAGACGATGGCGAAGCCCATCATGTTGTTGGGCACGAGCGGATCGGGGCCGGGCGTCTTGATGTGAATCGTATAGTCGTCGACTTTGACGGGGTCGCGACCTTTGACGAATTGCGCGAATTGCTTCACGCCGGCGTCCGGGGCGCGCTTGAAGGTAAAGATCACGTCATCGGCGGTGAAGGGCGAGGCGTCGTGCCACTTCACGCCCTGACGCAATTTGAATCCCCAGGCCTTGTCGTCGAGTCGCTTCCACGACACCGCGAGGCCGGGCGACATTTGGTAGCGTTTGTCTGGGATGATCAGATGATCGAAGATCATCATGCCCAACTGAATGTTCGGGAACCCCGTCCAGAAATGCGGATCGACCGATGTCGGTTCCGCGCCGGTTCCGATGCGCAACGAATCGGCACTCGCCGTTCCGGTGAATGCCGTAGCAACAATGCCCAGCAATCCTGCCAGCATCCGTTTCATGATCGTCCCACCCGCGATTAGTGGTTTTAGGCCACTAAGTCTGATCCCGGGACAGGACGCTCACAAGATCTTCGCCGGAAAGTGGCGGAAATATTACCGTTCGCGGAGGGCGAAGTAGCCGGCGCCGGCGACGATGAGGGCGGCGCCCATCCAGGTCCAGATATCGGGGACTTCGCCGAAGCCGATGAAGCCGACACCCGCGACCCACACGAGCTGGAGATATTTCAGCGGCAAGACCGCCGTCATATCGGATTCTTTGAAGGCCTGCGCGAAGCAGAGATGCGCCAGGCTGCCCAGCGCGCCGATGACGGCGAGCCAGCCGAGTTCGCTGAGCGTCGGCCACTGCCAGACCGGCAGCGCGAAGAGGAAGATGACCGGCGTCGCCGTCAGCGTCATGTAGAGCGTCGTTTGCAAGCTGGTCTCGGTCCGGACCAAAATCTTGATGACGGTCATCTCGCCGGCCCAGGCTATGGACGCCAGAAGCGCGATCCACACGCCAAGCTCGATATCGGCAATGCCCGGCCGAAGGATGAGGATCATTCCCGAGAAGCCGACCGCCAAGGCCACGGCGCGGCGAAGACGGAACATCTCGCCGAGAACGACGATCGCGATGACGGTGGCGAACAGCGGCGCGCCGAAATTGATCGCCATGACCTTGGCGAGCGGGGCGATGGCGAGGGCCCAGAACGACAGGGTGACGGTGAGGCTGGAGCAGATGCCGCGGATGGCATGAATGCCGTAGCGCTTCGTCTTGAGCGGGCCGACGCCGTGCCGCAGGAGCAGGGGCATGAGCGCGATGAGTCCGAAGAAGATTCGGAACAGCGCGACTTCGAACGGATGCAGGCTCGACGACAAGTAGCGAACGATAGCGACCATGCCAGCGGCGCAAAATGTCGAGATGATCATGAAGGTCATGCCGCGCCAGGTGGCGCGGGTGCCGACCGGGGCCGATAGCGGGCTGCTCGCGGGGCTGTTCACGGCGTGGGAACCGTCAGGATGGTCGAAAGCGGATATTGCAACATGGACTCGATGGTACGCGACGCCTAGGGGCTCGATAGCACCATGCCGACCGAGCGGCGCTAGAGCTCTCCTTCGTCTTTGAGAAGGCGTAAAGCCTTCCGCCACGCGGCGATGGTTTCTTGTTCCTCGGCCGGGCCATGGGTCGCCGAGACGAATCCGCCGCGCCATTGCATGAGATCGACGCCGTTGGTGACCATGGCGAGATACAGCTTCGACAGCAAGGACTTTCGCGGATCCGATTTGAAGTCCGCGGTGTCGAGCGCGCTGGCGTCGAAGCGCGTCGGCGTCAGGCTTCGGCCGTCGGGATTGGTGAAGATGTGGAAGATGGAAAATTCGCCGAAGACGGCCCACGGCACTTTCTCTTCCTCAAGTACGGCGTTCAGAGCGGCGCGCAGTCGCGCCGCAGCGGCGTTGGCGCGCGCGCACGCGTCGGTGTTCTTGATAATTTCAAGCGCGGCGATACCGGCCGCGGCCGATACGGGATTGGCATTGAAGGTGCCTTGATGCGCGATCTTCTCACGCCCGGCTTTTTCGGACGCTTCGAAGTCCAGCCATTCGAGAATGTCGCGTCGGCCGACGACGGCGCCGCCGGGTAAACCGCCGGCTAGAACTTTCGCCAGCAGTGTCAGGTCAGGCTTGATTCCGTAATGGGCCTGAGCGCCGCCGGGCGAGACGCGAAAGCCGGTCACCACTTCGTCCCAGATCATCAGAACGTTGTGCGCCTGGGTCAGGGCCCGGATCGCTTTTAGCGTCGGGCCCGAGGTCGGAATACTGCCCGTGAAGCTGCCGATCCCTTCGACCATGACCGCCGCGATGTCACGGTCCGTCGACAGGACCGCTTCCAGCCGCTTCAGATCATTGGCGGGGATCAGGACAACGGAATCCGCGACTCCCTTTACGACGCCGGGCGTCGGCGTGCCGTCGAGGTGCGTCCGCACGCCGAAGGCGACGTGGTCTTGCCAACCATGAAAGTGGCCGGTGAACCGGACGATCTTGCTCCGGCCGGTCGCAGCGCGGGCCAGACGCATAGCCATGTGGCTGGCTTCGGTGCCCGAGGC
The DNA here is from genome assembly GCA_009691105.1 of Rhodospirillales bacterium. Taxonomy (GTDB): domain Bacteria; phylum Pseudomonadota; class Alphaproteobacteria; order Rhodospirillales; family SHVU01; genus SHVU01. The sequence goes on from SHVU01000019.1 coordinate 15,360, forward strand.
GGTAAAGCGGACACGCTCGGCGCTGGGAACCATCTCTTGGATCAGCCGGCTCCAGCGAATCTCGAGTTCACTGCAGGCTGCGAAGTGCGTTCCGCGTTGAAGCTGAGCCGCAGCCTTGGCCATGACCTCGGGATGGCTGTGTCCGAGGAGAAGCGCGCCGTGGCCGCCGTAATAATCGACATAACCGTTGCCATCGACGTCCCACTTGCGGGGGCCTAGCGCCAGTTCGCAATACAAAGGATGGGGATCGACGTGACGCGAGTCGTGAACGACGCCGCTCGGCAAAGCCTTCTTGGCTTCGGTATGGAGCGTCGCCGACCGCGTCGTCATGGCACGGTAACGGGCTTCGATCTGGGAATTGCTGAGGGCGACGGTCATGGCACAGCGTCCTGGCGGGCGGGAAAGCCGCCGGGCATCATAGCTCCGGCAGCCGGGTGGCGCGAAATCGCATTGCGAACGAAAGCGGAATTGAATTAAAGGTCTGTTTGCGATTTAGATCCTACCATTCGCACATGGTTGGCCGGGGGAGGCGGTCCATGACCGATAAGCCGAAGGCGGATAAAGACCGCCGTCAACATCCACGCTTCAAGGTTGCGAAGACGGCTCGCGCCCGTTCGAACGGCGAGGATCATCACGGCAGCATCAAAGATATTTCTATCAGCGGCGTCGCCATCAGCACGGAGGCGCGGTGGGAGAAGGATCGCGTCGTCGAAGTCGACATCGACGACATGGAACCTCTCGAGGGCACCGTGGCGCGGTCGTTGGAAGATGGCATCGCCATCGAATTCGATCTCGACGAGGATGACGAAGACCGTCTGCTTGCCGAGATGGGCGAAATCCGCGACGCCATGCGCAGCGACGAATAGGCCGGCGCAATGCCGGCTTAGCGGGGGCGAGACTCGCGCGCTTCCAGAATGGCGATATGGGTCGACGCGGCGAAGATCATGGCGCCGCCAATCCAGGTCCAGACGTCGGGAACTTCGCTGAACGCGATGTAGCCGAGGATCGCCACCCACACCAAGGACAAGAAGTTCAGCGGCATGATTTGAGTCACGTCGGCTTCCTTGAAGGCCTGGGCGAGGCCGAGCTGGCCGATGGTGCCAAGCACGCCCATGGCGGCGAGCACGCCGAATTGCTCCAACGTTGGCGTGACCCAGAAGAATAGCGCCAGCCCGAAGGACGCCGGGGTCACCATGATCGCGGCGAACAGCACCGTCGTGACGCTGGAATCGGTGCGCGACAGGATTTTGACGGCGATCATCATCAAGGCCAGCATCACCGCCGAAAACAGGACGAGGCCTGAGCCGAGATCGACGCCGATGATGCCCGGGCGGACGATGACCAACGTCCCGGCGAAGCCGATCGCCAACGCAACGATCCGTATCAATCGCGGCGCCTCGCGCAACAGCAGCAAGGCCAGGGCCGAGGCGAACAACGGCGCCGTGAACTGCAGCGCCGTAACCTTGGCGATCGGCACCATGCTGATCCCCATGAACAGCGACAGCGTCATCATGACGTTGACGACGCCGCGGCCGATCTGCAGGGCCGGTTGGCGGGTCCGGAGCAAGCCGATTCCTTTGCGAATCAGCATCGGCGACAGCAGCACGAAACCGAAGAAGAAGCGAAAGAAGGCAATCTCGAAAGGATGGATTTCCTTCGACAGGCTGCGGATCAGCACCGTCATGAAGGCGAAGGCGATGGTCGAGGCGATCATGCAGGCCATGCCGCGCATCGTCGGCTGCTGGGCCAAGACGGTGGCGCGGCGCCAAACGCGGAGCGGCAGGGTGGCATGCGTTTCGGTGGTCATCGCCTTATGTCGCGGCTCTATGGCGTGGGCGCGGGCGGACCGCCGGCTCCGGTCCGGCGGCGGCTCTCGCGATAGGCGATGTAGGTCACGGAGGCGATAATCATGATCGAACCGAGCCACGTCCAGCCTTCCGGGACTTCACCGAAGACGACATAGCCGATGATCGCCGCCCACAGCAGGCGGGTGAAGTCGATCGGCGCCACGATCGTCGCATCCGCCGATTTCATGGCCTGGGCGATGGACCAATGCCCAATCGCGCCTAGCGGGCCGAGCAGGACCAACAGGCCGAATTGGGGCAGCGTCGGCGTGATCCAGACCGGTAGCGCCACCAGGAACGACAACGGCGCCGAGCACAGTGCCATGATCAAGGTTTGGCTGGCGCTCGATTCGGTCCGGCTCAGCATCTTGATGACGATGATCGCGCCGCTCCAAATAAATGCCGAGATCAAAGCCCAGGCCGGTCCTTCCTCGATCACGACAAGGCCGGGGCGAAGGATGATCCAGGTACCGGCAAATCCGATCAGCAGGCCGATGATCCGGCGCATGCGGATCTTCTCGCCCAGAAAGAACAAGGCCAGGACAGTCACGAACAACGGCGTCGAGAAGTGAATGGCGATGGCTTGGGCCAACGGCGTCAAGCTGAGCGCCATGAAGAACATGAGCATCGAGACGAGATCGAGAACGACGCGGAGCGACATCAAGCCCGGTCGGGACACTTTGAGAATTCTGAGGCCGTAGCGGAACAAGAGCGGCGACAGGGTGACGGCGCTGAAGAAATTGCGAAAGAAGGCAATCTCGAAGGGAGGCAATTCGGCCGACAGATAGCGGGCGATGCCGTTGACCGTCGCGCCGCTGAGCGCCGATATCAGCATGTAGCCGATGCCCTTGACGGTGTCGGGCGCGGCAAGGACACGCGCCCAGCCGAAGCGGATCGCCGCCCTCATCGCGCCTAGGCTCCCACGTCCCGCCGCGGCGATGCGTCGGCCGCTGGCCGCTGGCTCTCGCGATAGGCGATGTAGGTCACCGAGCCGATAATCATGAAGGCTCCCAGCCACGTCCAGCCTTCGGGAACTTCGCCGAACGCGGCATAACCGATGACGGCCGCCCAGAGCAGGCGGGTGAAATCGAAGGGCGCGGCAAGCGTCGCCTCGGTCAGCTTCATGGCTTGGGCGACGGTCCAATGCCCTAAGGCCCCCAGAGCGCCGATCAACGCCAGCCATCCCAGCTGGGTCGGCGTCGGCATGACCCACGACGGCAGGGCGACCAGGAACGCGAGCGGCGTCGCCGCGAGGGCCATGATCATGGTTTGGCTGGCGCTGGATTCGGTGCGGCCCAGAACCTTGATGACGATGATGGTTGCGCCCCAGATCAGCGACGACACCAGCGCCAGCGTCGGTCCGGCTTCGACGTCGACGATGCCTGGCCGAAGGATGACCCAGGTGCCGACGAACCCGATGAGGAGGCCCATGATTCGTCGGAGCCGGATGCGCTCGCCGAGCACAACCAGGGCCAGGACCGTCACGAACAACGGCGTCGAGAAATGAATCGCCACGGCCTGGGCGAGCGGCGTCAGGCTGAGCGCGACGAAAAACATCAGCATCCCGACGAGATCGAAAACGACACGCAGCGACATCAGTCCCGGTCGCGACACTTTCAAGACGCCGACGCCGTAGCGGAACAACAGCGGCGACAGCGCCAGGACGCTAAAGAAGTTCCGGAAAAAGACGATCTCGAAGGGCGGAAGCTCGGCCGACAGATAGCGGACCGTCGCGTTCATCGACGCGCCGCTCAGCGCCGAGATCAGCATGTAGGAGATGCCCTTGGAGGCGTTGGGTGCGGCGAGAAGACGGGCCCATCCGAAACGGATCGTGGCCCTCATCGCGAATCGGTTCGCATCTCGTGACGGATGATCAGTTGCAACCTCGCCACCGGCGTTCCTCGCGGAACGTGGACTGTGGCGAGCCTTGCCATGGCGGCAGAGGCGCGAAGGTCGTGGATTTTCATGGACCGAGCGCAGGCGGACTGTGGGAAGGCCTCGATCATGGCACAAAACCAGGCGGACCACAGTGCCGGGCCGATTGACAGGTCGGATGCCGGCCGGGAGAGTGGCGGCGAACAACCGCGCGAGACGTTCCCGTGACCGCACTCGATCCGACCGCCCGCTGCCCTTTGGACGGCGTCCGTATTCTCGATCTATCTCGGCTCGTCGCCGGAAATATGTTGAGCGTCGTGCTGGCCGACTTCGGTGCCGAAGTCATCAAAGTCGAATCGCCGACCGAGGGCGATTCCTTGCGCGCCTGGCGGGTTGGCGGCGTCTCTACCCATTGGAAGGCTTACGGCCGAAACAAAAAAAGCTTGGCTCTCGACATGCGCCATGGCGAAAGCCGCGCCATCCTGAAGCGCCTGATACCGTCGCTACAGGTTCTTATCGAAAACTTCCGGCCCGGGACCATGGAGGCCATGGGGCTTGGGCCGAAAGATCTTTTCGCGCTCAATCCCGGCCTGATCATCGTTCGCATTTCCGGGTTCGGTCAGGACGGTCCCTATCGCGACCGTCCCGGGTTTGGAACGTTGATCGAAGCGATGTCGGGCCTCGCGTCCATGACCGGTTTCCCCGACCGCGAACCCGTCTTGCCACCGATGCCGCTCGCCGACAGCGTCGCCGGGCTCTATGGCGCGACGGCTGTGATGATCGCACTGCGCTCGATCGAGGTGAACGGCGGCCGGGGCCAGGTCATCGACCTGTCGCTGTTCGATCCGCTGTTCTCGATCCTTGGGCCCCAGGCCGCGAATTACCGCATGACCGGCGAGGTCAAGCAGCGGACCGGCAGCCGATCCACCAACGCCGGGCCTCGCAACGTCTACCGCACCAAGGACGGTGGCTGGCTGGCGATCTCGGCTTCGATGCAGAGCATGGTCGAGCGCTTGTTCCGCTCCATCGGACGGGCCGATCTGATCACCGACGCGCGCTTTCGCACCAATTCCTTGCGGGTCAAGAACGCGCCTGAGCTCGACGCCATCCTGGCGGTGCCGATCGGTGAAAAAACACTCGCCGAAAATCTCGCGTTTTTTGAAGCCGCCGAAGTCACCGCCGGGCCGGTCTATGACATTTCCCAAATCATCGCCGATCCGCATGTCCAGGCCCGCAACGTCATCGTCGAAATTCCCGACAGCGAAATGGGCATGGCGCCGATCCATGGCGTGACGCCACGGCTCTCGGAAAATCCGGGCGCCATCCGGCGCGCCGCTCCGGCGATCGGCGAGAACACCCGCGATATTCTGACCGACGCGGGATTTACCGAAGCCGAGATCGCCCGCCTCGCCGAGGCCGGCGCGATCGCGTTCTCACAAATCAAACCACGGGCCAAAGCATCATGAATGGACCTCTTCCGGTGTGGCGATCGCTTCTCTACGTACCGGTGAACGTCGAGAAATACGTCGAGAAAGCCCACACGCGGGGCGCCGACGCTATCCAACTCGATCTCGAAGACAGCGTTCCCGCGGCCGAGAAGGAAAACGCTCGGACCTTGGTTCGCGCTGCCGCCACCCGCGTCCGGCGGGGCGGGTCCGATGTCGTCGTCCGGATCAACCGGCCGATCCGGGCTGCCATCCGCGATATCGAGGCGTCGGTCTGGCCCGAGGTCAATGCGCTTGCCGTCACCAAGATCGAGTCGGCCGGGCATGTCCGGATCCTGAGCGAGGCGGTCGCCAGCTTGGAGCGCGAACGCGGCATGGAGGTCGGAACGGTTAGATTCTTGGCGCTCGTCGAAACCGCCCAGGCCTTCTTCCACATGGAAGAGATCGCCCGTGCCGATCCCCGGATCGTCGCTTTGACGTTGGGCAGCGAAGACTTCGCCTTTGCGCTCGGCGCCGAGCCCACGGCCGATTCCCTCTTTTTCGCCAAGGCCCAGTCCGTCATCGCCGCCCGAGCCGCCGGTGTCATTCCTCTCGGCTACGTCGGCACGGTGGCTGGTTATGGCGATCTGGAAGGGTTTCGCGCCATCGTGCGCCGGGCCCGCGGCCTTGGATTCGAGGGCGGTTCCGCCATCCATCCGGCCCAGGTTGCGATCCTGAACGAAGAGTTCAGCCCACCGGCCGACGAAGTGGCACGGGCCAGCCGCATGGTCGAGGCCGATCGCGAAGCGGAACGCGGCGGTCGGGGCTCCTTCGGCATGGACGGGAAGATGATCGACATTCCGGTGGTCTTACGGGCCCAGCGTCTGTTGCAACGTCACGACGCCATCGTGGCGCGGACGAAACGGGCATCCTAAAAGCGTTTCGTCGTCCGACCCGGCTCTTGACCCTGGAGGCCTGGGTGCGAATATCCCTCCAAGCCTTTGCATAGGGTAATGAGAGAGGGGCACTCATGACCATTGTCGCAAGCGCGGTGCTGCTCGGACTTGTCGTTCTGGTCGGATCCTCATCGGCCCAAACGCCGAAGGTCGGGGATACTTTCAAAGATTGTCCTCAATGCCCGAAGATGGTGGTCGTTCCGGCGGGTTCCTTCCGCATGGGTTCGCCCGACAGGGAGCCGAACCGCGCCGCCAATGAAGGACCGATACGTCCCGTCAGTTTCGCGAGGTCCTTCGCGATTGGAAAATTCGAGCTGACCGTCGAGGAGTTCGAGGCGTTCGTGACGGAGAGCGGCTATGTCTCCATCGGTTGCGGCCTCGATGGCGATCGCAGCTGGCGCAGTCCCGGATTCGCCCAGACGGGTCGGAATCCAGTCGTGTGCGTCTCATGGCCGGGAGCGACGGCATACGTCCAGTGGCTCTCCCGCAAGACCCGAAAACCGTATCGTCTCCCAAGCGAGGCCGAGTTCGAATATGCGGCGCGTGCCGGAACGTCGACGGCTCGCTATTGGGGCGAAGACGAAGGCGGCTGTCGTCAGATGAACGTCCTAGACCGCCGCGGCAAGACGGATTTTCCCGGGTTTCCGTGGCGCTCCCTCGACTGCGACGATGGGTTCGGCGCGACAGCTCCGGTCGGGAGCTACCCGGCCAACCGATTTGGACTCCACGATACCCTCGGCAACGTCATCGAATGGATGTAGGACTGTTTCAATCCGGACCACGGAGCGGCTCTCCCGGACGGGCAGGCCCGCCTGAGTGGCGACTGCGCGCGACGCGTGGTGCGCGGTGGGGGATGGGCTGTTGCTGCCGAGATCTCGCGCTCGGCGGCCCGCACGGGCTATCCGTCGGAGCGGAAGGATTAGGGATTCGGATTTCGCGTCGCACGGACCCTCGAATAGCCACGACGCCGCGTCTGCTTGTATAAACGGATTGAACCCAGCCGACTCGCGAGGGAGACCCACACCATGCCGATGCGCGATCACTTCAGGATGTTTGCCGGATACAACCGGTGGGCGAACGAACGCCTCTACACGGCGGCGGCGACGATCCCGGATGCCGAGTATCGCAAGGATCGAAAAGGCTTCTTCAAGTCGATCCACGGCACGTTCAATCACATCCTGGTCGGCGACCGCATTTGGCTGATGCGCATCACCGGCCAAGGCACCCGTCCGAAGACTCTCGACGAAATCCTCTATGACGACTTGGCGTCGCTGCGGGTCGCGCGCCAGGCCGAAGACGCCCGAATCATCGCCGCGATCGACGCTTTCGACGAAGCCGCTTTGGCGAAGCCGATCATCTATCATTCGATGAAGGGCGATCGTTACGAGCAGCCCATGGCCGAGATCCTGGCGCACTTCCAGAACCATCAGACGCACCATCGCGGCCAGGCCCACGACATGCTGAGCCAGGCGCTGAATTCCGCCGGCATCGAGCCGCCGTCGTTGGACCTTCTGAATTATCAGCGCGAGCGTCAGTAGCGACGCATTAGACCGGCGCTGGAATCAAAAACGCCTCCCAGGGGAGGCGTTTCGTGTCGGTGCGGACGTGATGACCGGCGATGCCGGCCGCGCCGTCGCCCGTCGAGACGAGCTTCACGGTGTCGAGCGACTTGCCGACGACGCGCAGGCCGTTGACGACCGCGGCGCCGTGCTGATCGTCGTGGAAGACCGGGATCTTCATCCGCTCCCGAAGCTTCGACTCGACCTCGAAGCATTACGGCGAGCGGATGTCTTCGAGGTTGATTGCGCCGAACGTCGGCTCAAGGCTGGCGATGATGTCGAAGAGCTTGGCCGGGTCGGTTTCGTTGATCTCGATATCGAAGACATCGATGCCGGCGAATTTCTTGAAGAGAACCGCTTTGCCTTCCATCACCGGCTTCGCGGCCAGTGCGCCGATGGCGCCGAGGCCGAGAACCGCGGTGCCGTTTGTGATCACCGCGACCAAATTGCCGCGCAACGTCAGATTGGCGGCTTCGCCCGGATCCTTAGCGATGGCGAGCGAGGCCGCGGCGACTCCGGGCGTATAGGCGAGCGCCAGGTCGCGCTGCGTGGCGAGCGACTTGGTGGCGACAATGGCGATTTTTCCGGGCGGCGGCCCCCGGTGGTAATCGAGGGCCGGTTCGTCCAGAGATTAGTCTTTTGGGCTTGAAGCGTCGTCGCCGCCGCGTCCGGGCATATCCGGAGCTTATCGGAATTCGGCTGCGCCGTCCCGTTACAGCGACGGGTTTTCGATCAGGAACGGCAGCTTGTCGAAGTTCTGCGGCCCGGTCATGAAGCGGTCGAAAGCAAAGGCCGAGATGTCGAGGGACGGCTTCCGGCCAAGAATCAGTTCGGAGATCAGCCGGGCGGCGCCGGGGCCGCTGGTGTAGCCGACCGACGTCGAGGCGATGTAGAAGCCCGGCACGTTCGGGACTTCGCCCATGATCGGCAGGCCGTCGGCCATGACGTTGATGATTCCAGACCACGTCCGGACGATCCGCAAATGGCGCAGTTCGGGCATCAGGTGCTGGGCGACCCAGAGATTGCCGTGAATGCTGGAGCGCTGAACGACGGCGCGGTTGGTTGGCTCGTCGATCTGCGCCGCCCAGCCGCCGCCGATCAGCATGGTGCCGTTGCTGGCCTGTTTCAGGGTCAAGCGCCGGCCCATGTGCTGGATCAGGTGCGGGACGCGATATTCCATCGCTTCGGTCGCATTCATGTGAAGGGCGCGCCGCGTTACCGGAAGCGTGACGCCGAGCATGGCCGCGACTTCGGCCGACCAGCCACCGGCCGCGCAGATGACCCGGCTGGCGCGAATGTCGCCCCGCGCCGTGGTCGCGGTGAACCGATTGCCGCTGCGTTCCAGCTTCAGAAGTCCGGCATGACGGAACATCCGGGCCCCGGCCTTCTCGGCGCCACGAGCGATGGCCGGCGTCGCGGCGATGGGGTTGAGCTTGCCCTCGTCGGGGCAGAAATCGGCGCCGATCACGACGTCCGACAAATAGGGCGCGATCTTGCGAACTTCGTTGGCGTCCAAGACCCGGGTGTTGATGCCGGCTTCGTTTTCGCGCTTAACCTTCTTTTCGATCTGGCGGAATTCGCGCTCGGTCTCGGCGATCATCAGGCCGCCGGAGGTCGAGAATTCGATATCGGTGTCGAGGGTCTTCGCCAATTCACGCCAGGTCCGAACGCCCTCGGCATAGAGCTTGAGCGGACGCTGGGTGGCCCGCACGGCCTCGGGCTCTTCCGCCCAGGCCCAATGCGACAGGATCTGAACGTGAATACTGCCGGCGTTGGTGCCGGAGGCTTGGGTGTTCAGATCGTAGCGATCGATCAGCGCCACCTCTCGGCCTTCGCGGGCCAACCAGTAGGCGAGGGAGCATCCCATGATGCCGCCGCCGACGATGAGGATGTCGGTGTCGGTGTCGATGCGCGGCAAGGGCATGGCTTGAATCCTATGGCTTGGCGGTCGGGCCGTTCTTACGCCGCCATTCTTCATAGCCAGGGCGGCGCATTTCGAAGCGATCGTTGGTGCGGGTGTAGAGCGATCCGAAAATCCGGCCCACCGGGTGCCAGGCTTCGTCGGACACGCGGAAGGTTTTCGGATCGACGAGGCCGTCGCGGATGTGCATCCAGAGAATTTCTCCGAGGACGATCGAGCGGAAGCTTCCGAACTCGAGCGTCGTCAGGCGGCGGCATTCCATGGCGATGGGCGCTTCGACGATCCGCTTCGGCTTGATGGCGTTCGACGGTGCCAGCGTCAGGCCGGCGGCCGCAACTTCGCTTTCATCGGACGGAAAATCGATGGCGCAGATGTTCATGGCCTCGGCCAGGGCCTCGTCCACCAAGTTCACGACGAACTCGCCGTTGTCGTGAATGTTGCGGGTGGTGTCCTTGGGCTGGCCGGCCTTCGGCGATTCGTCGGGATGAACCTGCAGACCCAGCGCCACGATCGGCGGGTCCTCGCTCATGTAATTGAAGGCGCTGAACGGTGCGGCGTTATCGACGCCGGCGGCGTTGCGGGTCGTGACCAGCGCGATCGGGCGCGGCACGATGAAGTTGGCGATTAGTTTGTAGCGCTCTTTGCGCTCCAGCGGCGCGAGCTCGATCTGCACGGGACCCGTCCCGAACCGCCGCCGCCGCCGTTATTCGGCGGCCGCTCTCGCCACGGGAACGCCCAAGCGCTCGAGCCATTTGCGCATCTCCGCGATCTTGGCGTCCGACACCGGGCGCAGCGGCAGGCGGGGATAGCCGCCAGAGAAGCCGCGGAGCGTCATGGCCGCCTTGGTGGTCGCGTACATGTTGCCTTGGGCATCGCAGAAGGCGCGGAATTCCTGTCCGAGCTTCTGGATTTCCTGGGCCTTGGTGTCGTTGCCGGCCATGGTCTCGTTGTACAGGCTGACTGTCAGCTCCGGCCAGATGTTCGAATACGTGTCGACCCAACCGACGGCGCCCATCTTCAAGGCGGGATAGCCGAACATCGTCGAGGGACCGATGAAAATGCGGATGCGGTCGCCGGAGAGCTGATTCATCCGATAGAAATTGTTGTAGTCGAAGGACGAATCCTTGATGGCGACGACATTGTCGATTTCGGCGAGTCGCACCACGATCTCGGGCGTCAACGCGAAGGTCTGCGACGGCAGGTTGTAGAGCATGATCGGAATGTTCACGGCCCTGGCGATCGTCTCGTAATGCGCGATGACGTCGTCGGTGCTCGGCTTCACGAAGAAGGGCGGGATGATCATCGCCCCGTCGCAGCCGACGTCTTTGGCGGCTTGCGTGATCTCGATGGCCTCGGACGTGGTGATCGCGCCGGTTCCGCCGATGACCGTGATCCGGCCTTTCGCCGCCTTGACGGCGACTTCGAGAAGGCGTTTCCGCTCGTCCGTGTTCTGGGCCCAGAATTCGCCGGTGCAGCCGTTGGCGACGATGCCGGTGGCGCCGGCGCGGATCAGGCCTTCGACGTTATGGGCGAAGGCGCTCTCATCGATCCGGCCTTGCCGATCGAAGGGGGTCACGATCGCCGTGAACGGACCCTGCCATTTGACCGAATTCTTATCCATTCGACCCTCCATTGGGCGTCAGAACTCGTATATACGCGGAATTGCGGCGTCGTGTATAGACGGTAGGTCGGACCACTCTTTTGTCACGGAATCCCATGACATTTCCTCGCGATCGGATCACCTATTCGCCAATCGTCAAGCGCCCGCCCTTGAAGCTTCCGGGTGGCGCGCGCCTCGTCGTCTGGCCCGTGGTCAACATCGAGGAATGGGAAATCACCCGGCCCATGGCGCGGCAAGCGTCGGGCCCGCCGATGGGCGTCCAACAGGTCCCAGATTTTCCGAACTGGACCTGGCACGAGTACGGAATGCGGGTCGGCTTCTGGCGTCTCAAGGCGGCGTTCGACAAGCTGAAAATCCGCGCGACGATGTCGTTGAACGCAGAGGTCTGCAACACCTGTCCAGACGTGCCCCGCGCCGCCCACGACTCTGGGTGGGAAATCATGGCGCATTGCGTCGTGCAGATGCCGATTTCCCAAGTTCAGGATCAACGCGCCATGATCCGGCGCTCGATCGAGATTATCGAGGGCTTCACCGGCAAGCGGCCGCGCGGCTGGCTGGGGCCGGGGCGCAGCCAGACCTACGAGACCATCGACTATGTCGCCGAGGCCGGGCTCGAATATTTCGCGGATTGGATCCTCGACGACCAGCCGGTGGAAGTGAAAAGCGCCCACGGTACGATCGTCTCGATCCCGTACACGGTCGAGCTCAACGACATCACCGTCAATGTCGCCCACATGCAGCCGTCCGATGGCTTGAACAAGCGCATCAATGATGCCTTCGAGACGCTCTACGCCGAATCCAAGACCTCGGCGCGGATCATGGCGATCGGCGTGCATCCGTATGTCACCGGCGCGGCGCACCGCATCAAATACTTCGAGGAGACGCTGGCGTACTTGAAGAAGCAGAAGGGCGTCGTCTTCTGGACCGGCGAGCAGATCCTGGATTGGTACAAGGGCGAGATGAAAAAGCAGAGGGCGCGATGAAGAAAGAGACCTTTCGCGATATAGCCGACTCGGTGTTGGCCGTGCCGATGGAAGACGAGCGGATCGATCGACTGTTAGCGACCGTGAACCGCGCCAACGACGCGGTCCGCAAGGCCGCGGAAAAACTTCCGATCGGCGCTCAACCGTCGGACTTCTTCGCGCTTCTCGAAAGCGAACGCACCCGCCGGTCATGACCGCGAGCCGTCTCGCCGATCTCTCGATGATCGAAACCGCCGCGGCGATCGCCAAAGGCGAGATCACGTCCGAGGCCGCGACCCGCTCGGTTCTCGATCGCTTGAAAACGATCGGGCCGAAAGTGAACTGCGTCATCGCCATCGAAGAAGACGAAGCGATGGCGGCGGCGCGGGTTGCCGATGCCGAGCGTGCCAAGGGCCAGTTGCGCGGCCCGCTCCACGGCGTGCCCATGGGCCACAAGGACCTGCTGTTTCGCAAGGGCAAGGTCGTGACCAGCGGCGCCAAGATCACCCGCGGCTTCGTCGCTCCGACGACGGCGACGGTGCTGGAGCGGCTCGAGGCCGCCGGCGCCATCTATGTTGCGGCGCTGCATCTCGCCGAATTCGCCCGCAGCCCGACCGGTCACAATGAGCATTTCGGGCCCTGCCGCAATCCGTGGAATCTCGACCATGTCACCGGCGGCTCGTCGAGCGGGTCGGGCGCGGCGGTCGCGGCACGCTTGGTGCCGGCGGCGTTGGGCTCCGATACCGGTGGCTCGATCCGCCTGCCGGCCTCGATCTGCGGTGTCGTCGGGCTCATGCCGACCCAGACCCGCGTCAGCCGCGCTGGCGTCATGCCCCTGTCGTGGTCGATGGACACGGTCGGTCCGATGGCGCGGGATGCCCGCGATTGCGCCCGCTTGCTCAGCATCATCGCCGGCGCCGATCCGCGCGATCTGACGACCAGCCACGCGCCGGTTCCAGATTATGAAAAGGCCATGCCGACGTCGCTCAAAGGTCTACGCGTCGGTGTGCCGCGGCGCTTCTATTACGACCCCGTGACTCCGGAGGTCGGCAAAGCGCTGGACGAAAGCCTGCGCGTCTTCCGCGATGTCGGCGCCGTAATCACCGATACCGACGTTCCTGACATGGCCTTGATCGACGAGGTCCAGCACATCGTCCGCGAATGCGAGGCGGCGACGGTGCACGGCCGGTGGCTACGCTCGCGGCCCAAAGATTTCGCTGATCAGGTGCGAAGCCGTACCGAACCCGGGCTCTTCTATACGGCGACGCGCTATCTGGAGGCGCTCGATCTTCGTGCCCCGATCGTCGCCGAGTTTCTCGCCAAGGCATTCGGCGACAACGACATCCTGCATCTTCCCGGCGTTCCGATCCCGGTCCCGACCATCGCCGAGACGACGACGGGCGGGCCCGAAGCGATCGCCAAGATGATCCGCCTCGTCGGGCACTGCACCCGCCACATTAACTTCTTGGGATTACCGGCGATTGCCGTGCCCTGCGGCTTCTCGGCGAGCGGGCTTCCGATCGCGTTCCAATTGATCGGCCGGCCCTTTGGCGAGGCGACGCTGTTGGGCGCCGCCGACCGCTATCAGGCGGTGACCGACTGGCGGCGCCGGGCTCCGGCGATCGCGACCGGCGCGGCATAGGCGCTGTAGCTGTCGATCAAGGCCTGGGTCAGTTCACCGACCCGGCCGTTGCCGATGGCTTTACCGTCGATCTTAGTGACGGGCAAAACGCAGATCGTGGCGCTGGTCTGAAAAGCTTCCTTGGCGGCCTTGGCTTCGGCGGCCGTGAAGGGACGCTCGACGAAAGTGATTCCGAGCTTCTTGGCGAGTCCGATCGCCGTCATGCGCGTGATGCCGCGCAGGATGTCGGAGCTCGCCGGGCGCGTCATCAGTTCCTTGTCCTTGGTCACGATCCAGGCGTTGGACGCCGAGCTTTCGGTGATGAAGCCGGCTTCGTCGACCATCCAGGAGTCGAAAGCCCCAGCATCGATGCCTTGCTGCTTGGCGAGGACGTTCGGTAGCAGCGACGTCGATTTGACGTCGCGGCGTTTCCAGCGAATGTCGGGAACCGTGATCACGCCGACGCCACGGGCCAGCTTCTCGGAATCGGGCCGGGCCATCGGTCGCGCCATCAGGATCAGCGTCGTCCTGGCCTTGGCCGGGAAGCCGGCCGAACGCGGCGCGGTGCCGCGCGTCACTTGGATGTAGATCATGCCGTAGTCGATCCGATTGCGGCGGATGACTTCGCGCATGATGCGTTTCAGAGAGGGACGGGCGAAGTCCGGGGTCATCCGAATTTCGCGCATCGACCGATCGAGCCGTTCGAGGTGCGGATCCTCGTCCACGAAATGGCCGTCCGCGACTAGGATCACCTCGTAGACGGAATCGGCGAATTGCAAACCCCGGTCCTCGATCTGGACCGCGGGATCGCGGTGTGGGACGTATCGACCGTTGATGTAAGCAATGCGGGACATCGGAGCCCATCCATAGACCGAATTCGGGACGGCCGCCTAGAGGCGACGCAACCGCAAGGCTACTGTTTTTCGGCCCCGTAGAAGAGGGTCACGACATGCCGGGCCTCGGCGAAGAACAGCCAACGCTCCATCAGAACGCCGACCAGTGCCGAGACCGCCGCCAACCCTGCGGGAATCGCCGCCCAGGGGCGGATCGTGGCGGTCTGGACCGCCAGGCACAGCATCGGCAGGACAAAGGCCGCGACCGAGGCCATCGTCCGTAGCTTGGCGGCGTGCTTGCGGGCGACGCGGTAACCCATCTCGCGCATCACGTAGTTTTCTTCCGTGTGCGGGGCAATGAGCTGACGGACCGTTCCGAAACGGCCGAGGCCGGTGGCAGTGCCGGACGTGCTGCGCGGCTTTTCGGTATCGATCGCGCGCCAATAGAGCCGCTTGATGAGATAGGCGACGACGATAGCGATCGAGCCGACGCCGCTCGCCGGTTCTGCCGGCAGAACCGTGAGCTCGATGAGTGCGTTAACGAGAACCGCGCCGGTCATGATCGAGAGTGCTAGATAATTCGCAACGACCCAGGCGTTGTCCCATTGCGGGATCGTGGTCAGGCTTCGATAAATCATCGCGGTGCAGGCGACGGTCACGGCCGCAAAACCGGCGGTCGCGAGGCCGGCGATGCTCCACGCGCTGTGGTTCGTGCCCAGGATCACCCAGCCGATGCCGAAGATGCCGGTTGGAACGTACGTCGCGACGGCGATCACACCTTCGCGCGACAGCCACGACGAGCGCCATTGGCTGAAGGCCCGCCACATGCGCTCGGGCCGGCCGAGATGAAAGGCCGAGGCAACGAGTCCGAATGAAATGGCGCCGAGCGCGACCGCGAAGGCCACGAACCCGAACAGCCGATCGGCCGGCAGCCACTCGGCCGCCGCGCCGATGCCGAGCATGACCAAGAGGCCGTAACCGGCGCCGGACGCCGTCGTGAACAGGATGACGGAATACGCGGGATGCACGGTCGGCGGTTAGCGCGAGAGCAGGCGGTCAAGCCAGCCGAGGAACGGCTGGTCGGAACCGGGCGCCGGCGGCAATTCGGTCGGGGCGCCGGAGCGGGGTACGGCGTTGCGCGGCCGCGGCGGAAGATACTTGTTGGTCGGGCGATAGTTCGATTCCGGCATCAGGTCGTAGCCGCCGCGTTCCTCGACGAGCTTCGAGACTTTCGATGTCGGATCGCCAAGATCGCCGAAGTGGCGGGCACTCGACGGACAGGTCGAGACGCAAGCCGGGACACGTTCGTCTTCGCTCAGCGTCTCGTTGTAGATGCGGTCGATACAGAGGGTGCACTTCTTCATCGTGCCGCTGTGGCCGTCGTATTCGCGGGCGCCGTAAGGGCAAGCCCAGCTACACAGCTTGCAGCCGATGCAGAGCGCTTCGTCGATGAGAACGATGCCGTCTTCGGTCCGCTTGTAGGAGGCACCGGTCGGGCACACTGTGACGCAGGCGGCGTTCTCGCAATGCAGGCACGAGCGCGGGAAATGCACGGTCCGGCCGCCATCCTCGGCCTCGACCTCGTAGGTATGGACGCGGTTGAACCACACGCCAGACGGCTCGGATCCATACGGGTCCTGATCCGTGAGCGGCGCCATTTCGCCGCCCGAGTTCCACTGCTTGCAGTTGACCGCGCAGGCGTGACACCCGACGCAGGTGTCGAGGTCGATCACCAGACCCAGCTTTTTGTCGGTGGCGGCGGGAAGCGTGGTCACGACTTTGTCCTGCGATCGCGGAACTGTTGGCCGTAGGTCAGGATTTTTGGTGCGGCGCGCATGCCCGGCATGCTCGGCAGCTCGGCCATGGCCGGTTCCGTCTGCTGGGCGTCGTCGGGTTCGGCCTTTTCGATGCGGACGCGAAGATCGAACCACGCCGCTTGGCCGGTGACTGGATCGGCGTTGGCGTAGCGATAGCCGCCGCGATCGGGCAAGAGCTCGGAGATCACATGGTTCAGCAGAAATCCGCGTGTCGATTCCGGTGCGTCGGCATCGAGCCGCCAAGCGCCGCGGCGCTTGCCGATCGCATTCCACGTCCAGACGGTGTCGGCGTTTTGGCCGGACGTCAGCGCCGCTTGGGCCTTCACCCGACTGTGATGGCTGATGATCCAGACCCAGTCGTTGTCGGCGATGCCAAGTTCCGCGGCGCGGTCCTTATGGATGTAGATCTGGTTGCTCGAAGTGATCTGGCGCAACCACGCGTTCTGCGAACCCCAGGATTGATACATGTGCATCGGCCGCTGGGTGACGGCGTGGAAGGGAAACTCTTTGCCGACGGTTGCTTCTTCGAACGGCGGATACCAGAACGGCAAAGGATCGAAGTAGGTCTTGATCCGGGCGCGATGCGCCTTGGGCGCTTGGATCGGTCCGATGCCGCTCGCTGCCAGCCGGAATCTCTGCAGGGGTTCGCTGTAGATCTGCAGGATGATCTGGTCGGGGTTCGGCGCAAAACCTACCGACGTCGCCCACTCCAGATACCCTTTGTTGGCCATCCGGAAATACTGATGCTCGGGCGGGAGCTTGTATCTGAAGAAGCAGCCGTTCTCGATATAGCGGTCGAGTTGTTCCGGGTTAGGCGCGCCCGAGATGTGACTCGCACCGCCCTTGCCGCGCCAGCCCATCAGCAATCCGATGCCCGGCGAGCGCTCGTGATTGACGATGTAGTCGGCGTAATCGGCATACCGCGGCGTGCCCTCGGCGGTGACCATGCCGGGCAGGCCGAGACGGGCCCCGAGATCGAGCAGCACGGACTGGAACGGACGGACATCGCGATCCGGCGCGACCACCGGCTGACGGATCGCGTCCTGGACGGCGTCGGCTTCCGAGATCGGGCGATCGAGGATCGAGATGCAGTCGTGGCGCTCGAGATACGTGGTGTCCGGCAGAATCAGATCGGCGTAGGCCACCATCTCGGACAAGTACGCGTCGGCATAAATAATGTGGGGAATCTTGTATTCGCCGGTCGCGGGGTCGCGCTCGGTGAGCATGTCGACCGTGCCGCCCGTGTTCATGGCGGAATTCCACGTCATGTTCGCCATGAACATCATCAGCGTGTCGATGGGATACGGATCGCCGCGATAGGCGTTGGAAATGACCATGTGCAGCAGGCCGTGGCCGGCGAGCGGGTATTCCCACGAGAAGGCTTTGTCGATGCGGACTGCGTCGCCTTCGGGCGTCACCAGCAGATCTTCCGGACCCATCGGGAAGCCGAGCGGCATGCCGGACAGGGCTTTGCCCGGGGCGATGTCGCGAAACTTTCCGGCCGGCCGGCCGGCCGGGATCGCTTTCGGAAACGGCGGCCGGTAGCGGAAGCCGCCCGGGCAATCGATAGCGCCGAGCAGCATCTGCAAGACGTGAATCGCGAAGCAGGTGTGGAAGCCGTTGGAATGCGCCGAAATGCCGCGCATGGCGTGGATGCTGATCGGCCGGCCGACGGTCTTTTCGTGGCGCCGTCCCGCCCAGTCCGTCCAGGGAACGTCGAGTGTGATGGCTTCCGAGAAGGCGACATGGGCGAGTTCGGCGGCGATCCGCTTCGTTGTGGCGGCGGAAACGCCGGTCGTTTCGGCAATCGCGTCGGGCGCATACCGGGCATCGACGAAGCGCTCGGCGAGCAGGCGGAAGGCCGGAACGGCGCGACGGCCATCGGCCAGCTTAGCCTCGCCGGTCAACGACGGTGTGATGTCGGGCGCCAGCGCATCGGCGATCGCGCCGATTTTCGCATCCCATGCCTGAGGGCGGCCCTTGGCGTCGCGAACGAACAGGCCGTCCTCGTCACCGCCATGATAGACCAGCCAGGGCGCGTTCGTGTAGCGGACGAGATAATCGAAATCGATTGCGCCGGCCTTGAGAAGCTCGTGGATCAACGACATGATCCAGAGACCGTCGGTGCCGGGGCGAATCCCGACCCATTCGTCGGCGATCGCCGAGTAGCCGGTGCGGATCGGATTGACCGAGACGAACTTGGCGCCGCGGCCCTTGAGCTTGCCAAGCCCGATCTTGATCGGGTTCGAGGAATGATCCTCGGCGACACCGAGCATCAGCAGATACTTGGCATGTTCCCAATCGGGTTCGCCGAATTCCCAGAACGATCCGCCGATCGAATAGAATCCACCGGCCGCCATGTTGACGGAGCAGAATCCGCCGTGGGCGGCGTAGTTGGGCGTGCCGAACTCGCGCGCCCACCAGCCGGTCATAGCCTGGCTCTGGTCGCGGCCGGTGAAGAAGGCGAGCTTGCGCGGATCGGTAGAGCGGATGCGCTGCAGCCATCCCGTTGCGGTGGCCAGCGCCTCTTCCCATTCGATTTCGACGAACGGGCCTTCGCCACGCGGTCCGACTCGCTTCAGGGGCTTGCGCAGCCGGGCCGGCGAGGTGTGCTGCATGATGCCGGCCGCGCCCTTGGCGCAGAGCACGCCGCGGTTGACCGGATGGTCGCGGTTGCCTTCGATGTAGCGGACCTGTCCGTCCTGCAAATGGACTTTGATCCCGCATCGGCAGGCGCACATGTAACAGGTCGTGGTTTTGGTCTCGTCGCCGACGGGCGTCGACAATTCGATGGGCCGCGACGGAGAAACCTGTTTTGAACCGTACATCCGAGACACCTGTCGCCGCCTAACGAACGCTCGCGGTGGCCAAGGCGCCTGACCCGCCCCTGCCTGCGGCAGGGAAAAATGGCGCCCCCAACGGGTTTCGAACCCGTGTTTCCGACGTGAGAGAAACGCAACGCGGCTCTCGGCGGACACTCACGGACGCATCACCCCACGAAAACACGCCATTTTCAGCCGTTCTCCATTCGGTCTTGTTCGCCATTATCCGGCCACGTATTCTGGACAAAATCGGGACAACTTTATGGGGACGGGAAATGGGACGCATGGTGCGGGATACAAACCTCGAGTCCAGGGCCGCGCGGTTGCGGCTGTCGGCCCGAGGGAAACCCTACTACAGGGCTATCGAGTCCGGATGCCACGTAGGCTACCGCAAGGGCAAGCGCGGCGGCAAATGGGTTGTGCGGGCGCTCGTCGGGGATGACCGCTACAAGGTCGAGACCATCGGAACGGCTGACGATGTATCGGACGCCGACGGCGTGCGGGTGCTCTCGTGGCGGCTTTGTCACGTTGCCGAACAAAGAACGTGAAGG